>JBKHWN010000178.1:0-45105 GCA_046566505.1 Gammaproteobacteria bacterium
CACCTTTTCCCAGCCGTCGTGGTCGGCGAAGTGGCCGGTATCCTGCTCGCGGGCGATGGACCGGCCATGCCCCCGGTGGTCGAGTGCATGGACGGCGATCCCGCGGGCCGCGAGGTGTTCGCCCAGCGGCGCGTAGCGCGCCCCGTGCTCGGCCATGCCGTGGGCAACCAGCAGTTGCGCGCGCGGCGCGCCGGCCGGCAGCCAGGAGTAAAGCGCGATGACGTGGCTGTCGCGGCTGGCGAGGGTGTCGTGCGCGGCGGGCATGATGGACTTCCTTATTGGACGAGCGGATTCACCGAGACCCGCAGGGGTGCCAGGAACTGCTCGGCATATTCACGCGGCGTCTGCCGGCCCATCTCGTCGTTGAAGGCCAGCGTGGCCTTCATGAAGAAATCGCGGCCGATCGGCACGTCGTCCAGCGAAAAACCGACGTTGGGCCACTGGCCGATGAAGCGCTCGGGCATGTCTTCATCGCGACGGGAATCCTTGTAGACCAGCGACATCGGCACGTCGAAGCCCTGCTTGAACTCCATGCCGGCGAGCGTGATGAAGCCCTTGCCGGTGTCGTACAGCAGCCAGTTGCGGTCCTTGGGCACGTTGCGCTGCATCAGGGCCGCTTCCGCGTTGTCCAGGCGACCGTCGGTGATGACCGGCTCATCGGGCCCCCAGGACGTCCAGAGCTTCCCGCCCTCGAGCCGGTTGCCGTCGATGGCCATGCTGACCGCCGGCTTTTCGAGGACGGAAGAGGCGATCCCCGGAATCTTGAATCGCGCGTAGATCTCGGTTTGCCGCGGCTGGATGACGTAGTACATCACCACGGTCAGCACCGGTACGCGTGCAAACTCGACCTTGGCCCGGGCGAACACCTCGGTTTGCACCGGCCCGCGCCGGATCTCGATGATTTCGGTATTCAGGTTGCGGTTGTCGAGCGTGATGCGGTTGTTCTTGGTGAAGACACCGGAAGACAGTTTCACCTTCATGGTGTCGAGCAGCGTGCGCTTCTTCTTGCCGTCGGTGAGGGTGTAGGTGCGGAAGAAGAAATCACGCCACATGTTCAGGTTTTTCGGGTCGACCTCGAGGTCGTACCAGTCGGTGCCGATGAGTCCTGCGCGCTCGTCGTACTTCACCAGCACGCGGTTGTTCTGCAGGAAGCCTTTTTCGGCGAGATACGCATAGCGCGGGCCGTCGGAGGTCTGCACGACAATCTCGGCGAACAGCCGTTGCGGTGGCCGGGTCGTGAGGCGTGCGCCGGTGTCCTCCAGCTGGAAGATCAGCACGTCCGTCACGTCGAGCTTGTTCGGATCCCCGGGGGATGACGTGCTGTCGTCGGCCGCAAAGTAGGGAAAGCCCTCCACGGAGCGCTCCACGAACTGCATCGGAACCGCGCGGGGCCGTCCGCCGCTCACCGCCAGCAGGGTGAAGTTGCGCAACTCGACGCCGAGCAGGAAGGGCAGGTCCGAACCCGCTACCTGCACCAGGCGGGACTCTTCGGCCTTGGTCAGCGCATTCGCCGACAGCGGGGCCGCGCAGAGCATCAGCCCTGCGAGCAGGCACCGGATGAGTGGACGCATGATCGTGTTCACCGTGGGTTTCCCTGGAAGTTCCTTTGGCGGGCGTTGCGGTCAGACATTGGAATCGCCATCCCTATCCCGTGTCGTCGTCCGGGCCGCCTGTGGCGTGGTGCCTCCGGACAGGCGGTGCATTCCGGCGGACGAGCGTACCCCTGACGCCAGCAGCGCGGCGAGCGGCAGCGCCGAGGTGGCGTGGGGTATGGCGTCGCTGGTCCAGATCTGGTCGATGCCTGCTGCCTGCATGCCGTCGAGTGCGCCCTCGGCGAACAGGCCGTGGGTGGCGATGGCATGGACGGCAGTGGCACCGCGCGCGCGAAGCGCACGGGCCGCTTCCATCATCGTGTGGCCGCTGGCAATGACGTCGTCGACCAGCACGACGCTGCGTCCGGCAACGTCCCGGTCGGGCAGGGTGACCTGAACCTGCCGGTCACCCAGGCGTTGCTTGCGCGCGACGTCGAAGGCATAGCCGCCGGGGCCTGCGACCCGGCTGACCCACTGTGCGGATTCCTCGTCCGGGCCCAGCAGCAGCGTGTCGCCGGCAACCTGCCCGCGCAGGAATTCACCCAGTTCGGGGGCCGCGCTCAGGCAGGCGGTCCGGCTCGCCGGAACGGCCTCGTCCAGCGTGGCCACGCGATGCAGGTGCGGGTCGACGGTCACCACGGCATCGAAGGTCCCCGCCAGCAGGCGGCCGACGATGCGCTGGCTTACCGGCTGGCCAGGCTCGAAGGCAATGTCCTGGCGCATGTAGCAGAGGTAGGGCACGACCAGCGTCAGGTCGGCTGCACCGAGGTCGCGCGCGCCGCCGGCGGCAATCAGCAACTCGACCAGTTTTTCGTTGGGATGGTCGAGGGTGCGGAACAGCACCACGTCCGCGGGCAGTGCGGGCGGCAACTGCAGGCGGCTCTCGCCATCCGGGAAGCGGTGAACGTCGATGGTGGCATGCGTGCAGCCGAGTGCGGCCGCCAGGGCAGAGGATTGCGCGGTATTTTCGGGGAAGCCGAGGACGATCATATTTCACCGTCCACGCGGTCGATGTCCTCTGTCTTGCCGACGGTAAAACCGGGATGGGCCGTGGCGTATTTCACGGCAAAACCGAAGTCGGCGGGGAACTCGGCATGGATGCGGTACACCGGCTCGCCGGCCTCGACCGGGTCGCCCAGTTTCTTCAGCAGGTCCACGCCTGCGCCCTTGTCCATCGGCGCACCGGCAAGGCGCGCGACGCGCGCCATCGCCAGGTTGTCGAAGCCGGTGATGACGCCATCCTTGTCGGCGACCACCTGGTGCATCCGGGTTCCCGGCGACGGGATGTCAGTGCTGCGGCCCTGGGCATCGATGATGGCGTTGATCTTCGCGAGCGCGGCACCGGAGTCGAGCAGGTCGCGTGCGATCTCGTAGCCCTGTCCGCCGCGCACGCGCGGATCGAACTCGATCATGCGGCCGGCGAGCTGCAGCGATTTTTCCCGCAGGTCGTGCGGCGCGTCCGGGTGGCGCTCCAGCACGCGCATCACGTCGCGTGCCTCCAGCGCCGGGCCGATGCCGTTGCCTATCGGCTGCCGGCCGTCGGTCATGATCACCTCGACGTGCAGCCCCATGCGCTCGCCGACGTACTCGAACAGCTTGCGCAACTGGTGTGCCCAGCGCAGGTGGCGCACTTTCGCCGTGCTGCCGATCGGGATGTCGATCAGCAGGTGCGTCGAACCGGCGGCGATCTTCTTCGACAGGATCGAGGCGATCATCTGGCTGGGCGAATCGATGCCCAGCGGGCGCTCGACTGAAATGAGGATGTCGTCCACCGGCGCCAGTTTCGCTGTGCCGCCCCAGGCCAGGCAGCCCTTTTCCTGGCGCACGATGTCGTGCAGATGATCCGGCGCCAGGTCGACCTCCGCCAGCACTTCCATGGTGTCGGCAGTGCCGGCCGGCGAGGTGATCGAGCGCGAACTGGTCTTCGGGCACAGCAGCCCGTAGGCGGCCACCAACGGCACCACGATCATCGAGGTACGGTTGCCCGGGATGCCGCCGATGCAGTGCTTGTCCACCACCATCCGCTCGTGCCAGTCGAGCCGGTGTCCGGTGTCGACCATGGCGCGGGTCAGCCACAGCACCTCGTCGCGGTCCATGCCGTTTTCCTGCGCCGCGACCAGGAACGCGGTGATCTCCGGCTTGGAGTAACGGTTGTCGACGATGTCGCGGGCGATGGCGAGGTAGTCGCCCTCGCCCAGGCGCTCGCCGTTCATCTTGCGGTGGACCAGTTCGAAGGAGCGTGGCGGCTCGGCGTGCGAAACGTGGACCGGGCTGCCGGCGGGCATGCTCATCTGGGCAAAACACTGTTCGGACAGGCCGATCTCGTCGCAGCCGACGATGTGGTCGTCATCGACCACGTTCAGCACGGCGAGTACCCGGTGGCCGTTGCTGGCGATCTCGATCTTCGACAGCGCCTGGAAGCCCTCGGCCCGGTAGACGGCGCAGTCCCGGTGCAGGTAGGCGACGTTCTCGTGGTAGGTGTCGATGGCCACCCGCTTCAGGCGAAGTTCCTGCGGGGGCTGTGGTTGTTCGGCGCAATCAGGCATGGGGCAGAGCGGAACGGTGGCCCGGGGTAGGGCGCGGAGTGTACCTGACTGGCCTGCCGGTCGCCCCCGGGTACTGGTGCGTGCAGGGCGTCTGCGTCAAGAACGCCGGTGCTATCCTGCGCGCCCCATGACGCAACCCACCCTGCCCGATTCCGCCGAGACGGACGCACTGCTGGCCGGCTGCCTGCGCGCCGACCGTTTCCGCCTGCGCCGTGACTGGCAGAAGCTGCAGGAAGGCGTGCGCGGCGGCAGGGCCGTCGACGCGCCATTGCGCACCTGGCAGGCGCGGCTGGCCGCATCGCAGGCCGCGCGCGAGGCGCGGCGGTTGTCGCTGCCGGTACCGTCGTTCGACGACGCGTTGCCGGTCTGCCAGCGGCGGGACGAGATCCGCGCACTCATCGCGAAACACCAGGTGGTGATCGTGGCCGGCGAGACCGGTTCGGGCAAAACCACGCAGTTGCCGAAGATCTGCCTGGAACTCGGGCGGGGTGTCGATGGCTATATCGGCCACACCCAGCCGCGCCGGCTGGCGGCGCGTGCCGTTGCCGCGCGCCTGGCGCAGGAACTCGGCACGCAGGTCGGTGCCGGCGTCGGCTACCAGGTGCGTTTTTCCGACCAGGTCGGCCCGGCCAGCCACGTCAAGCTGATGACCGACGGCATCCTGCTCGCGGAAATCCCGCATGACCGTTTCCTCGACAAGTACGACACGCTGATCATCGACGAGGCGCATGAGCGCAGCCTGAACATCGATTTTCTGCTCGGCTATCTGAAGCGCCTGCTGCCGAGGCGGCCGGACCTCAAGGTGATCATCACTTCGGCCACCATCGACCACCTGCGTTTTGCCCGGCACTTCGCCGATGCGCGGGGCAATCCGGCGCCGGTGGTCGAGGTGTCGGGGCGGACTTACCCGGTGCAGACGGTTTACCGGCCGAACGGCGAGGACGCCGAGTCGCAGGTGCTGGACCTGCCGCAGGCCGTGCACCGCGTGCTGGAGGAGATCGTCGCCGACGAGCGCGTGCAGGGCCGTCCGGCGGCCGGCGACGTGCTGGTGTTCTGCACCGGCGAGCGCGAGATCCGTGAGGTCCACCAGTTCCTGCGCAAGGCGGCCCGGGGCATCGACGTGCTGCCGCTGTATTCGCGATTGTCGTCCGCCGAGCAGGACAAGGTGTTCCGCCCGCATGCAGGCCGGCGCGTGGTGCTGGCGACCAACGTCGCGGAAACCTCGATCACCGTGCCCGGCATCCGCTACGTGATCGACCCCGGCTTCGTGCGCATCAGCCGCTACAACGCCCGCTCGCGGGTGCAGCGGCTGCCGATCGAGCCGGTGTCACAGGCCAGCGCCGACCAGCGCAAGGGGCGCTGCGGCCGTGTCGCCGACGGCGTCTGCTTCCGTCTGTACGACGAGACCGATTTCCTGTCGCGCCCGGCGTATACCGACGCGGAGGTGCAGCGCACCAACCTCGCTTCGGTGATCCTGCAGATGGCCTGGCTGGGCCTCGGTGAAGTCGAGGATTTCCCGTTCATCGACGCGCCAGAACGCCGCTACGTGCAGGATGGCTGGCGCCTGCTGGAGGAACTGAACGCTGTCGATGCACAGCACCGGCTGACGCCGGTCGGCCGCCAGCTCGCGCGCCTGCCGGTCGACCCGCGCCTGGGGCGCATGCTGCTCGAAGCCGCGCGCAACGGCTCGCTCACCGAAGTGCTGGTCATCGTTGCCGGTCTCGCGGTTCAGGATCCGCGCGAACGGCCGCATGATCGCCAGCAGGCGGCCGACGAGGCGCATGCCCTGTTCGCGGACAAGGATTCGGATTTCCTCTGGTTCCCCAATGCCTGGCGAGCGTACGAGCAGGCCCGCCAGGACTTGTCGAATGCGGACCTGCGGCGCTGGACAGAGCGGCATTTCCTGTCGTTCCTGCGCCTGCGCGAATGGCGTGAGACCCACCACCAGTTGCGGCTGGCCTGCCAGCAGCTCGCGTTGCGCGAGAACGAGGCGCCGGCCGACTTCACCGCCGTGCACCGCGCGCTGCTGTCCGGCTTGCTCAGCCAGGTGTTCATGCGCGAGGAAGGACGTGACCCGGGTGACCGCACGCTCACCGGCACGCGCAACCGCAAGCTGCAGGTCTGGCCGGGCTCGGCACTGGTGAAGAAGGGTGTGCAGTGGGGCGTGGCCGCCGAAATCATCGAGACCCAGCGGACCTATGCGCGCACCGTTGCCCGCGTGCAGCCTGGCTGGATCGAGGGGCAGGCGCAGCACCTGGTGCGCCGTGAATATTTCGACGCGCGCTGGGACGGCAAACGCGGCATGGTCATGGCGCGCGAACAGGTGTCGCTGCTCGGCCTGCTGCTCAATGTCGGCCGCGACGTGCACTACGGGCCGCTGGCGCCAGCGGTCGCGCGCGAACTGTTCATCCGTGGTGCGCTGGTCAATGGTGACTGGGGGCCGAATCCGCCCGGCCATGCCTTCATCGCGCACAACGAGTCGGTATCGGCAGAGGTCGAGCGCCTGGAGGCGCGGCTGCGCCGGCGCGACCTGCGTGTCGATGACGAGGTGCTGTTCGCGTACTTCGATGCGCGCGTTCCTGCCGATGTGTTCAGCACCCAGAAATTCGCCGCCTGGTATCGGGCTGCCGCGAAACACGAGCCAAAGTTGCTGTGCCTGACGCAGCAGGACCTGCTGGCTCGCGCGCCCGACGATCCGGCCACCGGGGCGTTCCCGGACAGTGCGCCGGTCGCAGGTGCGACCCTGACGCTGGCGTACCGTTTCCACCCGGGCGCGCCCGACGACGGCGTGACGCTGGATATTCCCGCTGCCGTGCTGCACCAGGTGTCGCCGGGCCGGCTGGACTGGCTGGTGCCGGGTTTGTTGCGTGAACGCTGCATCGCGCTGGTGAAGTCGCTGCCCAAGGATCTGCGCCGCGCGCTGGTGCCGGTGCCGGACGTGGTGGCCAGCGTGCTGCCGCGACTGGCGAGCGGGGACCGGCCGCTGGTCGAGGTGCTGGCGGCGGAATTGCGCCGGGTCTCCGGGCAGGACATCCGCCCGGCGCATTTCAACCTCGATGCCGTTCCCGCGCACTTGCGCGCCAATGTGCGGGTGACCGGCGAGGATGGCGCCGTGCTGGCCGAAGGACGGGACCTCGTCGCCCTGCGCGCGACCGTCGGTGCCGCCGCCACCCGCGCGGTGCGTGCCGAGGACAGCCTGGAACGGCACGGCATCCGCGAGCCGGACTTCGATCCGCTGCCTGAAATGGTCGAGCGACGGCAGGGCGAGTTGCTGCTGCGGCTTTACCCCGCGCTGGTCGATGAAACCGACAACTGCGCCATCCTCGTTTTTCCCGATGAGCAAACCGCGCGCGCCGAGCACCGTCGCGGCCTGCGCCGGCTGTTCCTGCTGGCCAGCGCCGCGGTGCTCAAGCCGATGCGTCGCGCGCTGTCCGGGTTCAACGAGGCGGCGGTGCGCTACCGCGCGCTCGGCACGGCCGATGAGTTGCTGGAGGATCTCTGGCTCGCCGTTGCCGACCTCACCTTCCTGCGCGAGGGCGACGAAATTCGTGATGCCGAGGCGTTCCGCCGACGCTACGAGGCGCGACGTGCCGACCTGCACGCCAATGCCAACCGGCTGGTGAAGGTGGTCGGCGATGCGCTGGCGCGCTGGCAGGACATCCGCCTGCGCCTGGAACGCCTGCCGGCGACGTTCGCCGCCAGCCGAAGCGACATCGAGGCGCAGCTGGCGTCACTGTTCAGCGCGCATTTCGTGGCAGAGGCGCCGGTCGAGTGGCTGCTCGAGTTCCCGCGCTACCTGCAGGCGGTGCAGGCACGACTGGAAAAGTTGCCGGGCCAGCCCGAGCGCGACCGCGCCCTTGCCGGCGAATTGCGGGCGTTGTGGCGTGACTACGAAGCGCTGGATGAGGCCCTGGCCGCCGAGGGTCGCCGCTCCGGGGAGTTGGTGTCGTTGCGCTGGATGATCGAGGAGTACCGCGTTTCGCTGTTCGCACAGACGTTGCGCACGAAAGTGGCGGTTTCTGCACAGCGACTGGCGCGCCAGCGTGAGCGGATCCTGTCGGGCGGCCTTGCCTGACCTGCCGGCAGGCGGCAGGATGCGGCAAGCTCGCGTGCGCTCGGGGCGACCGGCAAGAACCCAGGGGGAAGATCAAGGTGGCTTCGAAGCGCGACGCGGAATCCCTGCTGGTGGCGGTCAATGATCGCGAGCAGTTGCACCTGCGGCATTTTCCCGGTGGTACGCGCCACACCACCGTCGTGCTGCTGCACGGGCTGTGCGGCGACGGCAGTCTCTATTCCCGCGACGCCGACTCCCTGGCCTCTAGCCTGGTTCGCGAAGGCTTCGATGTCTGGGTGCCGGACCTGCGCGGACACGGCCGCAGTTTTCCCGCGCTGGCCCCCGGTGACGAGCACGGGTTCCACGCGGCCGTCGTCGAGGACCTGGCGACCGTGATGGGCGAATTGCGGGACAAGGCACCGGAAAATCCTCTTTATCTGGTCGGCCACGGCACCGGCGGCCTGCTCTGGCTGAGCTTCCTCGCCCGCTGGCCGATCGTGCGCGAGATGGTCCGGGGCATCGTGCTGGTCGGC
The DNA here is from genome assembly GCA_046566505.1 of Gammaproteobacteria bacterium. Classification (GTDB taxonomy): domain Bacteria; phylum Pseudomonadota; class Gammaproteobacteria; order Pseudomonadales; family JADFDG01; genus JADFDG01. Next base: position 8,726 of record JBKHWN010000178.1, read on the forward strand.
AGCGGTGCGCACCTTGAGCCGGGTGCTTCCTGGTCCTGGCAGTTGCGTTACGGCTGGTGGGCGGACTGGCTGGCGATGCGCGGGAAAATCATCCCCGGCACGGCGCTGAACCTCGGGCCGGGTGCCGAATCGGTACGCTTTTACCGCGAGATCCGCCGGATGCTGGCGAGCGCCTCGTGGCTCGACCCGGAAGACGGCCTGGATCACGCGGCGCAACTGCGCGAACTGCCCGACTGGCCGCCGACGCTGATCCTGGCCGCGGAGGCCGACGCGCCCTGGAGCGGCCCGCAATCGGCCCGCGCGCTGCAGGCCATGCTGCCGCCGCATGACGGCCGGTTGTACGTTTTCCCGCAGGCAACCGGTGTCCGCCTGCTCGGCCCGAAAACCGCGCTGGCCGGCGGGCCGGGCGGGCGCGAGGTGGAGTCGCTCGTGCTGGACTGGCTTGCTGCTTTCGACGGATGATTGCGCCCTCTTTTCCGCCGGTGCCGCCAAATTGCTGCCGGCTGCCTTTGTTCTGAAGGGGACACGTCCTTGACCCAGTCACCACGCATCGTCATTTCCGGCACCGGCCTGTTCACGCCGACGCAGTCCATTTCCAACGAGGAACTCGTCGAATCGCTGAACGAGTATGTTCGCCGCCACAACGCACGGCATGCCGACGAAATCGCCGCCGGCACGCGCGAGGCGCTGACCGGCTCCAACCCCGAGTTCATCGAGAAGGCCTCGGGCATCCTGTCCCGCTACGTGATCGACAAGAGCGGCGTGCTGGACCCGGACCGCATGTGTCCGCGTATCCCCGAGCGCGCCGACGAGGAGCCGTCCCTGCAGTGCGAGATGGCCAAGGCAGCCGCCCATGAGGCGCTGGCGCAGGCAGGCGTTGCCGGCAGCGATATCGATGCCGTGATCGTCGCCTGTTCGAACATGCAGCGCCCTTACCCGGCGATGGCCATCGAAGTGCAGGCGGCGATCGGTGCCGGCGGTTTTGCCTACGACATGAACGTCGCCTGTTCGTCCGCCACCTTCGGCATCCAGGCCGCGTACAACGCCGTCCTGTCCGGCAGTGCCCGGCGAGTGCTGATGGTCAACCCGGAAATCTGTTCCGGGCACCTGGCCTGGGAAGACCGCGATTGCCATTTCATTTTCGGTGATGCCTGCACGGCGGTGGTCATCGAGCGCGACGAGACGGCGTGTTCGAACGAGCGCTGGGAGATCGTCGGCACCCGTTTGCAGACCCAATACTCCAACAACATCCGCAACAACTTCGGATTCCTGAACCGTTGCGACGAATCCGGTATCGGCCAGCGTGACAAACTGTTCCGCCAGCATGGCCGCAAGGTGTTCCAGGAGGTGTCGCCACTGGTCGCCGAGCAGATTTCTGCGCACCTCGCCGATACCGGCATTCCGGTGGATGGCGTGCGCCGGATGTGGCTGCACCAGGCCAACCTGAAGATGAATGAACTCATCTCCCGGCGCGTGCTCGGGCGTGACGCGACCATCGAGGAAGCACCGGTCATCCTCGACCGTTACGCCAACACCAGTTCTGCCGGTTCCATCATTGCCTTCCACCTGCACCGCGACGGACTGGCGGTGGGCGATACCGGCGTGATCTGCTCCTTCGGTGCCGGTTACTCCATCGGCAGCATCATCGTCCGGCGCAGCCGCTGACCTTTGCGCAACACGGCCACAGTGAACAGCTCCGGTCATCAGGTTCCGTCGTTCCGCCGGTGCATGCGTTGCGCCGGCGTACTGTTGCTCGCTCTGCTGGCGGCGGATGCCCGGGCTGCCGATCCGCGTGACCCCTGGGAGACCTTCAACCGCAGTGTTTTTGCCTTCAATGATTTCCTGGATCGGCATTTCCTCATCCCGGTGGCAAAGGGTTACCAGGCCGTCACGCCGGAGGCCGTGGACAAGGGCATCACCCATGTCTTCGCCAACATCCAGGACGTGGTCAACGGCGTGAACTTTGCGCTGCAGGCCGAGGGTGGCATGGCGATCGACACGGCATCCCGGGTGCTGGTGAACACGACGCTGGGCATCGGCGGCTGGTTTGACGTTGCCTCGGCAGGCGGCATTCCCCGGCGGGATACCGGGTTTGGTACCACGCTGGGCAAATGGGGCGTCGGCAGCGGCAACTATCTGGTGCTGCCGTTCTGGGGGCCGAGCACCGTGCGCGATGCACTGGCCATTCCGGTGAACCGCACGATCCATCCGCTGGACAGGCCGCTGACAATCGTGGAACGCGATGGTGTCCGGCTGGCACTGGGTGCGCTTGAACTGGTGGATATGCGTGCAGACTTTTTGCGTTACGAGCAGGTCATCGTCGGTGACCGCTATTCGTTCCTGCGTGACATCTATCTGCAGCGTCGCGAATTCGATGTCCAGGGTGGCAGCAATCCGGCCGACGACCCGTTCCTGGACGAGGACTTCGACGATCTCGAGGACGACGGATCAGCAGAAGGCGCAGTCGAAGCGGGTGTCGAGGGCGGCGTGGAAACTGACGATGCGCAAATGGATGACAGCAGCGTCACTCCCGGTGAGGAAATGCCACCTGCAGCGGGTGACATTGAGCGTGCGGATTGATGCTGTTCGCCGCTGCCGTTACCGCGGTTGCGGCGTTCCCGCGCGGGGTATACCGTAGGTCGAACCTCGTGGAGGCATGGCATGCCTGATCGACAGGATCGCCGCATCCTGCTGCTTGATAACGGTGACGGTGCCGTCGCCCGCGAATTTGCCGCCACCCTGTCGGCCGACGGGTATTCGTTGCTCGTTGCCGCCGACCTCCCTGCTTCGTTGCCGCACCTGCCGAACACCGGCATCGCGGTTTGCCGGTGTCGTGCGCCGGCCATCCAGGACTCCCTGCACGTCATGCAGCACTGGCTCGCCATCGATCCGGACCTGGCCATCCTGGTGGTCGCTGACGGCATAGCCATCGAGGATGCGGCTGCGCTGATGCGGGCAGGTGCGCGCGATCTGCTGTCCTGGCCGTTGCAGAATCCGCAGGCACTGAAGGCGGCGATCAGCGCCGCCGTAGTCTGGCGGGGAGAGCGGCGGACGCATCGCCATGCGCTCGAGGCGAGTGCAGCGACGCTGAGCGAACAGGAAGAGAGGCTGCGGACGCTTAGCGAGGACGAGGAGGCTGGTCGTCGCGTCCAGCAGAAAATCCTGCCGCCGACGCCGCAGGATTTCGGCTGGTGCCGTGTCGAACACCGAGTTGTGCCGTCGCTGTACCTGTCCGGCGATTTCCTTGATTACTTCGAGATCGGTGATCGCTGCCTCGCGTTTTATCTCGCGGACGTTTCCGGTCATGGGGCGTCCAGCGCCTTCGTAACCATGTTGTTGAAGACGCTGGGCAATCGTGCGCGCCGCGAACTGCGGCGGGATGCTGTCGGCACGAGTCCGTGGCGTCCCTCGCTGCTGCTCGATCGCATCAACCGGGAGTTGTTGTCGCTCGGTCTGGGCAAGCATGTGGCGATGTTGGCCGGCGTCGTTGACCTGCGGACCCGCGAGCTCTCCTACGCGGTTGCCGGGCAGTATCCACAACTCATTGTTTACGATGGAAATTGTGCGCAGTACGTGGAAGGTACGGGTATGCCCGTAGGGCTATTTGACGCCGCCCTGTACGAGGATAGAATCCACGCGCTTCCAGCAGGGTTCGCCTTGGTGCTCCTGTCCGACGGTGTGTTCGAACTGATGGGTTCGGCGTCACTGGCAGACAAGGAAGCCAGGTTGCTCGACATGGTCGGCAACGGGGCCCTGGATGTGGACGCCTTGAGTCGTGCACTGGCTCTCGACGGCACCCGGGATATTCCCGATGACGTCGCGATGCTGGTGATACGCGAGGCAGCCGCAGAGACCGGCGCATGACAGGGCAGGACGGTATGAATTGCGGCAACATTCTCTACGCGTTCCACGAAGGCACCTGGGTGATGCGCCTGCGCGGTGACGTGCGCGCTCCCTGGTGCGCCTCGATGGATTCGCTGATCGAGCAGGCATTCGCGGATTCCTCGCTGCGCTCGATCGTCATCGACCTGCACGAAACGACCAACATCGACAGCACCATGCTCGGGTTGCTGGCAAAGATCGCCATCCAGTCGCGCAACCGGCTGGCTGCCCCGCCGTTGCTGCTGGCGCCGAACGATGACATACGACGCCTGCTTGACAGCATGTGCCTGCAGCAGGTGTTTCGTATTGCCGATTCGGAAACCGAGCACGTCTGTGAATGCGCGGAGTTGGCCCTGGTAGATCGTCCGGAATCGGATCTGTGCCGGCAGATTGCCGATGCGCACCGGGTGCTGATGGACATAGACGAGCGCAACCGCGCCGCGTTCAACGAAGTCGTTGCAACACTGGAAAGCCGCCAGCGGGCCTCGACAGGAAGTTGACCGCAAGCATTTCCCGATCAGGAGTCCCCGGCTGTTTCCCGTGCCTGGATGTAGTCCGCGTGCGGCACATAGAGCAGCCCCGCCACCTGGCGGATCACATACTCCTCGTATTTGTCGATGCGGCCATCTGCCAGCGCGATGCGCCACATGTCCATAACCAGCGCCTTGCGCTGGTCGGCGTCGGTGTACTTCTTCACCACCTGGGTCAGGTCGGTCAGCGATACCGAATGTGCCGACCGGTTCCGCGCATGCGCGAGCAGTTCCTGCGCATCCGGCTCCGACAGCCCGTGCCGCGTGCGCAGCAACTCGACCAGGCGCTCGCGCTCTTCATCGGAGAAGTGATGGTCGGCCCGGGCGGCCTCGACCAGCAGTGCCGCCGAGACCAGCCGCAGTTCATGGGCATCCTTCTTCGGCGCGTATGTTTCCGTTTTCAGCCGCGCTTCCAGCCAGCGGGTGAGGTCGCCGATCATCGCGTCACACCTGTCGCAGCAGTTCGGCCAGTTTCGCCTGATCGGCGGCGAACAGGCGGATGCCCTCGGCCAGTTTCTCGGTCGCCATCGCGTCCTCGTTCATCAGCCAGCGGAAATTGCGTTCGTCCACGCGCAGTGCCGGCATGTCGCGCGGCACGGCAGCGGCATCGAGCCGGCGCGGCAATTCGCCGGTGTCGGCCGCCAGCGCGGCCAGCAGTGCCGGCGCGATGGTGAGCCGGTCGCAGCCGGCCAGTTGCTCGATTTCGCCGGTGTTGCGGAAGCTCGCGCCCATCACCACCGTGCGGTGGCCGTGGTGGCGGAAGTACTGCCAGATGCGGGTGACCGACAGCACGCCCGGGTCCTCCTCGGCGCTGTACGTCTTGCGGTCGGTGCGCGCGACATGCCAGTCCAGGATGCGGCCGACGAAGGGCGAGATCAGGAAGGCGCCGGCCTCGGCAGCGGCCACCGCCTGTGGCAGCGCGAACAGCAGCGTCAGGTTGGTGTTGATGCCTTCCTGTTCGAGGATGCGTGCGGCTTGTATGCCTTCCCAGGTGCTGGCGATCTTCACCAGCACGCGTTCGCGCGACACACCGTGGGCGCGGTACAGCGCGACCAGCCGGCGCGCGCGGGTCACCGTGGCCATGGTGTCGTAGGACAGCCGCGAATCGACTTCGGTGGAGATGCGTCCCGGGATCAGCTTGAGGATTTCCACGCCGATGCGCACCGCCAGCCGGTCGGCGGCGCTGTCCAGCCAGTTGGCCGAGCCTTCGGCCATGGCGTCACGCACTGCAGTCACCAGGTGCTCGCGGTACTGCGGCAGTTGCGCCGCCTTCAGCACCAGTGACGGGTTGGTCGTCGCGTCCTGCGGTGCATGGTCGCGGATGGCGTCGATGTCGCCGGTATCGGCGACAACCACGGTCATCGCACGTAACTGGTCGAGTTTGCTGTTCATGTCGGGTTTTCCGTGGCGGAGTGGTCGATCAGGGCAAGCGCCCGGCGCAGGGTGTGGGTGCCCGCATCCTGCCTGACGCCTTCGGTGCTGAGCAAACGGCGGAATGCGCGCGCGCCCGGCACGCCGTGATAAAGGCCCAGCATGTGCCGCGTGATGCTGTGCAGGGTGTGCCCGGCCGCCATCTCGCGTTCGATGTACGGGATCATCTGTTCGACGATGTCGGCACGTGCGGGGACGGCGTGGTCATCGCCGAACAGCCGGCGGTCTGCTTCTGCCAGCAGCCAGGGGTTGTGGTAGGCCTCGCGGCCGATCATCACGCCGTCGACGCGGGCGAGATGCCCCGCGGTTTCGTCCAGCGTCTTCACGCCGCCGTTCAGGGCGACGGTCAGTTGCGGGAAATCGCGTTTCAGCCGGTAGACGTTCTCGTAGCGCAGCGGCGGGATCTCGCGGTTCTCCTTCGGCGACAAGCCGGCGAGGATGGCCGTGCGGGCATGCACGATGAAGACCTCGCAGCCGGCCTGGCGCACGGTGTCGATGAACCCGTGCGTGAATTCGTAGTTGTCCTGCGTATCGATGCCGAGGCGGTGCTTCACCGTCACCGGCACCCTGACCCGCGCCCGCATCGCGGCCACGCAGTCGGCCACCAGCGCCGGTTCGGCCATCAGGCAGGCACCGAAGCGGCCTTCCTGCACGCGGTCAGAGGGGCAGCCGACATTCAGGTTGATCTCGTCGTAGCCGGCGTCCTCGCCCAGTTCCGCAGCGCGGGCGAGGGCGGCCGGGTCGCTGCCACCCAGCTGCAGGGCGACCGGGTGTTCGGCCGCATCGTGGGCAAGCAGGTATCCGGCATCGCCATGCAGCAACGCCGCCGCGGTGACCATCTCCGTGTAGAGGCGGACGTGGCGGCTGATCAGGCGCAGGAAATAGCGGTCGTGCCGGTCGGTCCAGTCCATCATCGGGGCGACCGACAGCCGCCAGGCAGTCGCGTTCATGGCGCGGCACTATACGCGGCGCCCGGAGACGGTCAACGCGGGCGTGCCTGCTCCGGTGCGGCCCGTATAATGGCCGCCCTTTTTCCGCACCAGACCGGCCTCATGACCGTCCGTACCCGCATCGCCCCGTCGCCCACCGGCGACCCGCACGTCGGCACCGCCTACGTCGCCCTGTTCAATCTCGCCTTCGCCCGCGCGCACGGCGGCCAGTTCCTGCTGCGCATCGAGGACACCGACCTGGTGCGCTCCACCGCCGAATCCGAGCAGATGATCCTCGACTCGCTGCGCTGGCTGGGACTGGACTGGGACGAAGGCCCGGATGTCGGCGGCCCGCACGGTCCGTACCGGCAGAGCGAGCGTGGCGCGATCTACGCGGAGCACACGCAGGTCCTGCTCGACAAGGGCCACGCTTTCCGCTGCTTCTGCACGAAGGCGCGCCTCGACACGCTGCGCGCCGAGCAGATGGCCGCGCAGAAGACCCCCGGCTACGACGGCCACTGCGCCCACCTGTCCGCGGACGAGGTGGCAAAACGCGTCGCCGCCGGCGAGCCCTCCGTCGTGCGCATGAAGGTGCCGCGCCCCGGCGTGATGGAAGGCGAGGGTGCGATCTGCGTCATCGACGACCTGCTGCGCGGGAAGATCGAGATTCCCTGGGAACAGGTCGACATGCAGGTGCTGATGAAGGCCGACGGCATGCCGACCTACCACCTCGCCAACGTGGTCGACGACCACCTGATGCGGATCACCCATGTGTTGCGCGGCGAGGAGTGGATCAGTTCCGCACCCAAGCACAAGCTGCTGTACGAATACTTCGGCTGGCAGATGCCGGTGCTCTGTCACCTGCCGCTCTTGCGCAACCCGGACAAGTCCAAGCTCAGCAAGCGCAAGAACCCGACCAGCATCAACTACTACCGGCGCATGGGTTTCCTGCCGGAGGCGATGCTGAACTACCTCGGCCGCATGGGCTGGTCCATGCCCGACGAGCGCGAGAAATTCAATTTTGCCGACATGGTGGCGCATTTCGACCTGATGCGGGTGTCGCTCGGCGGCCCGGTGTTCGACGTGGAAAAACTGCGCTGGCTGAACGGCCAGTGGATGCGCGAGCTGCCGCCGGAGCAATTCGTCGCCCGCCTGAAGGACTGGGCGCTCAACGAGGAATACTTTGCGCCGCTGGTGTCGCACATCCAGGGCCGTACCGAAGTGTTGTCCGACGTCGCGCCGCTGGCGGCCTTCCTGGTGTCCGGCCTGCCGAAACTGGAGCGTGCCCAACTGGTGGTGAAGGGCATGACCGACGAACAGGTCGTGCGCCTGCTGCAGTTCCTGCTCTGGCGCTGCGAGGCGATGCGCAGCTGGAGCAAGGATGCGCTGCTGGCCGAGGTCACCGCGCTGTCCGGGCAGATGGGCCTGAAGATGCGTGATTTCCTCGCGCCGGTGTTCGTCGCCGTTTCCGGCAGCGCCAGTTCCGTTTCGGTGCTGGACAGCATGGCCGTGCTCGGTTCGGACATGACCCGCGCCCGCCTGCGCCACGCCATCGAGGTACTGGGCGGGGTCTCCAAGAAGCAGGCAAAGGAACTGGAAAAGGAGTACCGGTCACTGGGCGCAGGGGCAGCCGGCGAGGGTGATGCCGACGCCTGATTGATGGTTGACAGCACCCGGGGCCGTTCCCATAATTCGCGCCCTCAGCTGTGGGGCTATAGCTCAGTTGGGAGAGCGCGACAATGGCATTGTCGAGGTCATCGGTTCGATCCCGATTAGCTCCACCATCCCCCTGAAGAAGAAGGCGCCGAAAGGCGCCTTTTTTCGTTCTCGATCAAGGGTTTCTCAGCGCTTTCAGGCAGTTGGGGATTCCGGTGGAACCCGGTCGGACCCGTTGAGGTCCGGAGGGGCTGGGGGTTACTTTTGGAGTAACTGATCTTCAGCGAACGGTGTTACCCCCATGCCGCTTTCCGACGCTGCAGTCCGTTCCGCCAAGCCCAAAGAGAAGCCGCAAAAACTCGCGGATGGTGGCGGTTTGTATCTGCTCATCACGCCTGCGGGGAGCAAGTGGTGGCGCCTGAAGTACCGCTTCGATGGCAAGGAAAAATCGCTGTCGCTGGGCGTGTATCCAAATACTGCTCAAGGTGGTGGCTCGCTCCCACTAACCGCCGACCTTGGAATATCGATCAAAAGATCGTAAGCAGTCGACCGCCCCTTCTTGTCGCGCTGCACGAGATGTCCCCTTTCCAGCAGATCAGCCAAATCCCGTGTCGCCGTAGCCTTCGAACAGCCGGTGAGAGACGCGTACTTGCTTGAGGTCATGCCCCCTTCGAATCCAGCAGGTCCAGCGTCAAACATTCGCCGCAATGCCCTTTCCTGGCGTTCGTTGACCGGCGAGTTACGCACACGATCCCAGAAGCGCGCCTTGGCCAGCACGAAATTGATGGTCGTCCCGGCATCTTCCTGCGACTCAAGCAGCCGAGCGCAAAACCAGGCTAACCACTCGTTGATGGCGAGACTGCGCGACGCCTGATTAAGTTGCGCGTAATAGGCTTCCCGATGCCTTTCCAATGTGCTGGAAAGACTAAGCAGTACCGGTGCCCCACTGTCCTGCGACAGCGCAAGCTCGATCAGAGCCCGACCAACCCGACCATTGCCGTCATCAAACGGGTGGATGATTTCGAACCACAGGTGCGCTATCGCTGCGCGGATGGGTGCCGGCAACCGGCGCGACGGTTCTCCGCTGACTGGATGCGTTTCATTGAACCAGGCAATGAATCTCGCCATCTCCTCGGGCACCCGCTCAGGCGGAGGAGCTTCGTAATGCACGCGCTCGCGCCCAATGGGGCCCGAAACAATGGCCATGCCTTCCGTGCGCCAGGCGCCCACACGCATATCAGCGCCAAGGATGCGTTTGCCATCACCCAGCACGAGACCATGCCAATCGAAGAGCGTGTTGGTAGTTAGCGGCTGACGGAGATCCTTGCGCACCTCCAACATCAGGCGAGCCATCCGTTCGGCCTCTGGCTCTAGGCGGCGCACACGCCGGCCAGTCTCCAGTCCCAACTGCTGCCGCAGGGATGACCTGACGCTTTCCCTGTCGAGCCTTTCGCCCTCAATCTGGGCAGTGCTGATTGCCTCGGCAACCATGAGGTCGATCCCAGCCGCGAGCTGATCTACTTCGGCCAACTGAGAGGTACTGCCCAACTGCCAACCACAGGCACTGGCATAGCGTGAGACCTCCCACTGGACTCGAGCAGGGTCGTATTGGAAGTGGGGCCACGCTGGGTCACCCCATGACCATTCCTCACCGCGCATGAGCCGACCCCCAACGATAATCGGCTCAATTATTGCCACATTTGTGCGTCGATTAGCAAGCAAATCGGCTCATCGCCGGTAGACCGCGTAGCCCGCTGGCCCTCACTCAGGGGACATAGCGGAATGTGATGGATACCCCACCGAACGACATGCGCCGGGATTTGCCTCCCCGCACGGTGATTACCCTGCCTGTCGGCACCTGTGTCGATCGCCCAGCGTTGTAGCGGCGCAAGTCATCGCCTTCGACCACCTCGACGTTCAGTTTTCGTGTCAACGCTTCAACGGCCAGCAACGGCAACGGCCTGACCGGAATGACCCTGTTGGTCAGTGGCGATCGCTTCGCCTTGGCATACAGGCCACGCCCAAACCTGATCAGGACCCCCTCCGCGCGCAGTTCACGCAAGGCGCGGCCAACTTGGCTGGCGCTGGAGAGATCCGAAAAATCAGCCGGAACAAACACCACCCATTTACTTCGCGTAATGCTGGACCTTATCCGGCACTTCAGGGATTTGGGCGCCATAACAGCCTTGACCTTCATTTCGGCGACTTCGACCGACTCATGGCCGCCTGCAAAGCCACGAAATGCGCACCGAGGTCTGGGTCGTCATCAGCGGCGAGGTCGAGGCGCAGGTCGGAAACGTCCATCATCGCGCGGGGGCTGACGACGTGATCGTCGTCCCGCCGCAACGCAAGCACCGGTTGACGGCCGTTACCGATGCCTGGGTCATGGAACTGGCACAGGGAGAGGTGCTGAAACATGACATCGTGCGCTACGAAGACGACTATGGGCGGGTGTAGTCGGCCATCGGCGCCCGCGCCAATACTGCGCCGTTTTGCCAACAATCCTGTGCTGGCGGCGAGGGCGCGGCATCCATGGGAATCCCGCTATGTGTTCAACGCAGCGTCGATTCACCTCGCCGGGAAAGTACACCTGTTGTACCGGGCCATCGGGGATGAGGGATTGTCCCGGCTCGGATACGCGGCCAGTGCCGACGGCATCCGTTTCGACGAGCGGGGGGATGAACCGGTCTACGAGTCGCGGCCCTGTCCGGTGCCCGTCGCAGGTGTCGAGAAAGCTGCGGCACCGCATGCCTCCGGGGGCAGTTGGCACGGCTGCGAAGATCCGCGGCTGACCCAGTTGGCAGACCGGCTCTACATGACCTACACGGACTTCTGCGGCTGGGCATCGCCGCCGGCCGTGGCCATGACGTCCATCGCGGTGGACGACTTCCTAGCGCGGAACTGGGCCTGGAGTCCGGCGCGAATCATTTCGCCACCCGGCGAGGTGCACAAGAACTGGGTCGTTTTTCCGGCGATGTTTGGTGGCCGCTACGCGATCCTGCACAGCCTGACCCCTGACCCCTGACGTCCAGATCGACTAAGTCGAGTCGCTCGACGACTTTTCACCGGAGGTCATCAAGAGCCGTCACCTGCCGGCAGGCTGCGATTCCGCCTGGGATACCTGGATCCGTGGCGCTGGCGCGCCGCCGGTAGAGACCCATGCCGGATGGATCCTGCTGTACCACGCGATGGATCGCCGCGACCCCGGCCGCTACAAGCTGGGTGCCATGTTGCTGGACCGGGAGGATCCCTCCCGCGTGCTGTCACGCCTTCCGTATCCGTTGCTCGAGCCGAATGCGCGCTACGAAAATGAAGGCTTCAAGTCCGGCGTGGTGTACAACTGCGGCACCGCGCTGGTCGGGGATCTCCTTCATGTGTACTACGGCGGTGCCGACACCGTCGTTTGCGGCGCATGGATCGGCCTGGACGAGTTGCTGGAACGACTCCTGGCATCCGTCTAGCCAGGCGCCGTTCCGTCCGGCGTTTCGTTTCGGAAATTCCCTGCGCGGTCAGAACGTCCAGGCCAGCGCCAGCATGGTGGTGCGGTCGCTGTTCTTGGTGCCTGCCGGCGGCTCGCTGTTGCGCTTGATTTCCAGCGAGGTCTTGAACGCCAGCCGGCTGTTCAGCTTGATCGCCAGTTCGCTCAGCGAGCGGGTGAGGGCGTTGTCCTCGCCGCGGTCGCCTTCGAGCACCTGCAGGAATCGCGTTTTTTCACTGACCTCCCACTCGTACTTCGCCGCTGCATGCGCGGTTGCCGTTTCGTCGCTGCCGCCCGCGGGCAACTCGTCGTGGCGATAACCCGGACCGGCTTCCATCGACAGCCGGTGGCGTTCAGTGTCGATCAGTTTTCGGCCGTAACCGATGGAGGCTGACAGTTGCCAGTCGTAGCCGCTGAAACGGTCCTTGTCCCAGGTCGAGCTGATGTACAGGTAGTCGCGCCCGGAAAAGGACACGTCCTCCTTGCCGCTGAACCGGTAGGCCTCGGCGGTGCGCAGCCCGGATTCCTCGGTGTTCTTCGCACGTGCTTCCAGATTGTGCTTGTAGCGCCCGTCGGTGCGCGCCATGCGTGTTGCGGCGAGCAGCGACGATGAATTGCTGTTGCCGGCGATATTGGTGAAACCGACGTCGGCGCTGCCCTTCCAGTCGCCATCGGTGTCGTTTGCGAGAACAGTGCCGGCAGCGGCCAGTGACAGGCCGAGCAGCAGCGGCCGGAAAGCATTCATCGGTGTGTCCTCCTGAAAATGGCGGGTGCAGATGGTAGCGGCCGTCATTCGCCGGCGGCGACAAGGCCGCGTGCGGGGTGTGGTTTTCCGTGGAACCCAACGCCGGCATGCTGTGGATTTACACCGGCTTCAGCGTCAGGAGCGCTATTTGTCCAGGAGTTGTTCGACGAACGCCGGCACGATCAGTGACGCCCGGCCACGCCGCTTTTCCGCGAAATGGCTGGCCCCAAGCGAAGGTTCCAGATTGAGTTCCACGGTATGTGCTCCCGAGCGCCGGGCCGCCTGTACGAAGCCGGCAGCGGGGTAGACGTTGCCGGACGTTCCAATCGAGATGAACAGCGTGCAGCGTGCGAGCGCATGGCTGATCTCTTCCATCCGCAACGGTTCCTCGCCGAACCAGACGATATGCGGTCGCAATGTCCCGGTGGCGTTGCAGCACGCGCAGCGGTGCCCGGGCGTGATGTCCCCCGCGATGGCGAACACCTCGCCGCTGTGCGCGCAGCGCATCTTCAGCAATTCGCCGTGCATGTGGATCAGCCTGCCGCTGCCGGCGCGTTCGTGCAGGTCGTCGACGTTCTGTGTCACAAGCAGGAATTCACCCGGCCAGCGGCTTTCCAGTTCGGCCAGTGCCCGGTGCGCGCCATTGGGCTGGATCGCCGGATCGAGCAGCTGGCGACGGCGCTCATTGTAGAAACGCTGGACCAGCGACGGGTTGCGGGCGAAAGCCTCGGGCGTGGCGACATCCTCGATGCGGTGGTCTTCCCACAGGCCGTCGGCCGCGCGGAAGGTGCGGATGCCGCTCTCGGCGGAGATGCCGGCACCGGTCAGGACAACGATGGATTGTTCGTTCATGGCGAAGCGCTGCTCGTTACCGGTCATCCCGGCGACGTGCCTGCAGTCTGGCAAAGAGCGCAGAGGTATCCCAGCGGCCGCCACCCATATGCTGCACCTCGGCGTACTGGTGGTCGATCTGCCTTGTCAGGGGCAGTTCGCTGCCGTTGCGTGCCGCCTCGTGCAGGCAGATGGCCAGGTCCTTGCGCATCCAGTCGACAGCAAACCCGTGGTTGTATTCGCCGGCGATCATCGTCTGGTGCCGGTTGTCCATCTGCCAGGACTGCGCGGCGCCCTTGCTGATCACGTCGATCACCCGCTGCAGGTCGAGCCCCGCGTTTTCCGCGAACGCCATGCCTTCGGCCAGCCCGGCCAGCACGCCGGCGACGCAGACCTGGTTGACCATCTTGGTCAGTTGCCCGCTGCCGGCCGGGCCCATGAGGACGCAGGCTTTCGCATAGCAGCGGATGACCGGTTCGGCCTTTGCGAAATCCGTTTCGTCGCCGCCACACATGACCGTGAGCTGGCCGTTTTCCGCGCCGGGCTGGCCGCCCGACACTGGCGCGTCGATGAAGCCGGCGCCGCGCCCGGCACAGGCCACTGCCAATTCGCGGGCGACTTCAGCGGATGCCGTGGTGTGGTCGACCAGAATCGCTCCGGGCTTCAGGCCTTCCAGCACGCCGCCGGCGCCGAGCGTTACCGCCCGCAGGTCGTCGTCGTTGCCGACACAGGTGAAGACGAGGTCGGCATCGGTGGCTGCTGATGCCGGCGAGTCGGCCAGCCGGCCGTGGTAACGATCCGCCCAGCGGCTGGCGGTGCCGTGCGTGCGGTTCCACACCGTCACCCGGTGGCCGCCGCGCTGCAGGTGCCCGGCCATGGGAAAGCCCATGACGCCCAGCCCGATGAACGCAACCTTCACGATATCCATCCTCCCATGACATCCGCCCTCCACAATGCAGAAGGCCGGCTTGCGCCGGCCTTCTGGTTACTTGCGTTCCGACATCGGCGGATAGTGCCGCTCGGTGGCGCCGGTGTACAGCTGGCGCGGCCGGCCGATCTTGTACGGGTTGGCGATCATCTCGTTCCAGTGCGCGATCCAGCCGACCGTGCGCGACAGGGCGAAGATCACCGTGAACATGCTGGTCGGGATGCCGATGGCCTTGAGGATGATGCCCGAGTAGAAGTCGACGTTCGGATAAAGCTTGCGCGCGACGAAGTACTCATCGTTCAGCGCGATCTCTTCCAGTTTCATCGCCAGTTCGAGTTGCGGGTCGTTGATGCCCAGGGTGTTGAGCACCTCGTGGCAGCTCTGCTTCATCACCTTGGCGCGCGGGTCGAAATTCTTGTAGACGCGGTGGCCGAAGCCCATCAGCTTGGTGCCGTCGTTCTTGTCCTTGACTCGCTTGATGAAGTTGTCGAGGTTCTTCACGTCGCCGATTTCGTCGAGCATCTTGAGCACGGCTTCGTTGGCGCCGCCATGCGACGGCCCCCACAGCGCGGCGATGCCCGAGGCGATGCAGGCGAACGGGTTGGCGCCGGTGGAGCCGGCCAGGCGCACCGTCGAGGTCGACGCGTTCTGCTCGTGGTCGGCGTGCAGGATGAAGATGCGGTCCATGGCCTTGGCCAGCACCGGGTTGACCACGTACGGCTCGCAGGGCGTGCCGAACATCATTTTCAGGAAGTTCTCGGCATAGCCGACGGTGTTGTCCGGGTACATGAACGGCTGGCCGACCGAGTACTTGTAGCTCATCGCGGCCATGGTCGGCATCTTCGCGATCAGGCGGAACGCCGAGACCTCGCGGCTGTGCGGGTCGTTGATGTCCGTGGAGTCGTGGTAGAAGGCCGACAACGCACCCACGACGCCCACCATGATCGCCATCGGGTGCGCGTCACGACGGAACCCGCGGTAGAAGAACTGGAGCTGCTCGTGAACCATGGTGTGGCGGCGCACCATGTTGACGAACTGGGATTTCTGCTTGGCGTTGGGCAGTTCGCCGTTCAGCAGGAGGTAGCAGACCTCCAGATAGTCCGACTTCTCGGCCAGTTCGGCGATCGGGTAGCCGCGGTGCAGCAGGACACCGTTGTCGCCATCGATATAGGTGATCCCCGAGCGGGTTGCCGCCGTGGACATGAACCCAGGGTCGTAGGTGAAGAGCCCCTTGGCCGTCAGGCTGCTGACATCGATGACGTCCGGGCCCACGGAGCCCGAGTACATCGGCAGCTCGATGGGGTCGCGGCCTTCTATGGTGAGAATGGCCTTCTTTTGCTCGGTCATGGCTGAGGAACTCCGGCGGCGTCGGACGGAAGGGCGCCGGCGAGCGAGCGGCCGGGCGGCCTGCGGAAAAGTCGGCGCAAAGTAATGAGTTGGTACGGCTATGTCAACGAAGGCCCCCGCGCAATCATGACCTGCTGGTCGCGCACTCTGTCCTTGCGCAAAAAACGGGACATTTTTCACGTTTGTCAGCGCCTTGGCACAGGTCTATACTCGCCGCCCGCTGCGGGGGCGGTGCCGTTTTCAGGTCCGTCCGCGACGATTCTCCCCCCTACCGCTCCCCGTCGACGGCTTCCGGTATCGCTCCGGTGGGTGTCGGCCTCAACTGGAGTGACGACCGTGCACGACAAACGTCCCGTAAACCTCGCGCTGGGAACCATTCAGTTCCCTCTGCCGGCCATCGTTTCCCTGCTGCACCGGATATCCGGTTTCGCCCTGTTTGGCCTGGTGCCGCTCGTACTCTGGGCCTGGCAGCAGTCGCTGGCCTCCCCGGAAGCCTTTGCCGCCCTCGGCGACTCCGTCCTCTTCAAGCTGGCGCTCATCATCACGCTTGCCGGCACCGTCTACCACACGCTGGCCGGTTTCCGGCACCTGGTGGCGGATGCCGGTGTTGGCGAGTCGCTGCCGGCAGCCCGTGCGTCGGCCATCGTGACGCTCGGTCTTTCCGCCGTACTGGTCGTCGCGCTGGGGGTTTGGATATGGGCATGATCAACGCCACCACGCTGGGCCGTAACGGGGTCCAGGACTGGGTGATCCAGCGCATCAGCGCCGTCATCCTGGGCGTCTACACCATCGGCCTGGTTGGCTGGTTCGTCGTCCAGTCGCCGGTCGATTACGCCACCTGGCACGCCCTGAATACCTGCACGGCGATGCGCATCGTCAACACGCTCGTGCTGCTCTCGCTGGTTGCCCACGCCTGGATCGGCGTCTGGAGCATCCTCACCGACTACGTGACCCCGGCCCGCATGCAGACCGTCGGTCTTGGCGACTACGCCACCGGGATGCGCCTCGTGCTGGAGGCCGTCGTGTTCCTCTGGCTGTTCGGTTCCCTCGCCTGGGGCGCCGTCATCATCTGGGCGGGAGTCTGAACCCCATGCAGAACCTTCGAACGATTTCCTATGACGCTGTCATCGTCGGCGGCGGTGGCGCAGGCATGCGTGCATCCCTGCAACTGGCCCGTGCCGGACTCAAGGTCGCGGTGCTGACCAAGGTGTTCCCGACCCGCTCGCACACCGTGGCGGCGCAGGGCGGCATTGGTGCCTCCCTCGGCAACATGAACGAGGACAACTGGCACTACCACTTCTTCGACACCATCAAGGGCTCCGACTACCTCGGCGACCAGGATGCCATCGAGTACATGTGCCGCGAGGCGCCGCGGGTCGTGTACGAACTCGAGCACATGGGCATGCCGTTCGACCGTAATCCGGACGGCACCATCTACCAGCGTCCGTTCGGTGGCCATACCTCCAACTATGGCGAGAAGCCTGTCCAGCGCGCCTGTGCCGCGGCAGACCGTACCGGCCACGCCCTGTTGCACACGCTGTACCAGAACAATCTGGCGGCGAAGACGAAGTTCTACGTCGAGTGGATTGCCCTGGATCTGATTCGCGACGCCGACGGCGATGTCCTGGGCGTGACCGCGATCGATCTCACGACCGGTGAGGTCGCTGCCTTCCAGGGCAAGTGCACGCTGTTCGCCACCGGCGGTGCCGGACGCATCTATGCCGCGTCCACCAACGCCTACATCAATACCGGCGATGGCCTCGGCATGGCCGCGCGCGCCGGCATTCCGCTGGAAGACATGGAGTTCTGGCAGTTCCACCCGACCGGCGTGGCCGGCGCCGGCGTGCTCCTGACCGAGGGTTGCCGCGGTGAGGGCGGCCTGCTGCGCAACAAGGCCGGCGAGCGGTTCATGGAGCGCTATGCGCCGAACCTCAAGGACCTCGCGCCGCGTGACTTCGTCTCGCGCTCGATGGACCAGGAAATCAAGGAAGGCCGCGGCTGTGGCCCGAAGGGTGACTACGTCGTGCTCGACCTGACCCACCTGGGCGTCGACACGATCATGAAGCGCCTGCCCAGCGTCTACGAGATCGGCAAGAAGTTCGCCAACGTGGACTGCACCAAGGAACCGATCCCGGTCGTGCCGACCATCCACTACCAGATGGGTGGTATCCCGACCAACATCCATGGCCAGGTCGTGGCGCCGAAAAATGGCGAGCCGAACACCGTCGTCAACGGCTTCTACGCGATCGGCGAGTGCTCCTGCGTGAGCGTGCACGGCGCCAACCGGCTGGGCACCAACTCGCTGCTCGACCTGATCGTGTTCGGCAAGGCCGCCGGCGACCACATCATCGACCAGGTAATGAAGGAGCCGCGCGCGCACAAGCCGCTGCCCAAGGACGCGCTGGACGTTTCCTTGTCGCGCATCGCCAAGCTGGATGCTTCCAAGTCCGGTGAGTACGCGCAGGATGTTGCCAACGACCTGCGTGCCAGCATGCAGGCGCATGCCGGCGTGTTCCGTACCCAGCAGATCATGGACGAGGGCGTGAAGAAGGTCCTCGAGATCGATGCGCGCGTGAACAACCTGCACCTGAAGGACAAGTCCAAGGTCTTCAACACCGGCCGGATCGAAGCGCTGGAAGTGGAAAACCTGATCGAGGCCGCGAAGGCGACCATGATCTCCGCTGCGGCGCGCAAGGAGAGCCGTGGTGCGCACGCCCACGACGACCATCCGGAGCGCGACGACGAGAACTGGATGAAGCACACGCTCTGGTACCGGGACGGCAATCGCCTGGATTACAAGCCGGTGAAACTGAAGCCGCTCTCCGTCGAGAGCATTCCGCCCAAGAAACGCACGTTCTGATGCGGACTTTCTGAGCGAAGCATTCCGGAGACAGAGACGATGGCCGACGTACGTACCTTCGAGATCTACCGCTACGACCCGGACAAGGACGCAGCGCCCTACATGCAGACCTACACGCTGGAGCTCGACGGCTCCGAGCGCATGCTGCTGGATGCCCTCATCCGCCTGAAGCAGCAGGATGAGACGCTGAGCTTCCGCCGTTCCTGCCGTGAAGGCATCTGCGGATCGGACGGCGTGAACATCAACGGCAAGAACGGCCTGGCCTGCCTGGCCAGTCTCGCGGAGTTGCCGAAGAAGATTGTCGTGCGCCCGCTGCCCGGCCTGCCCGTTATCCGCGACCTGGTCGTGGACATGGCGCTGTTCTACCGGCAGTACGAGAAGGTCAAGCCTTACCTCATCAACAACACGCCGCCGCCGCCGACGGAGCGCCGCCAGTCACAGGAGGACCGCGAGAAGCTCGACGGCCTTTACGAGTGCATCCTGTGCGCCTGCTGTTCGACGTCCTGCCCGTCGTTCTGGTGGAACCCGGACAAGTATCTTGGGCCGGCGGCCAACCTTCAGGCCTATCGTTTCCTGATCGACAGCCGGGACGAGGCCAGGGCCGAACGCCTGGCCGACATGGATGACCCCTTCAGCGTGTTTCGTTGTCACGGGATCGCCAACTGCGTGAACGTGTGTCCCAAAGGCCTCAACCCCATGCGGGCCATTGGCCACATAAAACACATGCTGCTGGATCGCGGTATCTGAGCGCAGACTGAAGGGCACGCCTCGGCGTGCCCTTCGTTGTTTTCGGGGCAAGCCTTCGCGTCGGTGACGGCTTGCTTCCTGCAGGCGCAGGTCTCTCACGGCGCCCGGGGAAAAGGGTTTACACTTGACCGCCCGTCGGCGTAGACGGGGTGCGGGTGTCGACAGAATCGAAGAGTGAACTATGCAAGACGACATGCAGCGGCAGTGGTCCAGTTCCCATCTTTTCGGCGGCAACTCCGCGTATGTCGACGGGTTGTATGAGTCCTATCTGGCCGACCCGGCTTCCGTGCCGGAAGACTGGCGCAACTACTTCGACAAGTTGCCGCGCGTAGCGAGCAACATCGAAGAGGAAATGCCGCACGAGCCGGTACGCAACCACTTCCTGCTCGCCGCAAGAAATTCGACGCGCGTGCAAAAGTTCAGTGCAAGTGCGGTCAGCACCGAGCACGAGCGCAAGCAGGTCAAGGTCCTGTTGTTGATACAGGCCTACCGAACGCGCGGGCACCAGCATGCCGACCTCGACCCGCTGGGGCTGATGGTGCGAGAGCCGGTGCCGGATCTTGACCTCGTGCACCACGGCCTGTCGCAGGCGGACCTCGACACCCTGTTCCAGACCGGCAACCTCTTCATCGGCAAGCCCGAGGCCACGTTGCGGGAAATTGTCGACTGCCTGAAGCAGACCTACTGCTCGACGGTCGGCGCCGAATACATGCACATCACGGAGACCGCCGAGCGGCGCTGGATACAGCAGCGGCTTGAAGGCGTGCGGTCGCACCCGGAGTACAGCCCGGAGATACGCCGTCACCTGCTGGAGCGGCTGACGGCCGCCGAGGGACTTGAGAACTACCTCGCCGCGCGCTTTCCCGGGACCAAGCGTTTTGGCCTTGAGGGTGGCGAATCGCTGATCCCTTGCGTCGACGAGATCATCCAGCGTGGCGGCAGTTACGGCCTCAAGGAGGTCGTCCTGGGCATGGCGCACCGTGGTCGCCTGAACGTGCTCGTCAACACCTTTGGCAAGAATCCCTCGGACCTGTTCAGCGAGTTCGAAGGCAAGCAGACGGTCAAGACCGGCTCGGGCGATGTGAAGTACCACCAGGGGTTCTCGTCAAACGTGCTGACCTCCGGCGGCGAAGTCCATCTCGCCATGGCCTTTAACCCGTCGCACCTGGAAATCGTCTCACCCGTTGTCGAAGGCTCGGTGCGTGCACGCCAGGACCGCCGCAAGGACGCGCGTGGCGACCTGGTCCTGCCCATTCTGATACACGGCGATGCCGCGTTCGCCGGGCAGGGCGTGGTGATGGAAACCTTCCAGATGTCGCAGACCCGCGGCTATCGCACCGGTGGCACGGTCCACATCATCGTCAACAACCAGGTCGGTTTTACGACCAACCGTCAGGATGATGCGCGCTCCACCGAGTACTGCACGGATGTCGCGAAGATGGTGCAGGCGCCGATCTTCCACGTGAATGGTGATGATCCGGAAGCAGTTTATTTCGTTACGCAGATCGCGCTCGATTACCGGATGGAGTTTCACAAGGATGTCGTCATCGACCTGGTCTGCTACCGGCGTCGTGGCCACAACGAAGCCGATGAACCCAGCGGGACCCAGCCGTTGATGTACGCGGTGATCAGCAAGTTGCCGCCGACGCGCACGCTCTATGCCACCCGTCTCGCGGAAGCGGGTGTCGTTGATGCCGGAACCGCAGCTTCGCTGGTGGACGATTACCGCAAGTCGCTGGAGAGCGGCACGCACGTGGTCAAGAGCCTGGTGCGCGAGCCGAATGTCTCGATGTTCGTCAACTGGTCGCCCTATGTCGGGCACGAGTACACGGACGACGCCGATACCGGCGTCAATTTGCGCCGCTTGCAGGATCTCGCCTCCCGGCTTGAAAAGGTGCCCGAGGGCTTTGTGTTGCAGCGGCAGGTCGGAAAGATCATCGAGGATCGTGCGCGCATGACGGCGGGAGCCATGCCCATCAACTGGGGCTATGGGGAAACCATGGCCTACGCAACCTTGCTCGACCAGGGTTACGGGGTGCGCATTGCCGGGCAGGATGTTGGTCGCGGCACGTTCTCGCATCGCCACGCCGTCCTGCACAGCCAGAAGGACGGCAGCAGTCATGTGCCGCTTCGCCACGTTTCGCCGGATCAACCGCCGTTCGAAATCTACGATTCGTTGCTGTCGGAAGAGGCCGTATTGGCGTTCGAGTACGGCTACGCAACCACCGCACCAAATTCGCTGATTATCTGGGAAGCCCAGTTTGGCGACTTCGCCAACGGCGCACAGGTGGTGATCGACCAGTTCATTTCATCCGGCGAGAACAAGTGGGAGCGACTCTGTGGCCTCACGTTGTTGCTGCCGCACGGCTACGAGGGCCAGGGCCCGGAACATTCTTCCGCTCGTCTTGAACGCTTCCTCCAGTTGTGCGCAGAGCACAACATGCAGGTGTGTACGCCCAGCACGCCTGCACAGATTTTTCATCTGCTGCGCAGGCAGGCCATCAGGCCGTTGCGCAAGCCGCTGGTCGTGATGTCGCCAAAAAGCCTGCTGCGCCACCGCAAGGCCGTATCGACGCTGGAAGAATTGGCCGAGGGTCGATTCCAGACGGTCCTTGGTGATGCCCAGGTGAAGGATCCCGCCGCCGTCAAGCGTTTGATCCTGTGCGGCGGCAAGGTTTATTTCGATCTGGACGACAAGCGCGAATTGGTGGGTCGTGATGACGTGGCCATCGTGCGTGTCGAGCAGTTGTACCCGTTCCCGGAAGATCGGCTGGCGCAGGTCATCGCGCCGTACGTCAACCTTGAGCAGGTCGTCTGGTGCCAGGAAGAACCACAGAACCAGGGCGCCTGGTACTGCAGCCAGCATCACATGCAGGCGGTTGTGCAGCGGCACAATCCTGCGCTGCGCGTCCGGTATGTAGGGCGTGCGTCCTCTGCCTCGCCGGCGGCCGGGTATCCCGGGCTGCATGCCCGCCAGCAGCAGCAACTGGTTGATGATGCGTTTGATCGCTGATGCTGCAGCAGTACAGGTATTTGTTATGAACCGACAGACAACAGAGCAAAAGGAAACCGGGCATGGCAACTGAAATCAAGGCCCCGCAATTTCCCGAGTCGGTCGCCGATGGAACCATCGCGACCTGGCACAAGAAGGTGGGTGAGCCAGTCGCACGCGACGAGCTGATTGTCGACATCGAGACCGACAAGGTGGTGCTCGAGGTGGTCGCCCCTGCAGATGGCGTGCTGACGCAGATTGTGCGCAACGCCGGTGATACGGTGAAGTCCCAGGAGTTGCTGGCACTGTTCGAGGCCGGTGGTGCTGCAACGGCAGCGGCTTCCGAAATGTCCGCAGTTGCATCGGTGGCTGCCAGGCCCGGTGCCGAACCCGTGGCCGGTCCTGCTGCCCGCAAGGCGGCCGCCGAAGCGAAGGTAGACCTGGGTGCCGTTCAGGGCACCGGCAGGGGTGGGCGTGTCACGAAGGAAGATGTACGGCGCCAGCAGCAGCCCTCCGTTACGGCGGCAGGGGAGGCCCCGGCCGGCAGGCCGCAGCCGTCCTCGCCGGTGGTCCCGCAGCCGTTACCGATGCCTGCCGGGGATCGCGAGGAGCGCCGTGTCCCGATGACGCGCTTGCGCAAGCGCGTTGCCGAGAGGCTCGTGGAGGCCCAGGCAACCGCCGCCATGTTGACCACGTTCAACGAGGTCAACATGAAGCCCGTCATGGACATGCGCAAGAACTACCAGGCGCAGTTCGAGAAGATGCATGGCGTGAAGCTGGGGTTCATGTCCTTCTTCGTGCGTGCAGTCGTCGAGTCGCTCAAGCGATTCCCCAGTGTCAATGCGTCCATCGATGGCGACGACATCGTCTACCACGGTTATTACGACATCGGCATTGCCGTATCGTCGGATCGCGGGTTGGTGGTGCCCATCCTCCGTGATGCCAACAACAAGGGATTCGCCGAGATTGAGAGCAACATCATCAGTTACGGCCAGAAGGCGCGTGAAGGCAAGCTGGCAATCGAGGACATGACAGGCGGAACCTTCTCCATCACGAATGGAGGAGTCTTTGGCTCGTTGCTGTCGACGCCGATCCTGAATCCGCCGCAGACTGCGATCCTCGGCATGCACAAGATCCAGGATCGCCCGATGGCCGTGAATGGCCAGGTAGTCATCCTGCCCATGATGTACCTCGCGCTGACCTACGATCACCGGCTCATCGACGGCAAGGAGGCAGTCAGCTTCCTGGTATCCGTCAAGGACCTGATCGAGGACCCGGCACGTCTGCTGCTTGATCTCTGAATTGCTTTTCTAATGCGGTAACAGGAGCCGGATATGGCGCAGTCTTTTGATGTCGTGGTTGTCGGCGGCGGCCCGGGTGGCTACGTTGCGGCAATCCGTTGCGCGCAACTTGGCATGACCGTCGCGTGTATCGAGGAGCGTGCACACAAGGGCAAGCCCGCGCTGGGCGGTACATGCCTGAATGTCGGCTGCATCCCGTCCAAGGCGCTGCTCGACTCGTCCTGGAAATACCTGGAAGCAAAGACCGCATTTGCAGCACACGGTATCAAGGTGAAGGACGTCTCGATCGATGTACCGGCCATGATCGCCCGCAAGGACGAAGTCGTCAGGCAGTTGACGGGGGGTATCGCGTCGCTCTTCACCGCGAACAAGGTTGTCTGGTTGAAAGGGCATGGCCGCCTGCTGGCCAACAAGCAGGTCGAGTTCACTGCGTCCGAGGGTGATGCGGTCGAGATCATCGACGCGAAGAATGTCATTCTTGCCGCCGGATCGGCACCGGTTCGTATACCCGTAGCCCCGGTGGATGACCAGGTTGTGGTGGATTCCACCGGAGCCCTGGAGTTCGACGGCGTTCCGAAGAGACTGGGTGTCATCGGAGCCGGTGTCATCGGCCTGGAGCTCGGCAGCGTCTGGGCGCGGCTCGGGGCAGATGTTGTCGTGCTGGAAGCGCTCGACGCATTCCTCCCGATGGTGGACCAGCAGATTGCAAAGGAAGCGGCCAAGCTACTGGCGAAGCAGGGGCTGGATATCCGCCTGGGCTGTCGTGTGACGGCAACCGAGGTAAAGAAGAAGCAGGTCAAGGTGACCTACGTAGGCAAGGACGGCGAGAAGTCTGAGGTCTTCGACAGGCTCATCGTTGCCGTCGGCCGGGCGCCATGGACGCAGAACCTGTTTTCAGCGGACTCCGGGGTCGCCCTGGATGAGCGCCGCTTCGTCGCGGTCAATGCCTCCTGCCAGACGGTGGTTCCCGGTGTTTATGCCGTGGGTGATCTTGTTCGCGGGCCGGCCCTTGCGCACAAGGCCATGGAAGAGGGAATCATGGTTGCCGAGCGTATCCATGGGGAGAAAACGCAACTCAACTATGACGCCATTCCCGGCGTGATATACACGCATCCGGAAATCGCCTGGGTTGGCAAAACGGAAGAGCAGGCCAAGGCGAGCGGTGAGCCGTACAAGACCGGTGTCGTTCCGTTTGCCGCCAATGGTCGCGCCCTGGCTGCAGGCGAAACGCATGGGATGGTCAAGTTCGTTGCCGACGAAAAAACGGATCGGTTGCTGGGCCTGCACATCATCGGTCCGCAAGCATCCGAACTTGTGCAGCAGGGTGTCGTTGCGCTGGAGTTCGGTGCGAGCATGGAAGACCTGCAACTGACGGTGTTCAGTCATCCGAGTCTTTCCGAGACTGTCCACGAGGCAGCACTCGCAACGGATTACCGTGCGATACACATCGCCCAGCGACGGCGCCCAAAGTGACTCGCTAGTGTTCAACAAGTCCGGTCGTAGCCGGATGTCGTATTTCGTCCGGCAAGTGCCGGATCTTCAGAAGGAAGACGCTCGATGAATCTCCATGAATACCAGGGTAAACAACTGTTTCGCGAATATGGGTTGCCAGTCTCACGCGGTTTCGCATGCACCACACCCGAGGAAGTTGCGCTGCGGGCCCGCGAAATTGGCGGCGACAAGTGGGTCGTCAAGGCACAGGTGCATGCCGGTGGGCGGGGCAAGGCGGGTGGTGTAAAGCTGGTCACCACCCCGGAGGCTGCTGCTGACTTTGCGCGCCAGTGGCTGGGAAAGAACCTGGTGACTTACCAGACGGATGCCAGCGGGCAGCCGGTGGGCAAGATCCTGGTGGAGGAATGTACCGACATCGGACGTGAGCTCTACCTGGGTGCCGTGATTGACCGGTCATCGCGACGGGTTGTCTTCATGGCGTCAACGGAAGGCGGCGTCGAGATCGAGAAGGTTGCGCACGAGACACCGGAGAAGATCCTCAAGGTCGCCATCGACCCGCTGGTAGGTGCCCAGCCCTTCCAGGGGCGTGAGCTGGCATTCAAGCTGGGCCTCACGGGCGAGCAGGTCAAGCAGTTCGTGGGCATCTACCTTGGCCTTGCCAAGCTGTTTGTCGAGAAGGACCTGGCACTGCTCGAGATCAACCCGCTCGTGGTCAAGGCGGATGGAAACCTTCACTGCCTGGATGCCAAGATCGGCATCGATGGTAATGCGCTTTACCGGCAGCCGGCGCTGCGGGAAATGCATGACCCGTCGCAGGAAGATGCCCGCGAGCGCGAGGCTGCCAAGTGGGACCTCAACTATGTGGCCCTCGACGGCAATATCGGTTGCATGGTCAATGGTGCCGGCCTCGCGATGGCCACGATGGACTTGATCAAGTTGCATGGCGGCAACCCGTCGAACTTCCTTGATGTCGGTGGTGGCGCAACGAAGGAGCGGGTCACTGCAGCCTTCAAGATCATTCTTGCCGATGCTGCAGTGAAGGGTGTGTTGATCAACATCTTCGGCGGTATCGTGCGCTGCGACATGATTGCCGAAGGTGTGATTGCCGCCGTCAGGGATGTTGGCGTTACGGTGCCGGTCGTGGTTCGCCTTGAGGGCAACAATGCCGATCTGGGTGCCCGGAAGCTGGCCGAAAGCGGCCTGAACATTGTTGCTGCCAGCGGTTTTGATGATGCAGCACGTCGCATCGTCGCGGCAGTGAAAGGAGCCTGATGCCATGAGCGTATTGGTCAACAAGAACACCAAGGTTATTTGCCAGGGCATCACCGGTTCCCAGGGCACGTTGCATACCGAGCAGTCGATTGCCTACGGGACAAAAATGGTTGGCGGTGTTACGCCAGGCAAGGGGGGCAGCAAGCACCTGGGCCTGCCGGTATTCAACACCGTCAAGGATGCCGTGGAAGCCACGGGCGCTGATGCCAGCGTGATCTACGTGCCAGCCGCCTTTTGCAAGGACTCGATACTTGAGGCTGTAGATGGCGGCGTGAAGCTGGTCGTCTGCATCACCGAGGGCATCCCGACACTGGACATGCTCTACGTGAAGCAATACATCGCCGAGCGTGGTGATGTGCGCCTTATCGGCCCGAACTGTCCCGGCGTGATCACCCCGGGTGAGTGCAAGATCGGCATCATGCCGGGCCACATCCACAAGCCGGGCAAGGTTGGGATCGTTTCCCGTTCGGGCACGTTGACATACGAAGCGGTGGCGCAGACGACTGCGCTGGGTTACGGGCAGAGCACCTGTATTGGTATCGGCGGCGACCCCATTCCCGGCACCACGCATATCGATGCGCTGAGGATGTTCCAGGATGACCCTCAAACCGAGGCCATCATCATGGTCGGCGAGATTGGTGGCAGCGCGGAGGAAGAGGCTGCGGCATTCATCAAGGCGTATGTAAAGAAGCCGGTAGTTTCGTATATCGCCGGGGTTACGGCGCCTGCCGGCAAGCGCATGGGGCACGCCGGGGCTATTATCGCCGGCGGCAAGGGGACTGCGGCCGAGAAGTTTGCCGCTCTCGAGGCGGCCGGCGTGAAAACGGTGCGCAACCCGGCCGAAATCGGGCTTGCCTTGCGGGAAACCACTGGCTGGAAGTGACAGCAGGCGCCGGCGGAAAAAAGGAGGCCGACAGGCCTCCTTTTTTGTGATCAGTGCAGGCGTCGCGGCCGTTCGTCCTCGAACTCGAAGGAGTCGTAGTCGCCCAGCATCTGCTTGAGCCGACGTTGCTCGATCAGGTCCTCGATTTTCAGCCGGGTTTCCAGTTTGCTTCGTGGTGGCGTGACTGGCTCGACGATGGCATCCCCGAAATCGGGAGCTTCGTCACCCAGCCAGGGATCTGCTTCTTCGTCTTCGGGCTTGCTCTGGTTCTTCGCCATTTTTTACACCCCGTCGTCAGCGAAAGTGTCTAAAGCCTGATAAGTGGGCGGGGTGGAATATCCCCCGCAACAGCGACTCGATGTTAGGACTTTCATTGTCGTATACAAGAGGGTGTTTCCCCGGTTCACCCGATGTCGGCCTGTGGGTAGCCTGGTTTGTGACCGGTTTCGCGAATGGGACCCCGGCATGTGGCAAAGGCATTCGCGCTGTTGCCCCACGCCGGCAGCCGGACAGGAGGTGTCCCCGCCGGCCCGCAAGGTGATGGACGGGGCGCAGGCCATGAGTGCATCCGGCCCGTTGTCCAGATGCAGGAAAAGGACTGTTGCCGGTGCTGGATGTGCCGGGACGTCCTGGAAAAACGGGATAGTGCAATCGGCATGAAAACTCGCGTTGACAGCGACTGTCTTTTCATTAGAATGGCGCCCTCTTTCGGGTGGTTAGCTCAGCTGGGAGAGCATCAGCCTTACAAGCTGAGGGTCACAGGTTCGATCCCTGTACCACCCACCAAAGACTCGGAGCGGTAGTTCAGTCGGTTAGAATACCGGCCTGTCACGCCGGGGGTCGCGGGTTCGAGTCCCGTCCGCTCCGCCATCTCGGAAAGGCAAAAACGCCGCGCTTTGCGCGGCGTTTTTGTTTCCGGCGTTTGCCAGGTGGTTACGAGTCCCTGCGCAGCGAGCGCCGGTATCCCCCGGGAGTGGCGCCCGTCCAGCGCTTGAATGCCCTCTGGAAAGCGCCTGGTGTCGAGAATCCGAGGATATAGGCAACCTCCCCGAGGCTGAGGCCCATGTCCTTCATGTAGGCCAGGGCGAGGTCCCGTCGCATCTCGTCGAGCAGTTCCTGGAAAGATGTGCCCTCGTCGCGGAGTTTGCGGCGCAACGTCCAGCTTGCCATGCCCAGCGCGCCGGCAACGTCCTCCAGCGCAGGGGTGTTGCCGGACAGCATGGGCCCCAGGACTTTCTGTACGCGTGCACGAAACAGGCTTTCGTTGTCGAGTTGCCGCAGGTTTTTTTCGCAAATGGCGACCAGCTCGGCGTGCAGCGTCGGCTCGTGCGTGAGCAATGGACGACTCGCTGCGTTTCCCCGCAGCACGACGGCATTCTCATCGCAGGCGAAAAGAACCGGGCAAGGAAAGAGATCCGGGTAACGGGCATGGTAGTCGGGCGCAGCGAACTCAATGTGCACCTCGCGCAAAGCATCCGCACCAACGCAATCGACAATGACGCGGCACCATAGGGCAAGCATCGCATCAACAATGAAACGCGAGTATGTGTTGTATGGGGCAACGCTGTAGAAGGAGAGTTTGTTTTCGGATGGAATCCAGCGGGACTGCCCGCGATAACTGCGTACCGATAGTGGCTCATACCGGGTCAGTAATGTGAGCGCCTCGCCCAGCGTGGGCGCGCTGATGACGGCCAGCCCGCTGAAGCCGAGGTGCGTTGGCCCGGTCACCGAGGCAATTTCCAGGCCCAGGTCTCCTCGTCCGGAGAGCGAAATGGCTGATTGTCCGAGGCGGCAGTAATCCAGTAACGCCACCCTCTCTTCGTCTGCGGGGGGCAGGGCCGTGGCCAGTCGCGCTCTGGGTACGCCGAGCCTTTCCGCGGCTACCAGCAAGCGGTCCAGGGATGCGCGGGTGAGGTCGCCTGCCTGCATGGCGTACTCCGGGTTGGCCTTGTGCCCGAACGGGCCATCATTCTGTCAGTTCGTGTCATTGAGACCAAGGATGGCCCCCACCTAGCATCCGTTCACTTTTGCTGGTCACAGCACCAACACCGTCGGGGGAAACGAACATGTCTGCCAAGCCCTATCCGCATTTGCTCCAGCCACTGGATCTTGGCTTCACCACGTTGCGCAACCGTCTCATCATGGGCTCAATGCACACGGGCCTGGAGGAGATGGATCCACGGATGCAGGCCGAGTTCTTCGGACGCCGTGCCAGAGGTGGCTGTGCGTTGTCCATCACGGGCGGTATCGCGGTCACAGCGAAGGGTGCGCTGGCGCCGGGCGTGTCGCAGATGGTCACCGAGAAGGATGCCGAGAGGCACCGGGTCATCACCGACGCCGTGCACCGGGAAGGCGGGAAAATTGCCATGCAGGCGCTGCATGCCGGTCGTCAGGCGTACCACCCGAATTGCGTGTCAGCCTCCGACATCAAGGCTCCGATCTATCCCTTCAAGCCGCACCGCCTGACGGAAGACGAAGTAGAGGAGGAAATCGAGGGCTTCGTGAATGCCTCGGCCCTGGCGCAATGGGCGGGTTACGATGGCGTGGAGATCATGGGTTCCGAGGGATACCTCATCAACCAGTTCCTCACGCCCCGGGCCAACGACAGGACCGACAAGTGGGGCGGCAGCCTGGAAAACCGTATGCGGTTTCCGGTCGAGATCGTCCGTCGTGTCCGTGCGAAGGTTGGCCCGAACTTCATCATCGTCTATCGCCTGTCCATGATCGACCTGGTGCCTGAGGGTGGCACTGCAGATGAAGTCATCGCGTTGGCCAAGGCTATTGAAGCGGCAGGCGTGACGATCATCAACACGGGCATCGGTTGGCACGAGGCGAAGATCCCGACGATTGCGACCATGGTTCCACGCGCCGCCTTTGCACCCATCACCGGCAGTGTGAAGAAGCACGTAAAGGTGCCAGTTTGTGCGTCCAACCGGATCAATACGCCGGAAATCGGCGAAAGCATTATTTCCCGCGGTGATGCCGATCTTGTGTCGATGGCGCGTCCCTGGCTTGCAGATCCCGACTTCGGGGTAAAGGCGGCAGCCAACAAGCGTTCCGAGATCAATATCTGCATTGCCTGCAACCAGGCGTGCCTTGATCACACCTTCCAGTTGCGTCGTGCGACCTGCCTGGTTAATCCCTATGCCTGCTACGAGACCGAGATGGTGTCGACGCCGGCGGCACAGCCCAAGAAGATCGCCGTTGTCGGTGCGGGTCCGGCAGGGCTGGCGTTCTCCGTGAACGCGGCCGAGCGGGGGCATGAGGTCACATTGTTCGACGCGGAGGATCGCATCGGTGGCCAGTTCAACATCGCCAAGCAGGTGCCCGGCAAGGAGGAGTTTCAGGAAACGCTGAACTATTTCGGCGCCATGCTTGAAAAGCGTGGCGTCAGGCTGAAACTGAATACCCGTGTCGATGTCGCGGCACTGAAAGCCGGTGGTTTCGATGAAGTGGTTCTGGCCACGGGGATCCAGCCTCGCCATGCCGACATTCCGGGTTCGGAGCATCCGTCCGTGATGTCCTACCTTGATGTCCTGCGTGACAAGAAGGCGGTGGGCAAGCGCGTCGCCATAGTCGGTGCCGGTGGCATCGGCGTCGATACGGCGGAATATCTCGCACATGACCCGCACCACACCGCGTCGAGTCTCGACCGGGACGTGTTCTTCCGGGAGTGGGGTGTTGATCCGGAAAACCGGGCGCGGGGCGGCATTGACGGTGTCGAGTCGGTGGTGGATCCGAGCCCGCGCGAGATATTCCTGCTCCAGCGCCGTGACAAGAAGATTGCAGGGCCCGGGAAGACGACCGGTTGGGTCCACCGGGAGGCGCTGCTGAAGAAAGGTGTCCAGATGCTGCAGGGTGTCGAATACCGGAAGATCGATGACGCCGGCCTGCACATCACCGTCAATGGCAGCGAGTGGGTGCTGGCCGTGGACACTATCGTGATCTGTGCCGGACAGGAGCCCCAGCGTGAGTTGCTCGACGGCCTGAAGGCTGCCGGGTTGACCGTACACGTTATTGGTGGGGCAGACGAGGCGAAGGAACTTGATGCCAAGCGCGCCATCAATCAGGGCACCCGTCTGGCCCTGGCTGTCTGACGTTCCATGCACCAACGGAAGGGCCTGCCGGGTGACCGGTGGGCCCTTTCTTTTTGGGGCATCCGGGACTCCCGGAGCGTGCCCCGGGGGAATGTGTGGAGCAAGTCGCACAAAGCCGCCTGAAACGTGGTTGGCACGGCTCACTGCGGGTGACAATATGCGTCACAGTTTTATTCATTGTGACAACTGGGAAAGCGGACCTGCCCATGAGTTATGCAACGGGAAACCAGTCGGAAATCGTTCTGTTCTTTGGCGCGGGAGCGGTCGCCAAGGGCCTGCTCTACAGCGACTTCGAGGCGGTGCTTGATGGTGTGGTCGGAATGCAGGAGTTCGCCGGCCATGAGATGAAGGCTGCCTATGCGACGGTCAACAACCGGCATCAGGTCACGGGGTTGGTCTTGTTCACGATCAGCTTCGACGAAGGGGGTGTAGCCGACCGGACCTGGAATATTCCGATCCGGCACATGGTGGAGAAGGCGGATCGGGGCCCGGACCTGGGTGCCGGTCCCATCCGCCTTGCCTGCCGTAGCCAGTGCCCCATCAGTTGGCATCAGGAGCAGCTTTGGGATCCGAACATGCGGCCCGGCGAAAATGACTTCGTGTTCGTACGCGATTTTGTGCGGGATCGGGGCCATTACCTGGGGCTGCCCTATTCAGACGAGCCCGATCCCGTTCCGCTCATTTCGCCCGCCCAGTTTGCGGCGCCCCTGCCGCCAGCAGCGAGCGTTGCCGGAGCGGTGCCGGTGGTGCCTGTCGTTCACGCCGTACCGCCGCCCGTAATACACACTATCCCTGTGGCAACGGCGTCCGTTCCCGTTGTGGCCGCCTCGATTGACGGTAGCCTGGATATTCTCGACCAGTTGCGCGAGGAACGGGTGAAGCTGGCTCGCACCATCAAGGACCTGCGGCTCCAGATCACGACAACGGAAGCGCAGCAAGCGGAGGAAATCGCGAAACTCAACTATGCCTACCAGCAGAAAGAGGAAATCCTCAACAGCCAGCTTGAAAAGGTGCTGTCGCAGTTCCAGTCCCTGAAGGCGCAGAACGCCGCCTTGCGCGAACAATCAAACGCCCAGCGGGCACAGATTGATTCACTGCACGATGCCCTGGATCGCCACGTTGATGATGCCGCCAACGGCGAATCCCAGGTGGAGGAGGTTCGTCGACAGGTTGAGCTTGAGATGAATCAGCGCATGGAGGAAGAGACGGCCAGGTTGCGAGAGGAAATACATGTCCGTGAAATGGATATCATCAGTCGCGACGAAAAAATCCAGGCGCTGAAGGAAGAGCTGGTCGAAGCGCGTTCGAGTCAGATGGCCTCACAGGAGGCCGGTGCGGACAAGTTTCTGGAGAAGCTGGAGAAGCTTGGTGTCAACTTTATTGCTTTCCACCCGGGGGCAGGGCACATCTCTATCCAGTTCAAGAACATACAGAGGTACGTGGATAATCCCCTGGCATATGCAGCGGAGAAATGCCTCGTCACGGAAGACCGGTACCGGGCATGGCTTGCGCATTATGAAAATCCGGTTTGCACCCTTGTGAAGGCAGACGGAAAGCCCTGCGGGGCACGTCTGATCCGGGTTGATGTACCGAGCAAGTTCAAGCCCGGCGACTCCGACGTTTGTGCGAAATGCCAGGGTGACAAGAATATCGCCAACGTCCTGGCGTTCCGCTGAGTCGTTTACAGGAAGCCGACATGAGCCAGCAGTCGATCAACAAGAAGCTTCTACAGACCTTTATCCCCGTCAATTCGCTTACGGCGAACCACCTTGACCAACTGCTTAACCGGCAGGACGTGGCCATGGTCCCGAAGGGAGAAACCATTTTCCGGATCGGGGACGAAGACAACACGACGATCTACCTGCTAAGTGGCGAAGTGGAACTCGTTGATGCCATGGGTCGCCGAACGCTCATATCGGCGGGTGGAATTGAGAGTTGGCATCCGGTCGACCATTTTCAGCCAAGGCGCAGCACCGCGACGGCGCTGACTGATGTCAGTGTCGTGCGCTTTGACAGTTATCGGCTGGATACAATCCTTTCGTGGGACCAGTCTGCCGGGTACATGATCCTGGATATTGCCGCCAACAAGCAGCTAGACCAGGATGCCGAGTGGATGTTGAAGCTGCTGCGTTCAAATCTTTTCTACAGCGTGCCTCCGGCAAACATCCAGGAAATATTTCGTCGATTGACTGCCTTGGAGCTAAAGGCGGGCGCTGTGGTCCTCAAGCAGGGAGACAGTGCGGATGCCTGCTATTTCATCAAGAAGGGTGCCTGCGAGGTTTCTGTTCTTTCGCCAGGCGCTGCAGAGCCTGTTACGGTGGCGCTGCTCGAGCTGGGGCAGGTTTTTGGTGAGGAGGCATTGCTCTCCGAAACAACCCGGAATGCCACGGTGAGCATGGCCAGTGACGGCGTATTGATGCGTCTTGACAAGGCTGACTTCATCGAGTTGTTGAAGGAGCCGGTAGTCAATACGTTGCCTGCGGCAGAATGTATCGCTGTCGTTGACGCCGGAGGTCAGTGGCTTGACGTCAGGACGGCGGATGAATTCGAGGTTGAACACATCAAGGGGTCTCAGAACATGCCCCTGAATGTGCTCAGGCTCAAGTCGCGCCTGCTGGACAGCAAGAAGCACTTTATTCTCTGTTGCGATACGGGACGCAGGAGTTCCGCTGCTGCGTTCCTTCTCAAGAATGCCGGGTTTCGTGTCGACGTCCTTGATGGTGGCCTGAATGCGCTGTCTGATGATTTCCGCCGCGAATACATAGTGAGCCTTTGATCGGTATGGATTCATTCCGTAATATTGGTTTGATCGGGCGCCCAGGAAGTGAAGAGGTACTCCAGACGCTAAGTCACGTCATCGAATTTCTGCAACGACGTGGATGCAACGTGATTCTCGACGAGGACATCAGCGGTGCTCTGGGTAACCCTGCCCTGCAAGTTGGTGACAGGCGTGTCCTTGGTGAGTCCTGTGACATGGTCATTGTCATCGGCGGGGACGGGTGTCTGCTAGGCGCTGCTCGTGCGCTGTCCCGTTTTGGAACGCCGGTGGTTGGGGTCAACCGTGGCCACCTTGGATTTCTGACGGATATCTCACCGGTCGAACTTGATGATCGACTGGGTTCAATACTCGACGGGAAGTACGAGGCGGAGCGGCGTTTCCTGCTGGACGCGGAGGTTCGGCGTGAGCAGCACCCCATCGGTAGTGGGGTTGCGCTGAACGACGTGGTGTTTCGTGCTGGAAACAGCGTACACATGGTTGAGTTCGAGTTGTATATCGAGGGGAGGTTCGTATACAGCCAGCGCTCCGACGGATTGATCATCGCTACGCCAACCGGATCTACCGCATATGCGCTGTCTGGCGGTGGTCCCATCATGCATCCCAAGCTTGACGCTCTGGTATTGGTGCCCATGCACCCGCACACATTGTCCAGCCGGCCGATCGTGGTCGATGGCAACAGCGAGATCAAACTTGTGATTACAGGCGGCGCGCCGCCATCCCTGGTCAGTTGTGACGGTCAGGAGGCAGTGCGGACGCAGGTTGGGGACGTGCTTTATGTGCGCAAGCGCTCACAGAAGCTGACGCTGCTCCATCCCCCGGGGCATGATTTTTATGAAGCGTGTCGATCAAAGCTTGGATGGTCCAGCAAGCTCTGAGGCAATCCCGGTAGTTTTACCTGTTGAGGTAAGTGATGGATTTTCAGTCGTTCATTGCACGTATGGATGCCACGACCTGTGCATCATTGCGGCAGGCTGTGGAAATCGGAAAGTTTCCGGACGGGCGAAGGCTGACGGATGAGCAGAAAGCCCTGTGCATGGAAGCGGTGCTTCGTTGGGAGGCATTGAACCGTCCGGCTGAAGAGCGAACAGGCTATATCGATCGTGGCACCAAGAAGGATGGAGAAAGTTGTGCCGGGGACGATCACGATCATGAGAACGTTGATGATCAGCCCCTTCGCTTTGTCGATCGCCAGTGAACCAGTAATACACCACCCGGTATTTTCCAATGACCGAAAATGAAGTGCCGCAATCCGTGCGGCGGCTTGACTACCGGATGCCTGATTTTCTGATCGACAAGGTATTTCTATACGTTGATATACGTGATCACGCGACCCGGGTAACCAGTGAGTTGTATATCCGTCGAAACCCGGGAAGCGCTGATTCGGCGGCGCCACTGCGCTTGAATGGCGTCGGAATAAGTCTTCTGGAAATTCTGCTTGACGGGTCTGCACTGGGCCGCGATGAATACCTTCTCGACGAGAAATCGCTGACGGTTCCGTCCGTGCCTGATGCCTTCAGGCTCATGACGGTTGGGGAGATTGATCCTTCGAAAAACACTGCACTGGAAGGTTTGTATGTGTCACACGGCATGTACTGCACCCAGTGTGAGGCCGAAGGGTTCAGGCGAATAACCTGGTATATCGATCGACCTGATGTGATGGCGGTATTTGAAACCACGATAGAGGCTGACGAGAACCGTTACCCGCTGCTTCTCTCAAACGGCAATCGCATACTGCAAGAGCATCTGGCAAACGGAAGGCACCGGGCTGTTTGGCAAGACCCGTTTCCCAAGCCGTGCTATCTGTTCGCGCTGGTGGCAGCGGATCTTTCCTGTCGGGAAGACCGTTTTACCACCAGATCTGGCCGTGACGTCACGCTTCAGGTCTATGTCGAGCCACACGATCTCGACAAGACCGGTCACGCCATGGAGTCGCTCAAGAAGGCGATGCGCTGGGACGAGGAGGTCTACGGGCTGGAGTACGACCTAGACATCTACATGATCGTTGCTGTTTCGCACTTCAATATGGGGGCAATGGAGAACAAGGGGCTCAACATTTTCAACACATCCTGCGTCCTGGCAAACCAGCGCACTCAGACAGATTCGGCTTTCCAGCGAGTAGAGGCTGTTGTCGCGCACGAGTATTTCCACAACTGGAGCGGAAACCGGGTGACGTGCCGTGACTGGTTCCAGTTGAGTCTCAAGGAGGGATTCACGGTCTTTCGTGATTCCGAGTTCAGCAA
>JBKHWN010000179.1:0-6187 GCA_046566505.1 Gammaproteobacteria bacterium
CCTTCGGGCGCCGGCCAGCGCGCCAGCCAGCGCGCGAGTACGTCGCGCACCAGCGGCGCCGCCGCAGGCTGCGCACGCAGCAGTTCGCGCAACGCGTCTATCGCACCGTCCACCTGCCCTGCCGCGACGTCCAGCTCGACCATGCCCAGTCGCGCCCGCAGGCTGGCCGGATCGAAATCGAGCGCCCGCCGCAGCAGCCGGCGCGCCGCCGTCGCTTCACCGTTGACGACCGATTTTTCCGCCAGTTCGCAGCAGTAATGCGCCGCCGCGATGCTGACCGATGGCTCGACGGCGGATAGGCGCTCGGCGACGACCAGCGCGCTGTGCCAATCACGCTCAAGCTCGTAGATCCGCGCCAGCTTGCGCAACGCCTGCTGCGTGAACTGGCTCTGCCTGTCGACCAGCCCCTGAAACTGCAGCTCCGCACGATCGAGCATCCCGGCCGCGAAATAGTCACGGCCGAGTTCGAAATCGGCGTTGTCGGCCTGCTCGCGGGAAATGCCCGGCAGGCTGCGCAGGCGCTCGTGCAGCTCCGTCGCGCGGCCGAGCTCACCACGCCGGCGGAACAGTGCGCCGAGCGACAGGTGCGCCTCGAAATTTTCGGCGGTAAACGCCAGTGCCTGCGCAACGGACGTCAGCGAGCCGGCATCGGCTGGCTTGCCGTCACGGACCATGGCCTGGAGGTAGTCACGGATGTTCCCGGCTTCACGCTGGTGCCGCCGCAGGCGGCCCTGCCGGAAACCGAGATACCAGCCTGCGGCCACCGCGGCAAGCAACAGCAGGAACAGCAAAAACGTCGTGCCGCTGATCATGGATGCCCGTCACGCCCGGCCATCCGGACGTTGCGCGCGACCCGGCCACCGAGACCCGCCAGCGTTCCCGCAAGCAGGCCTGCCAGCGCGCCGGCGACAAAGGACAACACGACCAACAGTCCCGCGCGCACACTGACCTGCGGCCAGAACAACAGATCAATGACGACCACGTCGCGATTCACGGCGCTGATGTAAAGACCCAGCCCGCAGGCAACGATGCACAGGACGATCAGGACGAGGCCGACCAGGCGTTTCATGGCGCTCCTGCCGAAGTGTTTGCCCGGGGACGGGCAACGGGATCAGACGCCGTCGCCACCAGCACCGCCACCTGCGGCAAGCTTGCCAGGCGCCCGGCGGGCGGCCTCGGCCGAGGCGGACAGTTCATTCTGGAGACTGTCGTTGACGCGGTCCCGCAATTCCTTGCCGGGCTTGAAATGCGGGACGTACTTGCCCTGAAGATCGACGGCTTCGCCGGTCTTCGGGTTGCGGCCGGTACGCGGCGCGCGGAAATGCAGGGAAAAACTGCCGAAGCCACGAATCTCGACTCGCCCGCCATTGGCAAGGTTGTCGGACATGTCCTCGAGGATGGTCTTAACGGCCAGTTCAACGTCCTTGACCGACAACTGGGTCTGCCGGGCGGCAATGCGCTCGATCAGTTCCGATTTGGTCACGGATCCGATGCCATCGTGTTCCACGACGAACCTCCCGTTGAATTGCCGTCTTGCGGGAAGACCGGCCCGGGATTACCGGGCCGGTCCGATGGAACGACTCGCTTACTCTTTGCCCATCTGCGCCTTGATCAGGTCGCCGATGGTCTTCGGACCCTCGGCAACCGTTTCCTGGTTGCGCAGGCCGTCCATTGCTTCACGCTCTTCCGTCACGTCCTTGGCCTTGATGGAGAGGCCCAGCGAGCGGCTCTTGCGGTCAACGGCGATGATCTTCGCCTCGACCTCGGCACCGACCTTCAGCACATCGGCCGCGTTCTCGACGCGATCACGGCTGATCTCGGACACCTTGATGTAGCCCTCGACATTTTCCGCCAGGGTCACGACCGCACCCTTGGCATCGGCTTCCTTCACCACGCCCTTGACGATCGCGCCCTTCTCGTTGACGGCAACGTAGTCAGAGAACGGATCCTGGGCGAGTTGCTTGATGCCCAGGGAAATGCGGCCGTGCTCGGCGTCGATCGACAGTACCGTCGCATCGACTTCCATGCCCTTGCTGTAGCGGCGCACGGCTTCCTCGCCTGCCTCGTCCCACGAAATGTCGGAGAGGTGGACCAGGCCGTCGATGCCGCCTTCCAGACCGATGAACAGGCCGAAGTCGGTGATCGACTTGACGGTGCCCTTGATGCGGTCGCCTTTCTGGTAACGGTCGGAGAACGCTTCCCACGGATTCTTGCGGCACTGCTTGATGCCCAGCGAAATCCGGCGACGGTCCTGGTCGATGTCCAGGATCATCACTTCGACTTCGTCGCCAATGGAAACGACCTTCGACGGATGGATGTTCTTGTTGGTCCAGTCCATCTCGGAAACGTGCACCAGACCCTCGATGCCCGGCTCCAGCTCCGCGAAGCAGCCGTAGTCGGTCAGGTTGGTGATGCGTGCGTTGACCTTGGTGCCGACCGGGTAACGGCCGACGATGGCATGCCACGGATCCTCGCCCAGTTGCTTGAGGCCCAGCGATACACGGTTCTTCTCGCGGTCGAACTTGAGGATCTTGACCTGGATTTCCTGGCCAACCTCGACGATCTCGCTCGGGTGCTTGATGCGCTTCCACGACATGTCGGTGATGTGCAGCAGGCCATCGATGCCGCCAAGGTCGACGAACGCACCGTAGTCGGTGAGGTTCTTGACGATGCCCTTGACTTCCATGCCTTCCTGGAGCGCGGAAAGCAGCTCCTGGCGCTCGGCACTGTTCTCGGCTTCCATCACGGCGCGACGCGAAACAACGACGTTGTTGCGCTTGGCATCCAGCTTGATGACCTTGAACTCGAGTTCCTTGCCTTCGAGGTGCGCGGTATCGCGTACCGGGCGGACATCGACCAGCGAACCCGGCAGGAACGCACGGATGGTCTCGATGTCGACGGTGAAACCGCCCTTCACCTTGCCGTTGATCATGCCGCGCACGGTGGTGTTGTCGTTGAACAGTCTTTCGAGGCGCGTCCAGGCTTCTGCCCGCTTGGCCTTCTCGCGCGACAGCCGGGTGTAACCCATGCCGTCATCGATCGCATCGACGACCACGGCGACTTCGTCGCCCACGGCCACTTCGAATTCACCGCGATCGGTGAGGAATTCGATTTTCGGAATCACGCCCTCGGACTTCAGGCCCGCGTTGACGATGACCCAGTCATTGTCGATGGAGACCACTTTTCCGAAGACAACACCACCACGATCGACGTCAAGACCCTTGACGCTGCTCTCAAAGAGTTCGGCAAAACTTTCCATTTAAGAATGCACCATACGATTACCGCACCTGCCAGCAAGGCGCGGGTCAGTTCATGAATTTGCCGGGACCCGCGCGCTTCTGGCACATGCGCGGGCTGGCTCCCTCAGCGGGCGAGGCAATAAAACGGAACGGATCACGCAAGGCTGCGCGAGCGCACCAGGGCCATGACTTGCTGAAAGACTGCCTCGCGGCCCAGATGCGTGCTGTCGATGACCACGGCATCGCCGGCGGGCCTCAGGGGCGCCACCGGACGGTTCCGGTCACGGTCATCGCGGGCGCGCAGCTCGTCCACGAGGCGCGCAAAACTAGCACTAACCCCTTGCCCTAGCAACTGTTTTTCCCTCCGGCGGGCCCGCTCCTCGACGTCGGCGTCGAGGAAGATCTTGAGCGGCGCGTCCGGGAAAACGACGGTCCCCATGTCCCGCCCGTCGGCCACCAGGCCGGGGGCACGGGCATAGGCCCGCTGGCGCGCCAGCAGGGCCGCGCGGACCGCCGGGAAGGCTGCGACACGGGAGGCAAACTGCCCGACATCCTCTTCGCGGATGCGGTCGCCGACGTCCTTGCCGGCCAGCAGGACCCGGGCCGGTTCGCCCGGCAGCCCTTCCTCGAAGGTTGCCGGCAGGTCGGCGGCGGCCGTGGCCAGCGCCGGTTCGTCGTCAGCAGAAACTGCCCGCTCGATGGCGGCCAGGGCCAGCAACCGGTACAGGGCGCCGCTGTCCAGGACGTGATAGCCCAGTTCCCGGGCCACCATCAGCGCAATGCTGCCCTTGCCCGAACCGCTCGGACCATCGATGGCGATGACCGGCACCATGTTCAGCTGCGCTCCACGCCGATGCGGATACCGGCCCGGCCCGCCAGCGCGTCGAAACCGGGAAAACTGGTGGCGACCGTCGCGCAGTCGTGGACCAGGATCTCGCCGCGCGCGCGCAGGGCCGCCACGGTGAAGGACATGGCGATCCGGTGGTCGTGGTGGCTGGTGACCTCACCCGCACCGAATACCTCACCCTCGCCCTGCCCCTCGATCACGATGCCGTCGGGCGTCGGCTCGGCGGCCACACCCAGCGTCTTCAGCCCGTCCGCCATGACCTGGATGCGGTCGCTCTCCTTGACCCGCAGTTCCTCGGCACCGGTCAGCACGGTACGGCCCTCGGCGCAGGCGGCGGCAACAAACAGTACCGGGAACTCGTCGATGGCCAGCGGGACCAGGTGCTCCGGGATCTCGATGCCGCGCAGCCTTGCGTGCCGCACCCGGATGTCCGCGACCGGCTCACCGCCGACTTCGCGCTCGTTGCTGACCGTGATATCGGCGCCCATCAATTTCAGGATGTCGATGACGCCGGTGCGCGTCGGGTTGATGCCGACGTGCTCCAGCACAATGTCCGAGCCCGGCGCGATGG
The DNA here is from genome assembly GCA_046566505.1 of Gammaproteobacteria bacterium. GTDB lineage: Bacteria > Pseudomonadota > Gammaproteobacteria > Pseudomonadales > JADFDG01 > JADFDG01. The sequence goes on from JBKHWN010000179.1 coordinate 4,658, forward strand.
ACGCGGCGACCATGAAGAACGCGGCCGAGGAAATGTCCGCCGGCACATCGATGCGGCAGGCGCGCAGCGTACCGCCGCCGTTGAGGCTGATGCGGTTGCCGTCGGTGCGCACGTCGTAGCCGAAACCGCGCAACATGCGCTCGCTGTGGTCGCGTGTCGGCGCCGGCTCGGTCACCGTCGTCTCGCCGTCGGCCCACAATCCGGCAAGCAACACCGCCGATTTCACCTGCGCGCTGGCGACCGGCAGGTCGTAACGGATGCCCTTCAGCGCCTGTCCGCCCTTGATCCGCACCGGCGGCGTACCGCGCTCACCGGTGGTCTGGATGTCTGCGCCCATCAGTCGCAGCGGCTTCGCGGCGCGCTCCATCGGGCGCTTGGCCAGCGACGCATCGCCGGCCAGGGTGGTATCGAATGGCTGGGCGGCAAGTATGCCCATCAGCAAACGCATCGAGGTGCCGGAGTTGCCCATGTAGAGGACGTCGGCCGGCGCCTTGAGGCCGCGCAGGCCGACACCATGCACAGACACCCGGCCGTTCGCCGGGCCTTCGATCACCACGCCCATGTCGCGGAAGGCCTGCAGCGTGGCGAGTGCATCCTCGCCTTCGAGGAAGCCCTCGATCTCGGTGACGCCGTCGGCCAGCGAGCCGAGCATGATCGAGCGGTGCGAGATGGACTTGTCGCCCGGCACGCGCAGGCGGCCGTTCACCTGGCCACCGGGCTGCACGCGGTACTTGATGTCGCTGTGGGTCATGATCGATTTCCGGTCCAGCAATTCGGGTTCTGCCTGCTGCACGAGCTGGTGTGCCGTGACATAGGCGGTCTGCAGGTTCATCGCCGTGAAATGGTCGCGCGCTGCCTTGGCGCGCGTGAAAACACCGAGCATCGCCTCGCCGTCACTGGCGGCAATAGCGGCACGCATGGCGTCGAGATCCTGGCGATAGCGATCCAGCACCTTGAGCGCGCCGTCGCGGTTGTTCAGGAAAATGTCGCGCCACATCACCGGGTCGCTGGAAGCGATACGCGTGAAATCCCGGAAACCGCCGGCCGCGTAGCGGAATATCTCGCGGTTGTCCTGCAGGTGCGCCAGGCAGTCGACCAGCGTGTAGGCCAGCAGGTGCGGCAGGTGGCTGGTGGCAGCAAGCACTTCGTCGTGGTGGGACGGCGTCATCACCAGCACCTGCGCACCAACCGCTTCCCAGAGTTCGCGTACCCGGTGCAGTGCGTCAGCCGATGTTTCGTCCACCGGCGTGAGGATCACCTTGTGGTTGACGTACAACTCGGAATTGGCCGCCGACACGCCGCTTTTTTCCGCGCCGGCAATGGGATGGCCAGGCACGAAGCCGGCCGGCAGCACGCCGAGCGCGGCGCGTGCAGCATCGACGACGGCGCCCTTCACGCTGCCGACATCGGTGAGGATCGCATCCGGCGACAGCACGTCGCGGACCGCTGCCAGCACCGGCTCCGTGGCGCCGACCGGCATGGCCAGCACCACCAGGTCCGCACCGCGCACCGCATCGCGCGGATCGGCGT
>JBKHWN010000180.1:0-6597 GCA_046566505.1 Gammaproteobacteria bacterium
CGCAGGATGTCGGCGGCCTGGCGGATCAGCCGGGCCTGCGGGTTTTCGGGGTGGATGCGGAAATACTGGCTCACGCGCGTGTCCGGAAAGTGGGTCGGCTTGACGGGGCGCAACGATACGCCGGAACGGGGTGTACGGGAATTCGGCAGGACCGATCGCGGGCATGGCCCGCTCACCACAGGGTCTGGACCGATCGCGGGCATGGCCCGCTCACCACAGGGCGAGTTCGCCGGGCCGGCTATGACCAGAGCTCCCACACCGGCCGGATCCCGGGCACCAGGACGCCGGCGGCACCGAGTTCGGCCCAGGGCGTCGCGCCGCCGTGGAAGTCGCTGGCGATCGAACCGGCCAGTCCGAGCCGGGTGGCCATAAGCACCAGCGCCCGGGTCTGGTTCGGCTGCTGGTTCGGAGTCTGCACTTCCAGCGCGGCACCGCCGGCGGCGGCGAACAGCGTCAGCAACTTGTTCAGCTTGGTGCGCGTCAGCCGGTAGCGCGAGGGGTGGGCGACCACGGCGAAACCACCGGCGCCGCGTATCCATTCGACAGCAGTGGGAATGTCAGCCCAGGGCGTTGGCACATAGGCGACCTGCCCCTGCTTGAGGAATCGGTTGAACGCATGCTCGAAGTCCCGCGCCGCACCGGCCTCGACGATGGCCCGGGCAAAGTGCGGGCGTCCCGGGCGGTCGCTGCCGGCCAGTTCGCAGGCGCGCTCCCAGCAGCCGGGGACGCCGGCCTTCACCAGCCGGGCGGCGATCTGCTGGCCGCGCTCACGCCGGGCGACGTGCTGGCGGGTGAGCCCTTCCAGCAATACCGGGCTGTCGATGTCCAGTCGCAGGCCGACGACGTGGATGTCATGGCCTTCCCAGCGACAACTGAGTTCGGTGCCGGCCACGAAGTCGATACCCGCCGCCGAAGCCGCCGCCCGGGCTTCGGCAATGCCGTCGACGGTGTCGTGGTCGGTCAGCGCCAGCAGGTCGACGCCGCGCTGCACGGCGCGCGCCACCACGGCCGCCGGCGCCAGCGTGCCGTCTGAGCAGTGGGAGTGGCAATGGAGGTCGGCTATCATCCGCGCTCCCCGGCGCCGCGATACCTACCCATGAAGCAATTGTTCGACCTGTTTCCGGCCATCGTGTTCTTCGCGGTTTTTTACCTGACGGGAAAAGACATCATACAGGGCACGGTCGCGCTGATGGCCGCCAGCGTGGCGCAGGTGGCGCTCGGCTGGTTCATCTGGCGCAAGCTCGACCGCATGCACCTGGCGGTGCTGGGCATCGTGCTGGTGTTCGGCGGCCTGACGCTTTTCCTGCAGGACGAGCGCTTCATCAAGTGGAAGCCAACCATTGTCGACGTGGTGTTCGCCGTGGCGCTGCTGGCCAGCGAGTTCATCGGCAAGCGCAACCTGATCCGTGTCGGTGCCGAGGCCGCGGTGAAGCAACTCGGCGAAGGCGCCCGCATCAATGCACCGGACGCAACCTGGCGCTGGGTCAACGCTGCGGCAATTGCCTATTTCCTGGCCGCCGGCGCACTGAATCTGTGGATCATCGACCATTTCGACACCGAGACCTGGGTCAACATCAAGACCTTCGGCTACCCGCTGTTGAACATGGTGTTCATGGGTGCCCTGATCTTCTGGCTGTGGCGACATGTGCACATGCCGGAACAGAAGCCCTCGCCGCCCGGAACAGGAGAGTGACCGCGATGCTGTATGCCATCCTCGGTGAGGATCACCCCGGTTCGCTGGAAAAACGGCTGGCCGTGCGCCCGGCGCATCTCGCGCGGTTGCAGGCCCTGTGCGACGCCGGCCGGCTGGTGCTGGCCGGCCCGCACCCGGCAATCGACAGCAACGACCCCGGTGGCGCCGGTTTCAGTGGCAGCCTGGTGGTCGCCGAATTCGCATCGCTCGCCGACGCCGAGGCCTGGGCGGCGGCGGACCCCTATGCCACCGACGGGGTTTTCCGCATGGTCACCGTCAAACCATTCCGCAAAGTTCTGCCCTGAAAGGAGGTGCCGTCATGACGCCCGCCCGCCTGTTGCTGCCGGCCCTGCTGCTCATCGCCGGCACGGCCGCTGCGGAGACGCAGTACATCACCGACCAGTTGAGCGTCACGCTGCGAGCGAACCCCGTGGGCGATGCAAAGGCCGTTGGCAGCCCGCTGGTGTCCGGCAACCCGGTCGACGTGCTGCAGCGCTCGCCGGATGGCAAGTGGGTGCGCGTACGCTTCCAGCAAGTCGAGGGCTGGCTGCCGGCAAACCAGTTGCAGGCAACACAGGGCGCACGTGACCGCCTGCAGGAACTGCAGAGCCGGTTTGATGCCGCCAGCCGCGAGCAGGGGGGCGCCCGCGAACAGTTGCAGGCTGCGGAAGCGGATCGCCAGGCCCTGCGCGCCACCCTGGCCCAGGTGCAAGGCGAACGGGATGCCGCGCTGCAGCAACTGGGCGACCTGAAGATCGGCGCCGCAGGACCACAGCAGATCTCTGCCGCGAACCAGGCGCTCAACCAGCGCATCACCGAACTGAAGATAGACAACGAGAAACTCGCGGCCGAAGCGGCGAGGCTGGCCGACGACCAGCGTGCGGACTTCCTGCTCTACGGTGCGCTGATCGTGTTCGGCGGCATGCTGGCCGGGTGGCTCACGGCGCGTCAGTCTGGTCGTCGTTCGTCGGGCTGGTAGGCACTGCGGCGGCGTCATCCGAAGGCGGTTCTTCGGCGGGCGCCTCGCCGGCAGGCGGAGCTTCCGTCGGCGCCGGCGCGGGAGCACGCCCCGCGGACCCGGTATCGCCGAGCCAGAACTCGATGCGGAAGGCAATGCCCGGGTTGGTGTTGAACCCGTCCGATCGAATCCAGTCAACGAAGGGCTCCACCTCGTAAAAAAACCAGGAACGAAAGGCACGCTGCCGGTAACGGACGCTGGTCGTATAGGTTTCTGCTTTCCACGCGGGATCGGACTTGACGCTCGCCGCCAGATTCCAGCTGATGGCCCGGTCCTGGTCGATCTGGCGGTACAACTGCAGGCCCTCGCGCAACTCCAGCCCGTTCGCCGCTTCCGATACGGTCGCCTGCGTACTCCATCGCAACAGCATGTCATCGGCCAGCATGCGCTCGACTTCCACCAGCGAACTTTCACCAAAGCCCTCGCCATCACGGAAATAGACACTCTGGGTAAACCGGGTATCGAGGCCGGGGCGATGGTGCCAGTCGTGCCGGTAGCGGATCCGGGCAAGCAACTTGAGTTCCGAGCGCAGACCCACATCGAGATCCAGGTGGGTTCGCAGCAGGTAGCGGAACGCCAGCGACGAACTGCGGTCCGCCGCGTTTGCCTGCTGCGGGCGCTCCACTTCGCCGGGCAGCAAGCCCCGGTCTGCTTCGTCATCGTCGTTGATGATGACGCTCAGCTTTCGCTCGAAAGCCGGCAGGTTGACCTTCGCCTTTATCCGGACACCGGTTTCCGTGAACTCCCGGTCGCTGTACTGCACGGAGGGTATGACTCGCACCAGCGCAGTCGCCACGTCCTCGGCCCGGCTACCGCCGAAGAAACGGTCGAACCAGACCGCCGGCATGCAGGCCCGCGCGGACCAGTAGTCCTGGGCTCGGTCGAACCAGCGCAGGTCTTCCATGCTGCCCTGGCATGCCGGCGGCAGCGCGTCGCGGCCGGGCGGCGCATCGTCGGTGGCATCCGGCAGCGGCGGCCCGTCGATGACCTGCCCGGCTTCCCCGGCATGGACCGGCATGCCTGAATCGACGACCTCGACAGCGTCGACGACAGCATCCTGCCCGAGCACAACAAGCGGCAGCCCTGCGAAGGACAGGAAAAGCAGCGGCAAAAGGGAACGTCGTCGTGACATGCCCGTGAGCCTAAAAGAAAACGGCGCCTTCCCGGTAGGGAGGGCGCCGTTTTTTGTACAGCCGGGCATGCGCCCGCAAGTCAGGCGATGACGCCGGCCTTGCGCAGGGCCGCCAACTCGGCGGCCGGCACGCCGGCACCGCCGAGAATCTCGTCGGTATGCTTGCCCAGCGGGGCACCGATGAAGTCGTAGCGCGGCTTGGCGGTCGAGAACTTGATCGCACTGGCGATCTGCCGCTGGGTGCCGCCGTTCGGCTTCGGCACGTCGACCAGCATCTGGCGCGCCTTCATCTGCGGGTGTTCGCAGGCTTCGCTGAACGTCAGCACCGGCTCGGTGCAGGAGTCGATCGCGGCAAACACCGCCGACCACTCGGCAAAGGTCTTCTGCTTCATCGCCCCGGCGATCTCGCGTTTCACTTCGGCGACCACGTCCGGCACCAGTACCAGGCCCCTGGTCGACAATTCCGGCTTGCCGATGGCTGCGCAGAACTGCATGAAGAACTGCGGCTCCAGACCGCCGACCGAGAAGAAACGCCCGTCCTTCGTTTCGTAGCAGTCGTAGAAACTGCCGCCGTTGAGCTGGGTGGCTTCCAGTTCCGGCTGCTGGTTGGCGACCAGTGCCGGCGGCGCGGTGAGCGCATGCATCGAGAACGCCGCGTCGGTCATCGAGATGTCGATGGCCTGGCCCTCGCCAGTCTGCTGGCGGTGGATGACCGCCGCCAGGATGCCCATCACCGCGTGGTAGGAACCGCCGGCGACGTCCGCCACCTGCACGTTGATCGGGCCCGGGCCGCTGGCCTTGCGCCCGTTGTAGCCGGTGATGCCGGCGATCGACAGGTAGTTCATGTCGTGGCCGGCACGGTCCCGGTAGGGGCCGTCCTGGCCGTAGCCGGTGATCGAGCAGTAGATGATGCGCGGGTTCGCCGCCTTCAGTGCCTCGTAGCCGACACCCAGGCGATCCATCACGCCCGGACGGAACTGCTCGACGACGATGTCGTATTCCTGCACCAGTTTCTTCACCAGCTCGACGCCCTCCGGCTTCTTCAGGTCGATGGCCAGCGATTTCTTGGAACGGTTCAGGTAGGCGTGGCAGACAGAAATGCCGTCGTCCATCGGCGGCAGCGCGCGCACCATGTCCGGACGGGTCGGCGATTCAAGGCGCACGACCTCGGCACCCATGTCGGCAAGCAGCATCGTGCCGAACGGCCCCGGCAGCAGGGCACTGAAATCGAGGACCTTGAGGGAAGACAGGGGACCGGCCATGGACATCTCCGTTGGGTGGGGACAAAAGCGGACCCAACTGTAGGCAGCGATCCGCCGCCGTCCCATGACCGCGATGCTCAATTTCCTTGACCTTCCGCCACCTGGCGGCCCGCCGCATACGGGTCGCACACCCGCCCCGCGCCCTCTACAATCCCTCCGCCGCGAACCCCGGACAGACCCGAGTCGAGGACCTCATGCTGACCTTCCTGCCCGCCTTCCTCCTCATTCCGCTGGGCCTCCTGATCCTGCTGACCAACACGGTGCTGCACTGCACACCGCTGTTCATCCTGGCCTTCGTCAAGTTCCTCCTGCCGCTGCATGGCGTGCGCGTGTTCCTCTCGCGCGTGCTGATCCTGATCGCCGAGAGCTGGATCGCGGTCAACTCGTTCACCTTCCGCCTGCTGACCCGCATCGACTGGGATGTGCAGGGCATGAACAACCTGGCGTACGACGGCCACTATCTGGTCATAAGCAACCACCAGAGCTGGGTCGACATCCCCGTATTGCAGAAAGTTTTCAACAAGGAAATCCCGTTCCTGAAGTTCTTCCTCAAACAGGAACTGATCTGGGTGCCGCTGCTGGGGCTGGCCTGGTGGGCGCTGGATTTCCCGTTCATGAAACGGCACTCGAAGGAATTCCTGGAAAAACACCCGGAGTACAAGGGCAAGGATCTGGAGACCACGCGCCACGCCTGCGAGAAATTCCGCCATGTGCCGGTCTCGGTGATGAACTTCGTCGAGGGCACCCGCTACACGGATGCCAAGCGTGAACAGCAGCAGTCCCCGTTCATGCACCTGCTCAAGCCCAGGGCCGGCGGCGTCGGCTTCGTGATCAACGCGATGGGCGACACGCTGAAGTCGGTCATCGACGTCACCATCGTCTACCCGGAAGGACGACCGACCTTCCTGGACCTTATCGGGGGGCGCGTGCACCAGGTGCGGGTGCACATCCGCGAACTGCCGATCCCGCGTGAGCTGATCGGTGGCGATTACGAGAACGATGCCGAATACCGCAAGCGCTTCCAGTTGTGGATCAGCGAAATCTGGAGCGACAAGGACGCCCTGATCGAGCGCCTGCACGCCACCCCCTCCCCACGCAACACCTGACACGGATAACCCATGCTCGACAAAATTGCCGGCTTTTTCCGACGCGAACAGACGGCACCAAAAGTTGCAGGGCAGGCAAACACCACGCCGCAACAGAAAAAGGCGGCTGCCGGAACGTCGGCCGCCGACGCCGAACGGCAGCAGCAGGCCGCGCAAGCCGTCGCCGCCGCGGAACAGTTGCTTGCCAGCGATGCGTCGCCGGCCACTGCCGCCCGCCTGGTGCAGCAGACAGAGCTGCCCGCCGACCTGCGCTGCCGCGCACTGGCCCGCATCAGCGACCCGGAACTGCTGCGCACACTGGCGCTGCAGGACAAGGTCGCCCGCGTCCGGCTGGCCGCTGCCGAGCGACTGGCGCGCACCGACGACCTGGAAGTCCTGCGCCGCGA
>JBKHWN010000181.1:0-12400 GCA_046566505.1 Gammaproteobacteria bacterium
CCCAACGGCAAGCGCGTGGTGATCATGGGCGGCGGGCTCGCCGGCCTGCAGGCCGGCGTCGAGTTGTCGCAGCGCGGGTTCAAGGTGGTGATCCTGGAGCGCTCGGGCACGCCCGGCGGCAAGCTGAAATCCTGGCGCGACCGGCACTGGGGCCCGGCCGACGATCCGGCGAAACAGGATCCGGCGTTCCCGGGCTACATCCGCGAGCACGGCATCCATGCGGTGTGGGGCTTCTACAACAACCTGCGCGAGTTCCTCGGTCGCCACGGCTGGCCGTTGATGGAAACGCCGGACGACACGTCCATCTACCATTTCCTCGACAAGGACGGCACCGAAAGCTGGATGCCCAACTGCAACTGGCCGAAGCCGTTCGACAAGCTGCAGATGCTCGGTGTGGCCCGGCACATGAAGCACCTGCCGGAACAGGAGCGCGGAAATTTCATCCGGCTGTTCACCAAACTCGCCAGCTTCGACTACGCCGATGACGCGCAGCGCGAGTACATGGACAGCCTGAGTTTCGCCGAGTGGGGCCACCAGCACGGCTTCCCGGAAGACCTGATCACCAAGATCTGCGACAGCCTGATCGAGATGGCGTACTTCGACAACGCTGACCAGGTGTCCGCACTGACGCTGGCCAACATCTTTCAGCTGGTCGCGGGCTCGCCGCAGGACATGAAGGTCAACCTGTACCGCAATGCGGTCGGCGAAACCTTCCTGCAGCCGATGGTCGACTACATCCGCGCCCATGGCGGCGAGATCCACTACAACACCGATATCACGCGGCTGGAGAAGGACGGCGAGCGCATCAGCCGGGTGATCGCCGGCGTGGTGGCGGCGGAGCAGAACAAGGTCCGTCGCTGCTCGATCTGCGGCAACCTGATCCTCGACGGGATGGAGCGCGGCCATGAGTGCCCGTTCTGCGGCGCGCACATCGAGCTGGCGAAATACCTGGAGCCGGACGAGCGCGCGGAGCGTGCCTGGGAGGCGGACTATTTCATATCGGCGATGGACATACCCGGTGCGCACCAGCTGGTGACCACGAACCTCGGCGTGCTGGGCGACAACGACTACTTCAACAACATCCTCAAGGTGCAGCCGAAGGCGGTGTATGTCTGCAACCTCTGGTTCGACGGCAAGGGGCCTTGGGAGCAGCAGATAAAGGACGTCAACGGCAATCCGTCGATCTGCTTCTTCGCCACCGGTTTCCAGCGCCTGGGCATCACCATCAACCGCTCGCTGCGCGTGAAATACCCGAACGGGCAGTCGATCCAGTGGTCGGGCGAGTTCCCGGACCGCGACGTGACGATCATCGAGACGCAGATCGCCAAGGCCGAAGCGGTGGCCGGCATGAGCACCGACGAAATCGCGGCGCTGTGCTACGAGGAACTGAAGGCGGTGATCCCGGACCTGCCGGCGCCGCGCGGCGCGTACGTCAACCGCTGGCACCACTACAACGGCTACAAGGTCGGCACCGAGAAGTTCCGCCCGCCGGTGCAGTCGCCGATCGACAACCTCTTGTTCATCGGGGACCTGCCGTTCGTGCCGCACCCGGCGGTGTTCATGGAGAAGACCAACGTCACCGCGAAGTGGGCGACCAACCTGCTGCTGAAAAAGATCGGCGCGAAGGACGGGTACATCACGATCCTCATGTCCGGCACGCCGAGCGTGACCACCGACCTGCTGCAGGCCACGAGCAGCGTTTACGTCAAGAAGTAAGGGGCGCTGTAGCGAGCCGGCCATGCCGGAATTTTTTGTAGCGAGCCGGCCATGCCGGCGATCCTTCCTTGCCCTGATTTGACCGCGATCAAGCTCCATCGTCCAAAGGCACATCACTGTATGTGCCATTGACCGATGTAAACGAGGCGATCGTGAACACAGTCGGAAAGCAGGCGCCGCCCGCGGCAGAAGGGCAGGCCGTCAATGTCGCCGCCCTGGTCCGCAACCTGCGCCGTCGTTTCGACGACCGCGCCGGGGTGCGCACGCTGGCGGTGGCGCGGACCGGCGTCCAGCCCGCCGCGCCGGTACGCACGCGCACCATTCTCGGCGGCGACGTGGCGCTGGAGTTCGGCAAGCCCGGTGTGTCTTCCGTGGTCACCACGCTGGTGACGCACACCGACGACGTCACCGACGGCCGGTTGACGCTGGCCGCCCCGGCCGAACCGCTGCCGCCGGGCACCGCCTTGCCGCTGGGCGTGTTGGTGCTGGCCGGCACGCCGGGCATCCAGACCCTCGACTGCTACGGCCTGCGCAATGCCGCAGTGCGCATCGACGGCCTTGACGGCGTGTCGGTGCGGGCGATGCCGGGGCGCTTGTGGGTGCGCGTGAGCCGCGATGCCGCCGCCCGCGGTGTCGGCCCGGTGGCCTTCGCGCAGGCGATCTATGCCGCGTGCCGGCGGGTGAACGGTGTCGAGGCGATCGAGGTATTCATCGCCTGCGAGGACGACCTCGTGCGCGCGCTGGAGCCGTATTCCGCCATTGCCTCGGCGCAGACCGGCGAGCACGTGCGCCTGAAGTGGAACGCGTTCGGCGACCTGGAGTGCAACAGCATGGACTGCCGCAGCTGCGAGGAAGCGCCGGTGTGCGACCAGTTGCGGCAGGTGATGAAAATCCGCGGCAAACGCAGGAAGAAGGCCCATGTGTGACGGCGACCATTCGCACGATCATTCGCACGACCATCTGCTGGCGCCGTCGCGGCCGGTTTCGCCGCCGCCAATCCCGATCATTGCCGTGGTCGGCAAGGGTGGCGTCGGCAAGACGGCGTTCTCCGCGCTGCTGTCGCGTGAACTGCTGGACGCCGGCAAAAAGCCGCTGTTGCTGATCGACGCCGACCCGGCGGGCGGGCTGGTTTCGACGCTCGGCGAGCGCGCGGCGAAGACGCTGGCCGAAGTGCGCGCCGAGGTGATCGCGCTGGCGCGACAGATGAATGACGAGGCGAAACTCGCGCTGGCCGACCAGATCGATTACCTGTTGCTGGAGGCGCTGGCCGAGCGCGACAACTACTCGCTGCTGCCGATGGGGCTGTCGAAGGAAAAAGGCTGCTTCTGCCCGGTGAACAAATTGCTGCGCTCGTCGATCGAATACCTGATCAACGACTTCGCCTGCATCCTGATCGACGCCGAGGCCGGCATCGAGCAGATCAACCGCCAGGTCACCGAGCGCGTCAGCCGCATCGTGGTCGTCGTCGATGGTTCCTTGCGCAGCCTGGAAACCTTTCACCTGATCGAGAAGGCGGTGCCGAAAGCGAACCTGGCCGTGGTCGCCAACCGGCTGCCGGAGTTCGACGCCACCGCGCTCGTCTCGACGGTGCCGCTGCTCGGCGTCATGCCGGACGATCCGCTGCTTGCCCGCTTCGACCGCGAAGGCCGTTCGCTGTGGGAATTGCCGGCCGACAGCCCCGCACGCCAGGCCGCCGCCGGCATCGCCCGCCGGTTGCTGGCGCCGGCACTCACTCCACTGACCATTGCCTGAGGCCCGATGATGTACGCCGAAGAAGAGATCACCGGATGCTGGGACTGGCCGCACCTGTCGGGCTGCATCAGCGACACCGACAACGACTATCTGCGCGCGGCACGCGGCCGCGGTGACCGCTGCATCGGCCTGACCTGCAGTTTCGTGCCGGAAGCCCTGCTGCAGGTGAAGGGGCTGGTGCCGGTGCGTGTCTATGCGCATGGCGTCACCGGCACCGAGATGGCCGATGCCTACCTGTCGAACGTACTGTGTTCGTATACGCGCAGCCTGCTGCAGTTCGCGATGGAGCAGCGCTACGAGCATCTGGACGGCTGGGTGTTCGCCGCCAGTTGCGACCACCTGCGCCGGCTGTACGACAACCTGGTGCACGTCAACAACCCGCCGTTCGCGCACATCCTCGACCTGCCGCACAAGAAGACGCCGGAAGCGGTCGACTGGTATGTCACCGAGGTGGAAAACCTGGCGCGCCGGTTGAGCGAGCATTTCGGTGTCGACACCGGCCCGGCGGCACTGAATGAGGCGGTGGCCGTGCGCAACCAGGCGTTCGCCGCGTTGCGCGAAATCGGCGACCTGCGCCGGCTCGACGCACCGCCGCTGACCGGGGCCGAGTTCCACGCGTTGATGCGCATTTCCTCGGTGATCCCCAACCGCGACCTGCTGGAGCTCCTGCCGGCGATCCGGCAGGACATCACCGACCGTGGCGGTATCGACGACTACCGCGCACGGCTGATGGTGGTCGGCAGCGAGTTTGATTCCGCGGACTACATCGACGCGATCGAGTCGACCGGCGCGTTGGTGGTGGCCGACCGCTACTGCACGGGATCGATCCCGGCGACCGAGGACATCGTCATCGCTGACCCGGCCAACCCGATCCGCTCGATTGCCGAACAGAAACTGCTGCGCACCACCTGCCCGCGCATGATGGCCGACTTCCGCGACCGCGTGGACGAGGTCATGGCCAATGTCGAGAAGTTCAAGGTCGACGGCGTGATCGTCGAGACGATGAAGTTCTGCGACCTCTGGGGCATCGAGGCGCCGCCGTTGGCCGATGCGCTGCGCAAGGCCGGCGTGCCGGTGCTGCGCCTGGAGCGTGAATACATGCTGACCGGCCGCGGCCAGTTGGCGACCCGCGTGCAGGCTTTCCTGGAGGCGATGGGACGATGAGCCGTATCGAGCGATTGCGCGAAATGACCGGGCAGGGCGCCGACCAGTTCCGTTTCCTGCGGGACACCTCGGCGGAAACCATGCGCGATGTCGCCGCCCGCGTACGCGAGCGCGGCCTCGGCGAAAGCATCAACGACTGGAAGATCACCACGAAATACCAGGCGGATATTGCGCGCGACCTCGGCGGCTGGGTGTTGCGCGCCGGCCCGAAGGACCTGGTGCGCCAGCTCGACGAATTGCCCTGGTTCAGGGATTTCCTGATCCACTTCGAGAAGTTTTTCGCCCGGCTGGTGTTCCCGCGCACCTCGCATTACCGCGAGGCGAACGCGATGCTGGTGCGCTACATCGTCAAGATCGTGTTCCCGGACCTGCTCGGCCGGGTGTTCGCCGAGCCGGAACGGACGGTGCTGCACGAGGACATCATTCCCACCGAGATCTTCCACGCGATGGGCCTGTCGCCGTGGATGGCGGAGATAGTCGGCATCCTGTTGCCGATGGTGCACGGATCGCTCATCGAGGAGTACATCGACAGCGCCGAGAACTACGGCATCACGCCCGACACCTGCAGCCTGCCCAAGAGCGCGATGGGCATGACGCTGGCCGGCTGCATGCCGAACCCGGTGGCAATGGTCGCCTCGAACATGCCGTGCGACACGGCGATGGCCGGCTACATCGTGATGGAGGAGAAGTTGGGCATCCCGACCTACCGTCTGGACATCCCGCATGATTTCAAGTCCGACCGTGCCGTGACCTACTTCGCGGAAGAGTTGCGCAAGATGATCGTCTGGCTGGAAGCCAACACCCCCGGCCGCATGGACTGGAACAAGCTGCGCTCCATCTGCGAGACGCGCAACAAGACGCTGCAGCTGGAAATGGATCTGTGGGAACTGCTGCGCAACAAGCCAGCGCCGATGGCGGGCGAGCCGATCACCTACAACCATTTCCTGTTCATGCAGTTGTATCCGGGACACCCGGACGGGATTGCCTATTTCGAGCGGCTGCTGGAGATCACCGACGATGCCGTGCGCAAGGGCAAGGGCGCGATCGCCAACGAGCGCTACCGGGCGCTCTTGTGGAACCCGATGACGCTGACCTACCCGGATCTGTACACGGTGAACGAGAAGCGCTGGGGCATGTCGATCATGATGGACATGCTGGCGTTCCGCCGGCACCCGATCATCGACACCTCGACGCCGGAAACGATGCTGCGCGACCTCGCGGTGTGCACCATGAACGGCCCGATGGCGCGTCACACTCGCGGGCCGGTGGAAAACTTCTTCCAGGACCTGTTTTACATCGTCGACCACTTCGATATCGACATGGTGATGATGGCGGAGCACGTCGGCTGCAAGAACACCAAGGCACTCAACGGCATGTTCCGCGAACTGTGTCGCGACCGCGGCATCCCGCTGCTGTTCATCAACGACGACATGACCGACTCGCGGGTGGTGTCCGGCAAGGACATCCAGCGGCAGATCGACAACTTCATGGAGTCGGTGATGGGTGCGACGCCGTTGCGGTGATGGCGTGGGACTCGGCCCCCTCACCCCCCGGCCCCTCTCCCCGGAGGGGAGAGGGGAGGAGGCGGAAGTAGCCCCTCGCCCCTCCGGGGAGAGGGGTTGGGGAGAGGGGTTGGGGAGAGGGGATGAGGCGGAAGTAGCCCCTCGCCCCTCCGGGGAGAGGGGTTGGGGTGAGGGGTTGGGATGACGTGAAGGCACGGCGCGAAGGGAAATTCCGGAACCACAAAAGGGCAGGCACATGGGCAAGTACTACGGTGGCGTCGATCTGGGATCGACCACGGGCAAGGCGGTGATCCTCGACGACAACCGCATCGTCGCCAGCGCGATCGTTTCCTCGCGCCCGGATCCCACGGAGACCGCGAAGCTCGTGATCGCCGAGGCCTGCGCGAAAGTGCCGGGTCTTTCGGGATACGAGGCGCTCGATTGCGTCGTCGGCACCGGCTACGGGCGCAACGAGGTCAGTTTCGCGAAGGCGAACCTGTCGGAAATCAGTTGCCACGCGCTGGGAGTCCACTTCCTGCATCCGGAAGTGAAGACCGTGGTGGACATCGGTGGCCAGGACGTCAAGGCGATCTCGCTCAATCCGGACGGCAGCGTGCTCGACTTCGCGATGAACGACAAATGCGCCGCCGGCACCGGGCGCTTCCTGGAAAGCATTGCGCGCATCCTGCACCTGTCGCTGGATGAACTGTCCGAGCAGTCCCTGAAGTCGACGCAGGACGTGGCGATCACCTCGCAGTGCAGTGTTTTTGCCGAAACGGAGGTAATCAGCCTGATCAACCGTCGGACGCCGCTGCCGGACATCGCTGCCGGGCTGAATGCCTCCATCTGCCGGCGGATTTTCGTGCTCGTTCGCCGGGTCGGCCTCAAGGAAGGCGTGACCGTCACCGGTGGCGCGGCGAAGAACAAGGGCCTGCTCAAGGCACTCTCGACATCGCTGGGCGTGCCGCTGGTCGCGTTGCGCGAGGATCCGCAGTTGATGGGTGCGCTGGGCGCGGCGGTGGCGGCGAAGCGCGGTGATTTGCGGCCGAACAGCGAGGCGCCGGCCGCCGGTGCACGTGGACGTCCGCACCACCTGCGCAATCGCATCCGGACCGAAGGCAACGCGGCGGATGTGGGGTGAGGCAATGCGGTTGGAAGCCCTCACCCGGCGCTGCGCGCCACCCTCTCCCGCTGGGCGGGAGAGGGGGAAACACGCGGCTCCTTTCATTTGCGGGATGCCACAGAGGCAAGTCAAACCGATCCCCTCTCCCGCTGGCGGGAGAGGGGCCGGGGGAGAGGGCGATCTTTCTTCACAGCACATATCACTGAACAGGACTACGCCATGAAAATAAATCCACGGGCTGTCGTTGCGATGCTCGCCGCGCTGCCCGGCTCCTCGCTCGCGCATGTCGGACAGCATGACGGTGCAGGTTTCGGTGCAGGCTTCCTGCATCCTTTGATGGGCCTGGACCACTTGCTCGCGATGCTGTGCGTGGGCGCGATCAGCATGTGTCTCTTGCCGTTGCCTCGCGTCCGCCTCAAGCCGGCATTCCTGCTGCCCACTGCATTTCTCGCGGCGATGTTGCTCGGCGGCCTGGCAGGTGCCAGCGGCATCTCCCTGCCTGCGGTCGAATCCATGATTGCCACCTCGGTACTGCTGGGTGGCCTGGTGTTGCTCGCCGGGCGCGGACTGCCGACGTCCGCCGCGATCGGCGTCACCGCACTTTTCGCGTTTTTCCACGGCCATGCGCACGGCGCGGAGATGCCGGCGGACAGCAGTGCGCTGGCATTTGTTTCCGGCTTTCTCCTGGCAACGGCATTGATCCATGTCGCCGGCATCGTTTTTGCCGTGGGTTGCCGGCGGCTTCCGCGTGGCGAGTGGCTGTTGCGTCTTTCCGGCGCCGGCGTACTGGCCGCAGGCGCGAGCATCGCATTTATCTGAAGAGGACATTCCCGTGAAAAATCCGAATCACAGCCGCCGCAACTTCCTCAAGGGTGCCGCCGTTGCCGGTGGCGCCGTAGCCGGTGCCGCAGCACTCGCCGTGCCGCTGGCACGCGACGAGATCATCGACGCGCCGTACCCGAACCTGCCGGAAAACAAGGTCGAATTGCCGCCGAACGGCAAGACGGTGGTGATCGTCGGCGGCGGACTGGCCGGCCTGCAGGCTGGCGTCGAGCTCTCGGCGCGCGGCTTCAAGGTCACGATACTCGAGCGCTCCGGTACGCCCGGCGGCAAACTGAAAAGCTGGCGCGACAAGACCTTCGGCCCGGCCGACGATCCGCTCAAGCAGGATCCGTCCTTCCCCGGCTATATCCGTGAGCACGGCCTGCATGCCGTCTGGGGCTTCTACAACAACATGCGCGAATTCTTCGGCCGCTACGGCTGGCCGCTGATGGAGCACCCGAACGAGGTATCGCTCTACAACTTCCTCGACAAGGACGGCACGGTCAGCCACCTGCCGAACACCACCTGGCCGGCGCCGTACAACCAGCTGCAGATGGCGTTGTTCGCCCGCAAGATGCAGCACCTGCCGGAAGAACAGCGCAGCCAGTTCGTGCGCCTGTTCCTGAAGCTCGCTACCTTCGACTATGCCGACCAGAAGCAGCGCGAATTCCTGGACAGCCTGTCGCTCGCCGAGTATTGCGAGCGCCTGGGACTGGCGAAGGAGCTGACGTACAAGATCTGCGACAGCATCGTCGAGATGGCCTACTTCGACAACGTCGACCAGGTGTCGGCGCTGACGCTCGCCAACCTGTTCCAGCTGGTGTCCGGTTCCGGCGAGGACTGGAAGGTCAACCTGTACCGCAATGCGGTCGGTGAAACGTTCCTGCAGCCGATGGTCGACTACATCCGCGCGCACGGCGGCGAGATCGTCTACAACGCCGATGTCACGCGCATCGAGAAGGACGGCGAGCGCATCAGCAAGGTGGTTGCGGACGCGGTGATGGCCGGCGAGAAGAAGGTCCGCCGCTGCTCGGTCTGCGGCAACCTGATCCTCGACGGCATGGAGCGCGACGGCGACTGCCCGTTCTGCGGCGCCAACGGCGACATGATCCAGGTGCTGGAGGACCACGAGCGCACCGAGCGCGAATTCCCCGGCGACTATTTCGTCTGCGCGCTCGACATCCCCGCTGCGCACAAGTTCATCGGAGACAACATCGCCACGCTGGGCGACACCGATTACTTCCGTAATATCCTCAAGATGCAGCCGAAGGCAGTCTACGTCTGCAACCTCTGGTTCGAAGGCAAGGGGGCCTGGGAAAAATCGGTCAAGGACAGTTTCGGCAAGCCGGGACTGTGCTTCTTCGCCACCGGCTTCGACCAGCTCGGCATCACCATCAACAAGTCGATCCGTTTCAAGGGCGGCGACGGCACGCAATGGGCCTGGTCCAGCGAATACCCGGACCGCGATGTCACGGTCATCGAGACGCAGATCGCCAAGGCCGAGCGAGTAGCCGGCAAGTCGAAAGCGGAAATCACCGACCTGTGTTACCAGGAACTGAAGCAGGTGATCCCGGACCTGCCGCCGCCGGTGTCCTCTTATGTGAACCGCTGGCACCATTACAACGGCTACAAGGTTGGCACGGAAAAATACCGGCCGGCGGTGCAGTCGCCGATCGACAATCTGCTGTTCATCGGGGACCTGCCGTTCGTCCCGCATCCGGCGGTGTTCATGGAAAAGACCAACGTCACGGCGAAGTGGGCGACGAACCTGCTGCTGAAGAAGGCCGGTATTGCCGAAGGACAGATCCGCATCCTGGTGTCGGGCACGCCGAGCTTCACGGTGGACCTGATGAAGATGCGCGACAGCGTGTTCCTGTGAGGGCCATGCCCTTGGGTGATCTGTTGAGTGTAGTGAGGGGCGTAATTGGTGAGTGTAGTGAGGCGGCCATGCCCCCGATGAGTTTCGGGGCCTTTGCCGAGTTGATCGCCGGCATGGCCGGCTCGCCACGGTGCAAGTTGATCGCCGGCATGGCCGGCTCGCCACGGTAAAAGGGCATCGCCAGCTCCTACTGTTTATGATCGCGAAATCGGACCATCTACCGGAGTCCAGTCCATGCAAAAGAACATTGCCATCATCGGCGGCGGCATCGCCGGCCTGACCTGCGGCTACCTGCTGCACCCGAAGCATGCGATCACGCTGTTCGAGAAGACGAACCGGGTCGGCGGCAATGCCATGACCATCGATGCGCGCGACGGAAACCGGTTCGACATGGCGGTGGCGCTGTACAGCACCGCCGGTTACCACAACTTTTTCCGGTTGATGGACAAGCTGAACCTGGAGACGGCGCACATCCGCCGCTCGCTGGTCACCATGGAGAACCTGGAAACGAAGGACGGCGTCTACATCACGCCGACGCTGTCCGGTTTGATTGCCCAGAAGTTCGCGATCTTCAAGCCGGCCACCGTACTGTCCTTGATACGGCTGCAGTCGGGGCTGGCTGCGCTGGAACGCGAGAACAATGCCGGCGAGCTCGACGGCATGACCCTGCACCAGGCGCTGGCGCGGCACCCGGGGATCAGTGGCCCCGGCATGGACCTGCTGCTGTGCGCGCTGTGCCTGATGAGCTCGCAGGAGTGCGAGGAGGTGCTGGATGCGCCGGCCTCGTTCTTCGTCGCCAAGCTGAGCAAGTACAGCGACGTCGTCACCCCGCGCGCACTCTGGGCGCTGAAGTGCATGGAGGGCGGCTCGCGGCGCTATGTCGAGGCAATGTCGAACACCTTCCGTGAGCGTATCGAACTCAATTCGGACATCGCCACCGTCGAGCGCCGTTCGGATGGCGTGACGATCGTGATGGCCGACGGCACGCGCCGCGATTTCGACGAGGTGATCTTCGCCTGCAACGCCGACCAGGCGCTGGCGCTGCTGGCGCAGCCCACGGCAGACGAGAAGGAACTGCTCGGTGCCTGGCGCTACCGCGACGGGCGCGTCTGCGTGCACAAGGACCATTCCTCGTTCCCGCGCAAGGAGCTGATCCAGGGCTACACGTTCCTGTACCGCCCGGAAGGCAAGGCCTTCGTCACCTCGGTCAGCGGCGCCATCTGGGTGCTGCCGGGCACCGACCCAAACTGCCCGTGGATCAGCAGCCAGCACCCGAATTTCCCGATCCGGGAAGACCTGATCGAGTTCGATACCGTGCTGCGCACGCCGATCTTCGAGCAGAAGTCCTGTGAAACGCTGGCCCGGCTGCCGACGCTGAATGGCGTGGCGCACAGCTGGTATTGTGGTAGCCATTTCGGCTTCGGGCTGCACGAGGATGCGATCACCTCGGCACTGAATGTCGCCAAGGCCTTCGGCGGCGAACTCTGAGGATCAGACCATGTTCGAGCACATCCGCAACGGCATCCGCGAGTGGCGCGCCCTGGGCGTCGGTGAAAAGTATTTCTGGCACAACGCGCGCATGGTGTTCGCCGAGGTGCCGGTCGATGCCGACGTGGTGTCCGGCTGGCTGCCGTTCGGGCTGACGCTTGCCTCGCCGGCGCGGGCGACGGTTTTCGTCGGTGACTATCCGCAGACCACGTTCGCGCCGCACTATCAGGAAGCGGCGCTGCTGCTGCACGTGAAGATCTTCGGGGTCATCCCGGCGGTCTACTGCCCGTGGATGGTGCTCAACAACGACCGGGCGCTGATCCTCGGCCGTGAAATGCTGGGCTTGCCGAAGAAGATCGCGGAAGTCTCATTCAGTGAGAAGCGCGGAAAGGTCACGGCGCGGGTGGTGCGCAACGGGGTCGAGCTGCTGCATATGGAGGGCAAGGTCGGCCGTGGCGTGAAAGCGCCGAAGCCGGGGTTCGGCCAGCGTTTCGTCGGCCTGCGCGGGCTGATGAACGTGCTGCTGCCCGGGCACCTGCTGATGTTCCGGCCGACGGAAACCATTCATGACTGCCACACGCTGACCTCGGCGCGGGTGACGCTGCGCTCGGCGGAGGACGATCCGGTGGGCGTCGCCACCGGCGCGGCGACCGACGTGACGATCCGCACCTGCGACATCGGCCCCGGCCTGCCGCCGCTGCGGATATTCCCGGTCAGCCCGCTGTTCCCGGCGCACGTGATGAAACTGCGCGTGCGCTGAGCCCTCACCCCCGGCCCCTCTCCCGCGGGCGGGAGAGGGGAGTAGAGCGAAAGCCCCTCTCCCCGGTGGGGAGAGGGGTTGGGGTGAGGGGCCGCCTGCCACTAATCCCGGCGCTCCTCCCCTCGCTCGTGATCCTCATCCCCCTCACTCATCGCGGCGATCTCCGCCTCGGTCGGCGCGTTCATCGCCGACCA
>JBKHWN010000182.1:0-5376 GCA_046566505.1 Gammaproteobacteria bacterium
AGCGTTTACTACGCCGGCTTCAAGGTCGAGCACGTTCGCGGGCACCACGTCACGGTGTCGACGCCGGAGGACGCCTCCAGTTCCCGTTACGGCCAGAGCCTGTACCGTTTCCTGCCGCACGCGTACCTGCACAACTTCCTGAATGCCTGGAAACTCGAAGCGAAGCGGCTGGCACGCGCCAACCTGCCCGCGTTCCACTGGCGCAACGAACTGATCTGGTGGTACTCGATCAGCATCGGCCTCACGGTGGGAGCGTTCGCGCTCTGGGGCTGGCTGGGCGTGCTGTTCTTCCTCGGCCAGAGCTTCTTCGCCTTCACGCTGCTGGAAATCATCAACTACGTCGAGCATTACGGCCTGCACCGTCGCAAGCTGCCCAACGGGCGCTATGAGCGTCCGACGCCCGCGCACTCCTGGAACTCCAACTACTTCCTCACCAACATGGTGCTGTTCCACCTGCAGCGCCATTCGGACCACCACGCCCACCCCAAGCGTCGTTACCAGGTGCTGCGCCACTTCGACGAAAGCCCGCAACTGCCGACCGGTTACGCAGGCGCCGTCGTGCTGGCAATGGTTCCGCCGCTGTGGTTCAAGGTGATGAATCCCCGCGTCGAGGCCTACTACAAGGGCGAGGAGTGGCAGCTCTCCATCGACCAGTTTGATTCCGCGGCCAAGCAACATGCCCCGCAGGCGTAAGCCCCTCCGGCGCGTTGGGTAGCGACAATTCCGCGTTGACACCCCTTGCACAGGCCGGCAACCATGCCGGCCTGTTGCATTCGTGGATACCCCCGCCGTGACCCGTCCGCTCGTCGTGTTCAGCCACGCCAACGGTTTTCCTGCCGGTACCTACCGGAAGTTCTTCGGCTTCCTGGAACCCCAGGTCGAGGTCCGGGCCATCGACATGCTCGGGCACGACCCGCGGTTTCCCATCAATGACAACTGGGGCAACCTCGTCAGCGAATTGCTCGCTTTCATCGACGCCAACACCGATCGCCCGGTGTACGGCCTCGGGCATTCGATGGGCGCGATGGTCACCTTCATGGCGGCGCACCGCGCGCCGGCGCGTTTCCGCGGCATCATCATGATGGACCCGCCGATCGTGAACGGCTGGATGGCCGTGCTCTTCCAGGTGGCAAAGTGGCTGGGTCGCGCGGATGCCATCACGCCCGCCGGCAAGAGCAAAAACCGGCGTCGCGTCTGGCCCACGCGCGAAGACGCGATTGCCGACCTGTCCCGGAAGAAACTTTTTTCCGGTGTCGATCCGGAATGCCTGCACGACTACGTGCATTCGGTCACCGTGCAGCGCGACGACGGGTTCCACCTGCGCTACCTGGTCGAGAACGAACTGGCGATCTTCCGCACCACGGCAAGCAACCCCTGGCGTTACCTGCGTCGCCTGCAGGTGCCGGGCGTCGTCGTCACCGGTGAGCACACGGAGGTTTCGTTTGCCGCCAACGTCCGGCGCTTGCATCGCTGGCACGGCATGGATCACCAGCTTGCGCCCGGCGGCCACCTGTTCCCGTTGCAGCACCCGCAGGAAGCCGCGCGCATCGTCCTTGAGCGGATCGCGGCGTGGGAAAGCGAGGCGCGCGTCGCCGCGCCCGGCGCAACCGGAACGCAGAACAATCCGTGAACAGGGCGCCACCGGAACACATGGCGGCCATGGCGCCTGAGGAAATCCTCCTGCCGGCGCGCGGCCTTTCGCTGGCGGCGCTGCGCTGGCGCAACGGCAGCGCGCAGCGGGTGCTCTGCGTCCACGGCTGGCTCGACAACGCCGCCGGTTTTTCATGGCTCGCACCACGGCTTGAAACCTGCGACGTGGTGGCGCTCGACCTGCCGGGCCACGGGCGCTCGGCGCACCGCGGCGCCGGTGTCATGCAGCACTTCGTCGAATACGCCGCCGATGTCGTGGCCGCGCTAGATGCGCTGGGCTGGGACGACGCCGTGCTGCTCGGGCACTCGCTCGGTGCCGGCATCGTCACCACCGTCGCCGCGACGTTCCCGGAGCGGGCGAGGGCGCTGTTGTTGCTGGACGGCCTCGCCCCGCAGCCGTCACCGGATGCAAAAATCCTCGACAGCCTGCGCGCGGCGATCAGTGCAGCACGCAAACCGTCCCGCGAGCCGGCGGGTTACCCGGATCTTGCTGCGGCGATCGTTGCCCGTCGCGAGAAGGGCCACTGGCCGCTGTCGGACGAGGCCGCCGCAGCCATCCTGTCGCGCGCGCTGGTGGCCGCAGACGACGGGCAACTCCACTGGCGTACCGATCCGCGCCTGCGCCAGCCGTCCGCCACGCGTCTCACGCACGGGCAGGTGCTGGCATTGCTGTCGGCCGTGCGCGCGCCGGCGTTGTTGCTGGGCGCAAGGCGCGCGCTGTTCGCCGATCCGGCCGCGCACGCACAATGGCTCGCGGCCGTTCCGGGGCTGCACGTCGAAGTGGTCGATGCCGGCCACCACCTGCATCTGGAACCGGACGCGCTGCCGGCGGTGGTGGCGTCGTTGCAGGCGTTCCTCGATCGTTTGTCCGTGCACTGATTTAGCCCTGCGGTCGGCTATCATCCCCGCCACCGTAACAACCGTGGTCGTCACCTTAGTCCCGCAGGGAGTCTCTTGCATGAAACTCGTTCCGCCCGCAGACCTTCCGTCCTTTGTCGGCGCTGATCTGGGTGCGTCCGACTGGCTCCTCATCGACCAGGACCGCATCAATGCCTTCGCCGACGCCACGATGGACCACCAGTTCATCCATGTGAACCCGGAGCAGGCGAAGGCCACGCCGTTCGGCGGCACCATCGCGCACGGTTACCTCACCGTGTCGCTGCTGCCGTACCTGCAGGCCTCGATGGCGGACATGATCCTGCCGCAGGGCATGAAGATGGGCATGAACTACGGCTTCGACAAGCTGCGTTTCATGGCCCCGGTGAAAGTCGGCAAGCGGGTGCGCGCCTGCGCGAAGCTGCTCGATGCCACGGAGAAAAAACCGGGCCAGTGGCTGCTGAAGTTCGAGTACACCATCGAAATCGAGGGCGAGCAAAAGCCGGCGCTGGTTGCCGAATGGTTGCTGATGTATTTCGTCTGATGCCCTTGCCGGGAAATCCTGTCAGCGCACCACGCTGAAACGGATGCCCACGTCCTGCAGCCGCTGGATCAGCGCATGGCCCATGCCCGCCGCCGGCGTGATGACGCCGGTGTGTGGTGGCAGGTTGCGATCCAGCGCCAGGCACAGCGCGGATTGCGACAGCATCTTCGCCGTCTCGTCGTAGCCCGGATCACCGCCGGTCACTTCGCAGGTGACCTCGAAACGGTCTGCCTGCGCGATGAACAGCACGCGGAACCAGCTTTCGGCGCGCTTTTCCGGCGTCGGCCCCTCGCCGCCGGGCCGCACCCGGCGCAGCAGGTCTGCCGTCGGCTTGAACTGCGACAGCGCCACCACCGCACCCACGCCGGCCACGCCCGCGAGCACCGGCAGCAGATGGTTCGCGAGCAGGTAGTGGCCGTAGGCAAACGAGTGGCCGTAATCGCCGCGCAGGCGTGCCGAGCGACGCACCGTCTGCGGGTCGATGGTCGGCAGCGGGCAGGCCCAGCGCTGGAGCACGCGGTCGAAATGGATTTTCATCGGCAGCGCAGTCACCTTGCCGTCGCCCCCGTTGCCCCTGGGTCGCGTGCCCCAGTACTCGCGCGCGCGCGAAAACTGCTCGATGGCCGAGTTCCAGGTGCCCCCGGAAAGCGACGAACTGGCCTCGACGTAGCCCTTGAGGGTGACGCTGGCCCCGCTGAAAGCATCCTCGCCCATGCGCTCGCGCAGCACGTCCATCGTGAACAGCGCGCCGAGATCGTGGGGAATGCTGTCGAAGCCGCAGGAATGGACGATGCGCAGGCCGCGCGACCTGGCCATCTCGTGCCAGGCGGCACGCGAACGGTCGACGAATTCCGGTTCGCCGGTCAGGTCGACGTAATGTGTCCCGCCTTCCACGCAGGCGCGCAGCACGCCGTCGCCGTAGCGCAGGTAGGGACCGACCGTGGAGATCAGCACCCGTCCCTGGGCGGCCATCGCATTCAGCGATTCCTCGTTCTCGGTGTCCGCGACGATCACCCCGGGCTTCGCCTCCGGATTGGCGTCGGCGACCACGCGCAGGACTTCCGCCAGTTTTTCCGGGCTGCGACCGGCAATGGCCCACCGGAAGGACTCGCGGCTAGCCGCGCGGGCCATGGCTTCGGCCACCAGCGTGCCGGTAAAACCGGTCGCGCCGAACAGCACGATGTCGTAAGGGCGTTCGGCCATGATCGACTCCGTAAAACAGGGTGGGCGAGGGGAGTGGCGGACCCCCCTCGGCGGCGGGCGGTTGCTATAGTAGCCGCTGTGTTTCCCCTGACAATGACCCCGCCCGGAACCCCCGCCGTCCATGCTCACCAAGGCCCGCAAGCTCTCCCGCCGCTTCACCGGCAACCGTGAATCCATTCGTCGTGACCTGGGCCTGGCCGTGCGCCACCTGCCGACCTTGCCGTTCCTCGCCTGGCCCTTGCGCGCCGAGCCGGAAGTCCACGGCGAGCTCGACCCGCGCTCCTACAACAGCGTCGGCGACATGGCGACGGTCATTTACCAGGCCGTCGTGCCGGTCAAGCGCAAGCCGATCAGTTCCGGCACGCTGGTCTGCCAACCGGACTATCCCGCGCAGGAAGCGCATCCGACCAAGTGGTTTTTCATCAACGGCATCATGACCTCGCCGCCGCTGGCGATCATCAACGCGCAGGAAATTGCCCGGGCCTTCCGCCGCCCCGTACACCTGATCCACACGCCGACCTACGGTTTCGCCTGGGACCTGTGGGACTCGATCACCGCCCGCACCCTGCGCAAGGACGGCCATCTCTCGCGGCCGGCGTTCTACGTGGTGCAACGCGCGCTTGAACAGCACGAGCGCGTCGTGCTCGTCTGCCACTCCCAGGGCACCATCGTCGCCAGCTACATCGTCCGCAAGCTGCTCAAGCATCCGTCCACCCGGCACCTGGTGCGCCGGCTGGAGATCTATTGCATCGCCGGCGTGGCCGACGGCCTGCACCTGGACCCGGAGCTGAGCCGGGAAGCAGGCCATCCCGTGCCCTACGTCGAGCATTTTTCCAACGGGCTCGATTTTTTCTGCCGCATCGGCATCCTGGCGCACCTCGAACTCACCGCCGGCAAGGTGTTCAACATCGCCGGGCGCACCGGCCACCTGTTGAACGAGCACTACATCCCGGGCAGTGTGCGGGGTGACTACTGTGGCCGGCAGTCGCGCCTCTATCGTTATGCCAACGGGCGTGAACCCGGGGCCTATGACTGGTCGGAACCGCTTGCCCGGCAAGAAGAGCATTACGACATCTGAACGCCCCGGACGACGGAGAAAAGAA
>JBKHWN010000183.1:0-3688 GCA_046566505.1 Gammaproteobacteria bacterium
CTGTCGACGTTCAAGGGCTGAAAGCGGCACACCCTTGCGCCGCCGCGCTGCTCATCCGATGGTGTAGCCCGCATCCTGCAGCCAGCGACGCCAGAGATTGCCGCGGATCTTGCGATCGAAATAGAGATCGTGGCCGCCCGGCACCCGCGTGTAGTTCTTGATGCCCCAACCCGCCACCCAGTCCTCGATCGGTTGCAGCTCGCAGAGCTGGTCGCCTTCGTGTGCAACCACCTGGATTTTTTCCAGGTCGTATGCCGGGCGGTAGGACAGCGGGCTGCCGAGCAGGCCGGCACGGTGCACGCGGGCGCGCAATTCGTCATCGACCGGGAAGCTGTAGCGCGCCCGATCCGGGTTGAACAGCCGCTCGACGCTGACCAGCGGCACGGCGATGAACATGAAGTCGACATCCACCGGCTGCGTGGCGTAGAGCGCACAGGTCAACCCGCCGAGACTGGCGCCGACCATTCCCAGGCGATCCCAGCCCATCTGCCGCAGCAGCAGCGTGCAGGAATGCAGGTCGTGCACTGTCTGCCCCAGGTGCTCCAGCGACAGCGGGACGTTCGCCGCGCGGAACATCGGGTTGCGCCACTGCGACGGCAGCGCGCGGCGCCAGTGGTGAGGCTGCGTGTAGAGCGCCACGTCCATGCCGCGGGCAAACAGTTTTTCGATCTTGAACAGCCGGCGGGCCATCGCCGGGTCGCCCATCATGTAGCCGTGGACGCAGAACACCAGCGGCCGGCGTTCGGTCGGATGATGGCGCCAGATGCGCAGGTAGCCGGTGAGGTTTTCCACGTGCGCGGCAAACTCGCTGGCGATGGCCGGATTGCGCACCGCATAGCGGCTGGGATAGGACAGCAGCAGTTCGCTGCCGCCTTCGACCTCGCGCTCCTGCAGCGTTCTGCTGGCCGGCGCGACATCCGGGATCGAGAAAAAAGGTCGCGTCGCCGCCGGCCAGTTATCGACATCGTAGAAGTCCAGGTCCCGCAACACCTGGTCGCGGGAATGCGCATTGGCTGCCGCAGTGCCGAAATAGACCTGGCGCAGGACGCGGTCGGGCAAGCCGCCGATCAGGTTGAGTGCGCTGTTCACTGTCATCGCCATGGCCTTGCCCCTGAAGAAAGCCGGACCCCCCGGCAAGCGGCACGGAGGATACCTCGCCGTCGGCCGCGGCGGCTGTGTGCGAAGACGTCGCCGGGCTATGATGCCGGCCACATCCCGACCCGAAACGCCCATCCACGGAGCCCTGCACCATGAGCCAGCACCTGATCGAGATCACCCAGGAATACAGCCAGCCGGTCGAGCGGATCTTTCCGCTGCTGGCCGACCACAACAACCTGTCGAACGTGTTCGGCGTGCCGGTCAAGCGCATCAAGGATGGCTTCGATGACGTGAATGGCGTCGGTTCTGTGCGCGCGCTCGGCTTTGCGCCGCTGGCCACCGAGGAAACCGTCACCGACGTGGTGAAGAACGAGTCGATCGACTACGAGATCACCAAAAACGGCGGCCCGATCATGAACCACCACGGCCGCATCGAGTTCCGCAAGACGCCGCGCGGCTCGCGCGTCACCTGGACCATCGCCTTCGACTCGCTGCCGGTGATCGGCACCGGCGTGCGCAAGGTGCTGGAGCTGGCCGTCACCCGCGGGCTGCGCAAGCTGGCCTGAGCACGCGCCGCCGCCTGCAGCAAGGGCTGCGGTGGTTTGCCGCACTTGCATTAACCGGCAGTCGCACTAACCTTCTGCTCATTGCCCGGGCCGCGGTTTCCGCGGGCCCGGGCAATTTTTTTACCAAGGACTTTTTGGGCAGCCGACTGCCTGGAGACCAGACGACATGAACACCAAACCGCCGATCACCCTGTCCCGCCTCGACCTGGAGCGCCTGGAAAAGCTGCTGGACGCGCTGCCGCCCGGCCGCTTCCCGCAGGAAGACCTGCTGCGCGACGAACTGCAGCGGGCGACGGTGCTGGAACCGGCCGACATGCCCGGCAACGTGGTGACCATGAACTCGCGGGTGCGCTTTGCGGTGCAGCCGGCCGGCAAGGAGTACGAGATGACGCTGGTCTACCCGCGTGATGCCGACGGCAGCACCGACCGGATTTCGGTGTTCGCGCCGGTCGGCGCCGCGCTGCTGGGACTTTCGGTGGGCGACCACATGGCCTGGCCGGTGCCCGCCGGCGGCAGCATCGACGTGCGGATCGTCGATGTCGTCTACCAGCCGGAACGGGCCGGCGAACTGCACCGTTGAGCGCGCGGCGCGGCATGCCGCGCCCGCGCATCACCGCTGCACCGGCTCAGTCGTCGAAACTCTCCTCGATGCGCTCGCACAGGGTCTGCAACACCTTGATGCGGGCGTGGTACTTGTCGTTGGCCTCGACCAGCGTCCAGGGCGCGATCTCGGTGCTGGTGCGGTCGACCATGTCACACACCGCACGTTCGTAGTGCGGCCACTTCTCGCGGTTGCGCCAGTCTTCCTCGGTGATCTTGAAGCGCTTGTAGCCGGTCTTCTCGCGCTCCTTGAAACGCTTCAACTGTTCTTCGGCGGTGATCGCCAGCCAGAACTTCGGCACGATGAACCCGGCGTTGACCAGTTGCTCTTCGAAATCATTGATTTCCGAATAGGCGCGCATCCAGTCCTCTTCCCGGCAGAAACCCTCCACGCGCTCGACCAGCACGCGGCCGTAGTAACTGCGGTCGAAAATCGTCAGGTGCCCACGCCGCGGCAAATGCCGCCAGAACCGCCACAGGTAGGGTTGCGCGCGTTCTTCCTCGGTCGGTGCGGCGATCGGCAACACACGGTAGAAGCGCGCATCAAGCGACTGGGTGATGCGGCGGATGGCGCCACCCTTGCCGGCGGCATCCGAGCCCTCGAACACGCAGAGACAGCCCTTCTCGCGGAACCGCGCATCGCGCGACAGCAGGTTCAACTCACGCTGCCAGTGAGACAGCGCGTTCTCGTATTTCTTCTTGCTGACCGCCTTGCCGTATTTCAATTCAGAAATCACGTTGCGGCCATCGATCGCCGGGTGCGGCAGCGGCGCCGCGACCACCGCCGGCGCTGCCGGCCCGTCGTGCGCGACACGATCCTGCAGCGCGGCCAGCAGCAACTTGCCAACGGTCAACCCCCGGTAGCGATGGTCGCTGCCCTCGACCACGATCCACGGTGCCTCGCCGGAATTGGTCTCGCGCAGCACCAGCTCGGACACCTTGCGGTACTTGTCGTATTGCTTGAACAGTTCCCAGTCGTTGTCGGTGACCCGCCAGCGGGTTTCCGGATCCTTTTCCAGTGCGGTGAGGCGCTTCTTCTGCGCCTTTTTCGACAGGTGGAACCAAAACTTGAGCACCAGCACGCCCTCGCGCACCAGCATGCGCTCGAAGTGGCGGATCTCCTCGATGTGCTGCGTCAGCTCGGCTTTCGTCGCCCGCCGCGTCGCGCGGCTGACGATCGGCCAGGTGTACCAGGAACCGAAGAAGATGCCGACCTTGCCCTTGGGCGGCAGCGCCCGCCAGAACCGCCACATGTGGGGGCGCTCGCGCTCCTCGTCGGTGCGCGGGCCGAAGGCCTGGGTCTGCACGTGCCGCGGGTCCATCCACTCGTTGAGCAGGTTGACCGTCTCGCCCTTGCCGGCGCCCTCGACGCCGCCGATCAGCACCAGCACCGAACTGTGCTTTTTCTGCATCAGGTCGTACTG
>JBKHWN010000184.1:0-32967 GCA_046566505.1 Gammaproteobacteria bacterium
TCCACGCCATCACGAAGGCGGCCGGCTCGCGCACCACCCGGGTGCGCAGGACGACCAGCCTGCGGGCTTCGACCAGCGGGGCGAGCCGGTGTTCCGGCAGCGTGCCGATGCCAAGCCCGGCGACCAGGGCTTCTTCCTTGGCCCGGAAGGTCGAGACGGTGACGGTCGTCTGCCGCGCCAGCAGGCCGACGGTGAGCGGGGGTCGGATCCGCGAGGTGTCCGCGACGGCGACGACCGGAAACCGGCGCAGGGTGTCCTCGTCCAGTGGTGCGGCGATGCTTGTGGCCGGGTGGTCGGGGGCGCAGGCCATGAGGAACGGGACGCTGCCCAGCGACTCCACCCGGACACCCGGCGGCACCGTTCCGGAGAGCATGCCGGTGATGATGATGTCGGCGCGTCCGCTTTCCAGGGCCTCCCAGGTTCCGCCCAGCACTTCATCGAGCAGGCGGACGCTCAGTGCCGGGCGTTCCTGCTGGAACTCCCGCACCAGCGGGTACAGGCGGTCGACTTCGTAGACGTTGTCCACCGCGATGCTCAACTCGGTCTCCCAGCCGTCCTGCAGTTCGCGGGCGTCGAGGGTGAGGCGGTCGGCGGCCGCCAGCAGTTCCCGGCCGCGTTCCAGCACCAGGCGGCCGACCGCTGTCAGCTTTGCCCGGTGTCCTTCGCGGTCGAACAGCACGACGGCGAGGTCGTCCTCCAGTTTCTGCACGGCGTAGGAGACCG
This sequence comes from Gammaproteobacteria bacterium, assembly GCA_046566505.1. Lineage (GTDB taxonomy): Bacteria > Pseudomonadota > Gammaproteobacteria > Pseudomonadales > JADFDG01 > JADFDG01. Next base: position 724 of record JBKHWN010000184.1, read on the forward strand.
CCGAGGTCACCCGGTGCAGTTCCTCGCCGGCGGCGGCAAAGCTGCCGCGGCGGTCGATCGCATCCAGCACCCGCAGGGCGTCGAGCGTGAGCAGGGATGATGTCATGTTCGAATAATCTGAATGAGAAGCTCAAAAAATACCAATTTCTATTGTCAAGTCCAGTGATTACCGTGACTAAACGTTCTGAATGATTGTTCGTGTTGTGAGGTGACTCTCATGTACCAGATGAGGAAAGCGGGGGAGCGTGGCCAGACCAGCCTGTCCTGGCTGGACAGCCAGCACACGTTCTCGTTCGGCGACTACTTTGACCCGCGCCACAGGGGTGTGTCGGCCCTGCGGGTGCTGAATGACGACCGGGTGCGTCCGGGTGCCGGCTTCGGAACCCACGGCCACCGGGACATGGAGATCCTGACCTATGTGACGGAAGGGGCCATCGTCCATGAGGACTCGGCAGGTCATCGCGAGGAAGTCCCGGCCGGCGAGTTCCAGCTGATGCACGCCGGCAAGGGGATCTACCACAGTGAGTTCAATGCGTCTCAGGACGAGCAGCTGCGCTTCCTGCAGATCTGGATCATGCCGGACGAGCTTGGCGGCCGGCCGGGCTACGAGCAGAAGCGCTTTGCGCGCGTCGACGGCCTGCAACTGATTGCGTCGCGCGATGGTGGCGATGGTTGCGATGGTGCCGACGGTTCACTGACCGTGCGCCAGGACGTGAAGGTCTGGCGGGCGGTGCTGGCGGCCGGTGCGCAGTGCGCATTGCCGGTGGTCGCGCCGCGGATCGGCTACCTGCACCTGGTGAGTGGCGCGCTGGAGACCGGCGGGCTGTCGCTCGGTGAAGCGGACGGTGTGGCGATCGGGGAGGAGAGCCTGCCGCGGGTGACGGCGACCGCCACTGCGGAGTTCCTGTTTTTCGATTTGCCGGCGGTGACGGCGGCTCGTTGAGGGTGGATACGCGTTCTAAAAATCGCGGCGGCGGCCGCAAGGATCAACAACCAGGGTGAGGATCTTGAACATGAATACCCCATTGAATGAGCAGGCGATGAAGCAGTTGTTTACCGAGGCGCGCACCATCGGTGCCTTTCTCGACAAGCCGGTCAGCGATGAGACGCTGCGCGCGATCCACGAGTTGGCGAAGTGGGCGCCGACGGCGTTCAACTGCCAGCCGGCGCGGCTGGTGTTCGTGCGGTCGGCGGAAGCGAAGGAAAAGCTGAAGCCGGCGTTGTCCGAAGGCAATCTGGCGAAGACGATGGCGGCACCGGCGACGATCATCGTTGCCACCGATTACGCATTTTACGAGCGGCTGCCGGACCTGTTCCCGGCATACCCGGGCGCGAAGGATCTGTTCGTGGGCAACGCGCAGGCGGCGGAAACGACGGCGTTCCGCAATGCGACGCTGCAGGGTGCCTACGTGATCCTGGCGGCGCGGGCGCTGGGGCTGGATTGCGGGCCGATGTCGGGATTCGACAACGCGAAGGTGGATGAGGCTTTTTTTGCGGGGACGCGGGTGAAGTCGAACTTCCTGATCAACATCGGCTACGGCGATTTGTCGAAGGCGTATCCGCGGGGGCCGCGGCCTTCGTTCGAGGAGGATTGCCGGATCGCGTGAGGTTTTCGGCGGGCGAGGGTTGGAAAGGAGGCGCGGCAGGTTCGTGCGGGCGCACCGGCCCGTCCGGACTGTCGCGCTCCGGTTCGCTGGGGCAGGCACTCCCGCCAGGGCAGTGCCCGTCCAGCAGTGTGCCGCTCCACTGCGCCGCCGTCCGATAAACGCCCGCTGGTGCCCGCCGCTGCGCTCAAGTCGCGCGCCAGTCCGGACGGGCCGGTGCGCTCATGTTGCGCGGCAGAGCGGATGGGCCTGTGGGCGGGCAGGGTTGTGCCGGGTCCGAGGTCAGCGGTCGTAGAGGTACTGCTGGAATCCGAGGAAGGAGTGGCGGATCTGTTCTGTTCCGCCCAGTTCTTCTGCGGCATCCGGCAGGGCTTTGTATTTGAGCAGCAACAGGGGGACGAGTTTTTGTTCGTCAAGCTCGTCCACTCCCTGGCTGACGTACTGGGCCAGTACGAAATCCAGGAAGGCTTGCTGCCTGGCGCCGAAATGGGAGCCGATTTCGGTTTTGGCGTGCGCAGCGCGTTCCTCGCGGGTCTGCGTGGGTAGCGCATAGGCGATGTACGCCAGGACATCGAACAGGTCGCTGTTCTCGGCATCGATGATCTTCTGCATTTCCTGAAGCGGATCTTTGCCGAAGCCTTTCTCGGCGAGACCTTCCAGCAGCTTGCGACGGGTATCCGGGGCGCTCCAGAGTTTCCGTAGTTCGTCCTCGTCCCTGAAGAATTCCGGTAACTGGCCGTAGAGGGCTTCGACGAATTGGGCCGAAGACATCGGCGTACCGTCTGGATGCCAAAAACTGGTCGCTGTCATGTGCTGGATGGAGCGAGCCTTGCCGTCGGCAAGCTTCACCTTGGTCTTTTTCTTGCGCTGGCATACGCAGGGCCTTTGACCACAGACCTCACATGGCTCTTTCGGGCACTCGCACGGTTTTTTTCCGCACTCGGGGCACGGCGGTGTTTCCCGGATGCAGACACAGGGAAACCGTCCGCACCGGCCGCAGGTTTCCGGCTCCACCGGCTCGCCATCCCATTCGGCGTCGGAGAAATGGTGATGTGCCTTCACGAAGTCGTAAATGGTGAAGTAGTCCTTGCCGTCATAGAGCCGCGTGCCGCGACCAATGATCTGCTTGAACTCGATCATGGAGTTGACGGGTCGAAGCAGAACGATGTTTCGCACGTTGCGGGCATCCACGCCCGTCGACAGCTTCTGTGAAGTCGTCAGGATGGTCGGGATCGTCTTTTCGTTGTCCTGGAAGGCCTTCAGCCACTGGTCTCCAAGGACTCCATCTTCGGCCGTTACGCGATGGCAGTAATCCGGGTTGGTGCTGGTCTTGGTCTGGTTGATCAGGTCCCGAATCAGCAGTGCGTGCTTCTGGTTGGCACAGAACACCAGCGTCTTTTCTCGCTGGTCGATCTGGGACATGAAGATCTGGACCCGCTTTCGCTCACGGGCCTCGATTTCGATGGTCCGGTTGAAGTCCTTTTCTTCGTATCGCTTACCGGCCTCGATCTCACCCTCAACAACCGTGTCATCCGACGTGTATACATAGTCGTCCAGCGTCGTCGCAATCTGGCGAACCCGGAATGGCGTCAGGTAGCCGTCATTGATGCCGTTCTTCAGCGAGTAGATGAACACCGGCTCGCCGAAGTAGGCATAGGTGTCGACGTTGTCCTTCCGCTTGGGAGTAGCAGTCAGGCCGAGCTGCACGGCCGGCGAGAAGTACTCAAGGATGCCCCGCCAGTTGCTCTCGTCGTTGGCCCCGCCACGGTGGCATTCGTCGATGATGATGAAGTCGAAGAAGTCCGGGGGATATTCACCAAACCACGGCAACGGGTGACCCTTCTCGTCTACCGCACCATCGCTCATGAAGGTCTGGAAGATGGTGAAAAAGATGCTGCCGTTCGTGGGCGGCTTCCCTCGCCGTCGCATCTCTTCAGGAACGATACGGACCAAGGCGTCTTCCGGGAACGCCGAGAAGGCGTTGTAGGCCTGGTCAGCCAGAATGTTGCGGTCGGCGAGGAACAGGATGCGGGGCCGCCGCGTTGGCTCGCCTTCTATCTTCCAGTCACCCAGGTTCCAGCGGCTATGGAACAGCTTCCACGCGATCTGGAAGGCAATGAAGGTCTTGCCGGTCCCGGTAGCGAGGGTGAGCAGAATGCGGTCCCGCTGGTCGGCGATGGCAGCCAGCGTCCGGTCGACGGCAATGTCCTGGTAGTAACGCCCCTGGAAGTACCCGCCCCGGTCCTCGAAGGGCACGGCGGCGAAACGGTCACGCCAGGCGTTCTGGACGGCAAAGGTGGCGGCCCAGAGCTCGTCAGGGGTCGGGAAGCCTGTCCGCTCTCCCTCGTAGCCAGTCTCCATGTCGATGAAATAAATTCCCTGCCCGTTGGTGGCACAGGCGTGGCGGATGGAGAGACGCCCGGCGTAATCCTTGGCCTGCCCTACGCCCTCCGTCAGGGGCTTGTCCCAGGCCTTGGCCTCCACGACGGCCAGCTTGGTGTTCCGGTATTCGAGGACGTAGTCAGCCGTGAGGGCCTTGCCACGCTTGCCGGCCCCTTCCAGACGGCCTTGGGTAATGAGGTACTCACGCCGGACCCGGCTTCCCTCAACAACACCCCACCCTGCCGCCTTGAGGGCAGGGTCTATGTGCTCGGCGCGGGTTTCGGCTTCGTTCATCTGGCCATCCATTTCGGACTTCCGAAAACAGGGCTAGTTTTATTGCCTCCCGGTACGCCCATGCAATATCCTCGCTTCCAAGTGGACTGGGGGTTCCCGGTCGGCGTCACAGCCTCGGTGAGTTTCATCGGGGCTTTTCGCTTTCTGGGGCCGGATAAACCTTCAAGCCCCAGTTCTCATAGCCCTCGCCAACACACCCCCTACCTCCGCTGCAGAAGAATTTTCGCTTCAGCACGTCGAATGCCCGGTTGTCCTGATCGGGCCTCAGAACGCTCAATCCCACGGGGCGTGCAACCAGGTCGGCCAACTGCAGGCCTGCTGAATTCGTTTTCTTGTCGGCAAAGACGATTTCAAAAGGCAATCGCTGCCTCTCCCGGTTGGCACCGTCACAGATACGGCGAAATTCCAACTCCAGATCCTTATCTTCCTTGGTGCCACGACACTCGACCACAACGTGTGTCAACGCACCATCCTGCCGCTTTTCCTGCAGGAACTCGTACAAGGTTTCCAGACAGAAACCCAGCGCCAGATGGTAGGGGTTTGACTGCTGCTCCTGCTTGTCACGCAGACGGCTTTTGTCGATCACGCAACTGATCAGAACGAAGTTTCCGGCCTCGATAATGCTCGTCAATCGGCTCAGAAACTCGTGCTTCTCGGCCCGGCTCTTGAACTTGAAATCCCCCTTCTCCTTGCGGATCTCGTGTTCATGCAATACCACATGATCGTGGCCAAACTGGTTGAACTTGAACTTCTGTAGTGCAGGAACAACCTTTTCACAGAAATGACGCTTGTGGAAAACACAGAACGCCAGCACGAAAACGGGATAGTCAGGATCCACGGTGTGCATTCCGTGATCACCGCTCTCATCCACATAGACGACGTAATTGCTGAACCTGCCGGGAGGCGTCGACGCCGACCCTTCCGCAGGCTCGGCCTCCGCGTTAGTGAACAGAGAAAACTGTTCGTGCTTATCGTTCTTGGTCATCTACGCGCGTCCTGGTTAATTCAACGCAATGAAGCAGGCATCCTAGAGCTGACCGGAGAAGGCGTGGTGGAGCAGGGACTTCTTGAGACCTTCAAGTGCGGCGAGCTTCTGTCGATAGATGTCCTCTAGCTCGCAGGCTTCATCGCGAGCAGAGCGGAGCCTTTCCACTACGGAAAGCTGTTCGGTCACTGTTATGACCGGAATGGACGTACTGCGTATCTTTTCTTGGGAGATGTTGGGCTGAGCATTACCAACAGCCTGTGCAACCAGAGCCCTTTTCGAATGTAAAAAGAAATAGAAAAGGAACTCCGGCTGGTACATCTCAGTTGGATAGATCCCGCAGACAGCCTGATTCGTCGCAGCCTCAAACCGCAAGATGCCAACCTGCCCAGCTGTTGCTCCATACATAGCAACTAGAACCGAGTTTGGCGGAAACAGTTTCGCGGACGAGCCATCAAGGCCTGCCTGGGTAATGAACTTTTCAGCCTTCGTTATCTCGCCTTGAGCAACCTCCCCACTCAGAATCCATGGAATGGAACCGCCTTCGTAATATTCCTTTTTCGATTTCAAGGGCGTGCCACCAGCAGCTGTCTTGCATAGATCTCCGAGGGGCTTCATCAGTCCCCCTTGGCAAAGACCAACCATCGTGGAGTCCAAATAACCCTCAAAAATTGCCTTCGCGTTTTCCAGATTCTTCTCGGCATTGGCCTTGGCGGTGGCGATGCCTTCAAACGCTTCGTCGAGGATGGCGACGATTCGCTTCTGTTCTTTCAGGTCAGGGACTGGGACGTGAAATTCTCCAAGATTGTCGAACTTCAGGTTATTGATATTTGCCCCATCCGAAAGATTCTGAATGAACTCCCTGTAGTCCTCAGAAATCATCCGGTAGTACAAGAACTTTGGCAGCAACTCGTCGATAGGGCATATCTGCCCCATAAATCCACCAAACGCATAGCCATAGTCGACGTCGATGTAAGCCACCTTACCGAGATGGCTCTTGCTGCCGCTTGCAGTACAGACAAGCAGGCAACCGGCTTTAACCTGCTTTGTAGTGGGGACATCAACCCGATCGTCGATGCATCTCAGATCCGATAGGTCGAGAAGCCCCGTCAACAAGTCAATATTATTTGCACGGAGAACGACGTTGTCCGAGCTATCGACCTCATCGGTCTTCTTATAAGTAAGGCCTCGCTGAAACTCGCAGACCTCTGCAAGCCGCTTAACTGGCCAAGAAACCGTCATCCCAGCATCTCCCTGATGCCAGCCAGCACTTCGGCACTCTCCGCATCCAGAGCGGCAATTTCGTCGAGAATCTCCTGCGGGCTGCGGTGTACGACCTCCTCGCCACCGTTCGGATTCTTGACCGAAAGATCAAACGTCGACTGGTCGATTGCCTTGACGTCTACGGACCAGCTCTTCGGCGAGTCAGCCAAGGTCTTCTGCAATTCGACGAACTCAACCAAATCGGCGTCGTTCAGCGGATTGGTCTTTCCCATGTTCCGGCCAGGGTCAAGCTGGTAGTACCAGACCTTCCGTGTCGGAGCACCCTTCTCGAAGAACAGTACGACTGTCTTTACACCAGCCCCCTGGAACGTACCGCCGGGGCAGTCGAGCACCGTGTGCAGGTTGCAGCTTTCCAGCAGCAACTTGCGGAGACTTACTGCCGCGTTGTCGGTGTTCGACAGGAAGGTGTTCTTGATGACGACGGCTGCCCGCCCACCAGCCTTCAGCATCTTGATGAAGTGCTGCAGGAAAAGGAAAGCCGTCTCGCCGGACTTGATCGGGAAGTTCTGCTGGATCTCTTTGCGTTCCTTACCGCCGAACGGCGGGTTGGCGAGGATGATGTCGAAGCGGTCCTTTTCCTGAACGTCGGCCAGGTTCTCGGCCAGCGTGTTGGTGTGGACAATGTTCGGTGCGTCGATGCCATGCAGGATCATGTTCATGATCGCGATGACATAGGCGAGGGACTTCTTCTCTTTCCCGTAGAAGGTCTTTTCCTGAAGCGTCTTGAGGTCAGCCGTGGTCAGGTTGGGCTGAGACTTCAGGTAGTCGAAGCTCTCGCACAAGAAGCCCGCCGACCCGCAAGCACCGTCGTAGATGCGTTCGCCGATCTTCGGCTTGGTCACCTGAATCATGGCCCGGATCAGGGGACGCGGGGTGTAGTACTCGCCACCGTTACGGCCGGCGTTCCCCATGTTCTTGATCTTGGCTTCGTACAGGTAGGAAAGCTCGTGCTTCTCTGCCTGCGAGCGGAAGCGAAGTTCGTCGACGTGGTCGATGATCTCCCGCAGGTTGTAGCCGCTCTGAATCCTGTTTTTGATCTCGCCGAATATCTCGCCGATCTTGTACTCGATGGTGTTCGGCCCGGCCGCCTTCTGCTTGAAACCGTGCAGGTACGGGAACAGCTTGCGGTCGACGAAGTCCCGAAGGTCATCGCCCGTCATGGCCTTGTTGTGGTCGAGCTTGCCGCTCTTGTCCTTGGGGGCGGCCCAGGCTTCCCAGCGATAAGGCTCGTCGAGAAGCCAGGCGTACTTGCGGCCCTCAAGGTCGGCCTGCATGGCCCGGTCCTGCTCAAGGCCGTCGAGGTACTTCAGGAAGAGGAGCCAGGAGGATTGCTCGGTGTAATCGAGCTCGGATGCACAGCCGGCCTCTTTCCAGAGGACGTCGTCGATGTTCTTGAATGCCTGCTCAAACATGGGAACGGGTACTGCCTTGTCGGTGCGTGATCGCGTTGCTGCGCGAGGGCCGGTGCTACGAAGTCCGGCGGATGATAGCAACCCGCTGAGCACCACGACGTCCAACCCGCACCGCACCCGTCAGGCAGGGGGGCAGGCTTCGGCCGGGAGCGCGACTTGAGCGCGCGGCAGGCACCAGCGGGCGCGCATCGGTCGGCAGTGCAGTGGGGTGGCACATGGCGTGTCGGGCACTGCCCTGGCGGGAGTGCCTGTCCAAGCGAACCGGAGCGCGGACGGCCGGAGCCTGCCCCCTGCCGGGCAGCGCGTGCCACCCGCATGCCCTGTCAGAGCGATTCCGGCGTCGCCTTCAGACGCAGGCGTTCGCGGAGGGCCAGTGAAAGCTGATCGGCGGCGATGTTGATCAGCGCGGCGGCGAAAATGAGGACGAGGGCGCGGTCGAAACGCAGTTCGGCGAAGGCGCTGTCGATGTAAAAGCCGAGCGTGGTGATGCCGAGGATGCCGAGGATCGCCGTCTCGCGCATGATGATTTCCCAGCGGTAGAACAGGAAGGCGAGGAACTGCCGGTAGAGGCGCGGCAGGACTTCGTAGAAATAGCGGTCGCTGCCGCGTGGCGCGTCGTCGCGCAGGGTGAGCGTCGCCGTCCAGCGGCCCATGAGGTGGGCGATGATGGCGCCGTTGTGCAGCGACAGTGCGGCGATCGCCGGCAATGCCGACGGACCCACCAGCAACAGGCCGATGAACGCCAGCACATATTCCGGCGTCGAGCGCAGCGCGATCAGCAGGCCGTGGCCGCCGGCGCGGGAGGCGCGGTTGCCGAACAGCGGCGAGATCAGCGGGAACAGCAGCAGGGCGAAGAGTCCGGTCACGACCAGCGACACGCCGCCGATCAGCAGGGTGTCGGCAGTCCCCGGCAGTATCTGCGTATCGAACAGTCGCCACAGCCAGGCACCGAAACGCTGCCAGCTGTCGCCGGCCGCAAGGTCGCCGTTGCGCAGTGGAGTTGGGACAATGTCCTCGGTGAGGAAGCGAGTGATCGCGTCGGTATCGATGCGCGCCACGGGTGGCAGGTAGGCCACGGCTGCCAGCAGCCAGAGCGGCACCAGCGGCTTTCGCAGCCAGAAGCGCAACGTGGCGATCACCGCGAAGAACAGGTAGAGCAGGGCGGCGGCGCCGCTGTAGTCGCCCTGCTTGAACGCGGTTTCCAGGTGGTAGCCGAGTGTCGGCAGGCCGATGAAACCGAGCACCGCCGAGGAGCGCAGCGCACATTCGGTGCGGTACGAGGTGTAGGCGACGAGGTGCGGCCAGGCGCTGGCCAGCCGCGTGTACAGCAGCGCGGAAAGATGGCCGGTGCCGAACGGCAGTGCGTCGGCGGCCTGTGGGTCGGACTCGTCCATCAACTCTTTGTACACGCGCGCGAAGGTGCCGGCATACGGGATCGCGATGGCGAGCAGGCCGGTGAGCGGCGACAGGCCGAATACCTGCAGAAAAAGCAGCGCCCAGAACAGTTCGTGGACGGCGCGGATGAAGGCGCAGAACACGCGCACCGCGCGCCAGTGCAGGGCGAACGACAGCAGGAAACCACCCAGCGCGCCGAGCGCCACGCCCTGCAGGCCGAAGGCGAGGGTGGCCGCCAGCGCATGCCAGAGGTCCTCGACATTGCCGAACGAGGGCGTGACCGCGCCGTGCAGCATGGGTGCGAGGACATCCCGGGGATCGAGGGTGGTGATGGCCAGGTCCGACAGCGGCAGCAACGCCAGCGCGATGAGTGCCAGCCAGAAACTCAGGCGTCGCAGCGGCGCGGCAGTGGTGTCGAGCACGGGTGCGGTTATCGGTGCGGTCATCGGCGGATCACGCGGCGGGGTGCCGGTACAGCGGGGCGAGCTCGTGCGGCGTCAGCGCGGCCGACGGCGCATCCAGCGCGACCTTGCCGTGCTTCAGGCCGATGATGCGGTCGCAGGTGGAGAGCGCCAGTTCGATGTCGTGCAGGGCAAGCACCACGGTGTCGTGCGCGTCGTGGATGGCACGGACGATGTCGCGCGCCTGGTATTCGTCGACGGCGGACACCGGTTCGTCGCCGAGGAATACCGGCCGTGCCGCAAACAGTGCCCGGCCAACGGCGACGCGCTGCTGCTGGCCGCCGGAGAGGCGGTCGACCGAGGTCCAGAGTTTTTCGTCGAGTCCCAGCGTGCCGGTGACCGCGCGCACGGCGATGACGTCCCGTGCGCGCGGTGACAACAAGTTGCCCAGGTTGTAGAACGCGGAGTGCCGGTCGAGCCGGCCCATGTAGATGTTGTGGAACACGCTGAGCACGGGCACGAGTCCCTGTGCCTGCGGACACCAGGCCACGGCCGACGGCTGCTGCTCGCGCAGCAACCGCAGCACGGTGGACTTGCCGGCTCCGCTTTCGCCGACCAGCGCGACCTTCTCGCCCGCCGAGATGGCGAGCGAGATGCCGATGAGCACGGGCTTGCCCGCGTAACTCACCGTCCGGTTGTCGAGGCGGAACATCAGTCGTCCAGCAGGCCGATGGACTTCGCGGTGTCCTCGATCGGCGCGTAGTAGCTGTTCGCGGCGGGGATGAACTTCGTGCGCTCAAACGAATCGAGCAGTGCCTTGTCGTTCATCGCCAGCAGTGCCCGGGTCAGTTTCAGCGTGAAGCCGGCACCAAACTGCTTGTCCGCGTCGCCTCGCACCGTCCACTGGTAGTCCGGGTAGGCCGGCGTTTCCCAGAGCACGATCACTTTCGCCGGATCGATTTTCCCGGCCTGGACCTCGTTCTTGTACACGGCGTAGTTCAGCACGCCGATGTCGTAGGCGCCGGCCTGCACCATTTCCAGCGTCTTCGAATGGTCGCCACTGAAGCCAACGCGCGAGAACGCCTGCTCCGGCGCCTGCTTCAGGTGCTCGCGCACGTAGAACTCCGGCATCAGCCGGCCGCTGGTCGAGGTCTTGGCGCCGAAAGTGAAGGACTTGCCGGCAATGCCTTTCGGGAAATCCTTCGACGGCTTGAGGCCGGTCGCGGCGTTGGCAACGAAGTAGCTGACGAAGGCGGCGTCCTCGGCGCCCTGGGCGATGGCCTGCGAGCCCGGGACGGCGCGACGCGCCTGCACGCCGGTCAGGCCGCCGAACCAGGCGAGCTGCACCTCGTTGTTGCGGAAGGCGGTGACGGCGGCGGGATAGGACTTCACCGGGACGAATTTCGTCTCGACCCCCAGTTGCTTGCCGAGGTAATCGGCGACCTTGGTGAAGCGTTCCTTCAGTCGCGACTCGTCTTCGTCCGGGATGGCGGTGAAGGTGAACACCGGGCCGGCGACGGCAGCGGTGGACAGGAAAACAGCGGCGAATGCCGCGATAAGGCGGGCCTTGAGTGTCATGCGTGTGCTCCTTTCAATGGGGAGTGGCGCTTCGGGTTGTGCATGGCGCGGTTCAATGGCGCGCCAGGATCGGGGAGGATTCCCCTGATTCGTTCGTCGGTCAGTGCCGGCTATTGATCCAGTCGATCACCTCGTCACGCCGTCCGCGGAACAGGATGTCGCCGCGCTTTTTCGAGAGTTGCCAGTCGTACATCGGGTCGTAGTAGTGGGTGAGCAGCAATTCGATCCAGCCGCGATGCAGTTCGACATCGCCGCTGGCACGTTGGGTCGCCAGTGCCTGCTCCATGCTGTCACGCGCCTTGCGATGCATCAGGCCGCCGAGGCGTTTCTGCACGCGATCCAGGCTGGACAGCAGGTTGGCGGCAAACAGCGCGAACCCGGCTTCGCCTTCGGCCTGCTCGTACAGCGGCAGCAGGTCGATGACGTAATCCTCGAGCACCACCTGCACCCGGGCGTCCATCGGTTCCTCGACCAGGGCGATCGGCGCCTCTTCCATGCGCGGGCGGAAGTTCAGCGGTATGGCGCAGCGGCCGATCAGCCGCGATTCGTCTTCCAGCCAGATGCGCGCGTCGTTGCCGGCGCTGAGCCGCAGCAGCTCGACGGCCAGCGCGTTCTCGAAATCGATCTGCGTCGGCTGGCCGCCGGGCAGCCGGCCGAAACTGGAGCCGCGGTGATGTGCCAGGCCTTCCAGGTCGATCGCGCGGTGCAGTGCCCGCACGACCCGTGTCTTGCCGCTGCCGGTGCGGCCGCCGACGATGCCGATGTTCGCCTGCCTGGACTGCCGCTCCAGCTCGGCAAGCAGGAACTGGCGCATCGCCTTGTAGCCGCCCTTGATGAGCGGGTAGTCGACGCCGGCTTCACGCAGCCACTGACGCGCCGTCTGCGAGCGCAGCCCGCCGCGGAAGCAGTAGAGGTAGCCATCAGGATGCTGCCGGGCAAATTCCGCCCAGCGCGCGATGCGTTCGGCCCTGGTGGCGCCACTGACCAGTTGGTGGCCGAGCGCGATGGCCGCGTCCTGCCCGCGCTGCTTGTAGGTGGTGCCGACTTGCGCACGTTCCTCATCATCGAGGATGCCGGCGTTCTCCGCGCCGGGAAACGCGCCCGCAGAGAATTCCACCGGCGCGCGCACGTCGAGCAACGGCGCGCCGGCGAGGAAGATCGCCCGGTAGTCGTCGCTGTCGGGGCGGGAACCCATGGCCAGCTCAGTGAGTCTCGCCGTTTGCAGTCTTGCCGTGCACTTTCGCCGCAGGGATGGACATCATCAGCCGGTCGGTGATGGCGAGGAACACGGCAGAGCCGACCAGTACGCAGTGGATGATCACTTCCCACTTCAACTGGTGCTCGCTGAGGTTGCCGGCATCGATGAACGAACGCAGCAGGTGGATGGACGAGATGCCGATCAGGCTCATCGCCAGTTTCACTTTCAGCATGCCGGCGTCGACATGGTTCAGCCAGTCCGGCTGGTCCGGGTGTTTCTCGATATGCAGGCGCGAAACGAAGATCTCGTAGCCGCCGAGAATCACCATGATCAGCAGGTTGGCGATCATCACCACGTCGATCAGGCCGAGCACCATCAGCAGGATGTCGGTGTGCGACAGCGTCCCGAAGCCGTGTACCAGGTGCCACAGTTCCGCCATGAACTTCACGACGTAGACGCCCTGGGCCACGATCAGGCCGAGGTACAGCGGCGCCTGCAGCCAGCGGCTCAGGAAGATGAAGGCGGCGATGTGCGGAGCGGGGTTGAAGCGGTTCATGAAAGGTTCGGTGCTCAGGGTGGGGGGCAAAAAGCGGCGCACAGTGTACTGGCCGCACCCGGGCCGTGGAACGGGGAAAACGGGCAACGGGCCTGTGCCGGCCGGTGCGCGGGATCTCCCGGTTGCTCCGCTTGCTGTGGCGGATCTTTGCCGCCTGTCCTGTAGTCGTACCCGCCCGGCCCACCCCGGGTGGCCCCGGGCACCGTCGGGCCTTTAGGCTGCGCGCAGTCGTCCGGACTCCCCCGGTTTGGGGGAAAGTGCTTATCCCCGAATGTGGCAGTCGTCACGGATGGGGGCCGGGATGAGACCCATAATCGAAGAAAGCAGATCTTTGTGGTGCGGGTTCCATGCCGGCGCACCCTGAAGCGAGGAAAGGTTCCGCATGATCCAGCAATCCCGACGTGCCTTCCTTGGCGCCTCACTCATGGCCGGCGGTGCACTGTTGCTGCCCGGGCTGGCCAGTGCCACGGTGCACCCGGCCAGCGCGCCGGCGTATCGCCGCCTGCGGTTGTTCAACACGCACACCTCGGAAACGCTCGACGTGACCTACTTCGAGCAGGGTGTCTATCACGATGACGCGCTGGCCGAGATCGACTTCATCCTGCGTGACCACCGTGCCAATCAGGCTGCGCCCATGTCGCGTGGCCTGATCAACCTGGTCCATGACGTCGCCCGTGCCGTCGACAGCCAGGGCCCGGTGCACATCATTTCCGGTTACCGCTCGCCGCAGACCAACGAACTGCTGCGCAAGACCGGTGGTGGTGGCGTGGCCAGGCGCAGCTTGCACATGGACGGAATCGCGATGGATATCCGCATTCCCGGCCGCGACCTGGCGAAGGTTCGCGATGCGGCCTGGGAACTGCAGTGTGGCGGGGTAGGTTTCTACCCCGGCCAGCAGTTCGTGCACGTGGATACCGGCAGGGTGCGGCGCTGGGGCTGAGCGTCGCGCCGGCGCCGGAAATATCGCGCGATCCTTCAGCCCGGCACGCGCCCTTCGGCGCTTTTCCACTGCCGGGCGCCCAGCACGACCAGCCTCAATTGCTTCTCCAGCAGCCTGACCATGGCCTGCTCGTCTTCGGGCCGCGCATTCGGCAGGTCGAGGATGTCCAGGATCGCGTTCACCATCGTGCCGACGATCAGTGACGCCATCATCTGCAGGTCTTCCGTCGGCCAGGCGTTCAGTTGCGGAAAACGTCCCAGATCGGTGGCCAGTTCGCTGACGAACAGGCGGATTTCCGTGCGGATCGCATTGCGCACCGAGCTGCGCCCGCCGGCGCGTTCGCGTACCAGGAAACTGAAGTGCTGCCGGTTGCGCCGTACGTGCGCCACGAAGGCCTCCACCGAGCGGCGGATCATCTGCTCTGCCGGCAGGCCGCCGGCGCGCGCCGCGCGCATCATCTGGCGCAGCGTGTGGAAGGACTCGTCGACCAGTGCCAGGCCCAGTTCGTCCATGTCCTGGAAGTGCCGGTAAAACGCGGTCGGCACCACGCCGGCGGCACGGGTCACTTCGCGCAGGCTGAGGCTGGCAAAACTCTGTTCCCCCTCCAGCAAGGTCAGGGCTGCATCGAGCAGCGTCTGGCGCGTTTTCTGTTTTTTTTCTTCGCGTGGCCCGATGCTCATGCAGATTCCGTAGCGGGTGAATGTCCTTGGTCGGGATGATATCGGGTGAACGTATGAGTCTGCATTTAAGCATGCAACCTTCTGTTTTTTAAAGCACAAAAAAACATAGTGAACAGGTGTTGACTGAAATCAAATCGCGGCTAGAGTGTGCACAACTGTTCACTGAGAACAGTATTCCACTGACCGCCGCCTGGAGATTTCACATGAGCCCAGCCCCTGGATTACCCAACCCGCTGCGTCGCCTGCTGGCGACCGACCTGGTCGCCGGTCTGGCGAGTCCGCGCCACGTCGACCGCTACCTGGAGCTGTTCAACCCGTTGTGGTCGGTTGATGAGGTGCGTGCCGAGGTGGTCGAGACCGTCCGCGAGACGGCCGATGCGACGACCATCCGCCTGCGCCCGAACCGTAACTGGCTGGGAGCGCGCGCCGGCCAGTACGTTCGGGTCGCGGTGGACCTCGACGGCATCAACCGCGTCCGCTGCTACTCCATTTCCTCTTCTGCCTGCCGTGCCGACGGGCTGGTCGACATTACCGTCAGCACGATCCCCGGCGGAAAGGTGTCCGGCCCGCTGTCGGCCGCCTGCCCGGGCATGGTGCTCACCCTGAGCCAGGCCGAAGGCGACTACTGCCTGCCGGAGGACTGGCCGACGCACCTGGTGCTGGTCAGTGGCGGCAGCGGCATCACCCCGAACATGGCCATGGTCCGTACGTTGCTCGACCAGCGCTATGCCGGCCAGATCACGGTGCTGCATTACGCCGCGAGCTATGACGACGTGATCTTCGGCGGCGAGCTGGTCGACCTCGCCGACAAGCACCCCAACCTCAAGGTTCGCTTCGCGGTCACCCGCTGTACGCCGGACGGCGAGGATTTCGGTGGCCATTTCACCGCGGCACACCTGGATGCCGTCGCCCCGCATCTGGCAGCGAGCGACGCCGAGGTGTTCGTCTGCGGCCCGCAGGGGCTGATCGACGGTGTGCGTGCCGAACTCGATGCACGTGGCCTGATGAAAAAACTCCACGTCGAGCAGTTCGTGGCACAGACCCCGGCGGTCGAAGCTGACGCGATCGGTGGCGAGGTGCGTTTTGCCCGTGCCGAGCGCTATGTGAAGAGCGACGGCCGCACCCTGCTGGAACAGGCGGAAGCCGCAGGCCTCAATCCCGATTCCGGTTGCCGCATGGGTATCTGCATGGCCTGCAAGTGCACCAAGGAAAGCGGTGTCACCCGCAACGTGCTGACCGGTGAACTGTCGACCGAGCCGAACGACGACATCCAGTTGTGTGTCAGCGTCCCGCTGGGCGACGTGACACTGAAAATCTGAACGGAATCCACCAGGAGACAACGATGACCATTGCCAATACCGCCATCGACCAAGCCATTGGTCAGGCCGCCGGCGTCACCCGCGCCTTCCCCCACATGACGCCGGAAAAAATCGAAGCGTTCGGCCGCGAGCTGGATGCGATCCGCGAGCGAGTGATTGCCGATCTCGGCGAGCGCGACGCGAAGTACATCCGGAACCTCATGAAGTTCCAGCGTCGCTGCGAGGTGGGTGGCCGCGCACTGCTGTTTGCCGGGCTGTTGCCGCCGGCGTGGCTGGCCGGAACCGCGTTGCTGTCGGTGTCCAAGGTCCTGGAGAACATGGAGATCGGCCACAACGTGATGCACGGCCAGTACGACTTCATGAAGGACCCGTCGATCAACGGCAACCGGTACGACTGGGACACCGTCTGTCCGGGCGATACCTGGCGGCATTCGCACAACTACATGCACCACACGTTCACCAACATCGTCGGCAAGGACCGTGACGTCGGCTACGGCATCCTGCGCATGGCCGAGGAGCAGCCCTGGGAGCCGAAATACCTGGGCAACCCGGCCTATGCGCTGGCGCTGGCGCTGCTGTTCCAGTGGGGCGTCGGCCTGCACGACATCGAGACCGAGAAGGTGCTGAGCGGCGAGAAATCACGCGAGCAGGCGCTGGAGGAGCTGAAGTTCTTCTGGAAAAAAGCCCGCCGGCAGGTGACGAAGGACTACCTGTTGTTCCCGGCGCTGGCCGGCCCGTTCTTCCTGCCGGTGCTGCTGGGCAATGCCACGGCGAACCTGGTGCGCAACGTCTGGGCGTTCAGCGTGATCTTCTGCGGGCACTTCCCGGACGGCACGGTGATGTTCACCGAGGAAGAGTGCAGGAATGAAACGCGCGGACAGTGGTACCTGCGCCAGTTGCTCGGCTCGGCAAACATCGAGGGCGGCAAGCTGATGCACATCGCCACCGGCAATCTCTCGCACCAGATCGAGCACCACCTGTTCCCGGATCTGCCGGGGCACCGCTACGCGGAAATCGCGGTGGAAGTGCGCGCCATCTGCGCGAAATACGACTTGCCGTACAACACCGGGAAAATGACCGGGCAACTGGCGAGTGTTGCCCGCCGCATTGCCCGGTTGGCGCTGCCGTAATCAGCGAATCAGTCGAGGAACCGGACCGCACCCTTCAGGTGCGGCTTCACGCCCTCGCGATCCCGCACTTCGAAACGGACCCCGGCGGCATCCTTCTTGTGCAGGAAGCTGACCTGGGCCGGCAGGAATACCGGCAACTTGAAACCGACGGCGACGGTGTAGGGGCGCTGGCCCAACAGTGGCGAGAGCTGCGCGACGGCGTGCGCCTTGGTCCACATGCCGTGGACGATGTGGCGGGGGAAGCCGAAGGCCTTCGCGGTGAGCGGGTAGAGGTGGATCGGGTTCATGTCGCCGGAGGCCCGGCCGTAACGTCGGCCCATGTCGGCCCCGATCTTCCAGGTGGTGCGCTCGGCGCCGGCCATGTCATCGGCGGCGGTTGCCTCCGGTTTCCTGTCCCCACCACCGGGAACCGGGTGCCGGTAGAGCATGGTGCTGGTGCTTTCCCAGACGCGCTTGCCCTGCACGTCGACCTCGGTGATCAGGCTGAAGGCCGAGCCCTTGTCGTGCGGTTCGATTTCCCCGAAGCGGCAGCTGATGTCCATCGCCTCGTTGATGCCCAGCGGGCGGTGGCGGGTGATGCTGTTGGCGATGTGGACCAGGCCCAGCAGCGGGAACGGGAAACGCGCGTCGGTCATCAGTTCCAGGTGCAGCGGGAAGGCGAGGATGTGCGGGTAGATCGACGGCAGGTCGCGGCCGGTCAGGAAGCCGCAGGCCTGGTTGTACTGTTCGAGGCGGTCGATGTCGGCCCGCTGGTTGCGCAGGCGCACCGCGATCGGCGGCAGCGTCTTTGGCCCCTTGTGCTTCCCGCGCAGCAGCGCGCGCCGGTACAGGGTAAGGGTGTGGGTCGGGTTCGACAGGTCGCGGATCGTCGGCGTGCTCATGCATGACTCCGGGAAGCGGATAGGGGCCGGCGGCGGATTATAAGGAGAGCAGGGTGCTGCTTCATTGACGGCGACGGCAGGGATGGCCGGCGCGAGGGCCGTATGTTTCGTTGCCGCCGCCGGCAGGCAGTCACTACTATTGCCGGCTATCCAAGGAGTCTCCATGAGTGAACTGACCGACGCGGTGATCGTGCTGCGGCTCATCTACCAGGCGATGCAGAACGCCGGGGTGGACGCCGAGGCCGTGCTCAACCGCCTCGGCATGGAAGCCGGCCAGTTGGACGACACCGGTCTGCGCACGCCGCATGCCGGGCACCA
The DNA here is from genome assembly GCA_046566505.1 of Gammaproteobacteria bacterium. Taxonomy (GTDB): domain Bacteria; phylum Pseudomonadota; class Gammaproteobacteria; order Pseudomonadales; family JADFDG01; genus JADFDG01. The sequence continues at coordinate 19,081 of JBKHWN010000184.1, forward strand.
GTTGTTCTGGCGCGCGGTGGAGGAAGTCAGTGGCGACCCGCACTGCGGGATCCATCTGGCCGAGCACGTCCCGGTGTTCCGCGGGCAGGTGCTCGACTACCTGTTCCTGTCCAGCCTGACCTTTGGCGACGGCATGAAACGCGCGCAGAAATACCAGCGCCTGCTGTCCGACGCCGTGGGTTCCCGCCTTGAACTGACGCCGTCCGACTGTTTCCTCGTGTTCGGCAACACCGGCAGCAAGGAAGGCGGGGTGCCGGGACACACGGTCGAGTGCGTCGCCATGGGCCTGATCCGTTTTTTCGAGCATGTGACCGAAGGCGGTTTCAAGGTCGAGCGCATCTGGTTCCGGCACCGCAGTGACACGCCGGTGGCCGAGTACGAACGCGTGTTCGGCTGCCCGGTGGAACTCGGGCGCAGCGAGAACCGGATCTGGTTCAACCGGCTGGTGCTGGCGCGTCCGTCGGCGCACCACGAGCCGGAGTTGCTGCGGCTGCACGAACAGGTCGCCAGTGCCCGCGTCGCCGAACTGGAACGGCGCGATCTGGTGGCCGAGGTGCGCCGCATCATCGGCGAGGGGCTGGAGGATGGCGACGTGAGCCTGGAGCAGGTCGCCGCGCGCCTGGGCATCAAGCCGCGCGCATTGCGCACGCGGTTGACCGAAGCCAACACCAGTTTCAACCAGGTGCTGGCCGACTACCGCTGCCGGCTGGCTCGTCGCCTGCTGGCGCGCACCGACGAATCGATCGACCAGATCGTCTATCTCACCGGCTTTTCCGAGCCGAGCACGTTCTATCGTGCGTTCAAGCGCTGGGTCGGCGAAACGCCGGTCGAGTACCGCAAGCGCAAGAAGGGTGCGTAACGCATGTGTGCCGTGCGCGTCGATATCGATGAAACCCTGCTGCGCCTGCGCGCCGGCGACATCGTCGCCATCCCGACCGAGACGGTGTACGGGCTCGCGGCCGACGCGCGCAACGAATCGGCACTGCGCAGGATTTTTGCCTGCAAGGGCCGGCCGCTGAGCAATCCGCTGATCGTGCACCTGCCGGACGCCGAAGCCGCCGATGACTGGGCCTTGGGCATCACGCCGGCGGTGCGCGAATTGTTTGCCGCCTTCTGGCCCGGCCCGCTGACGCTGGTGCTGCCGGCCCGCCCGGACGTGCTGCCGCTGGTAACCGCCGGCAGTGATGCGGTGGCGCTGCGCGTGCCGGCGCATCCGCTGGCGCGCGAACTGCTGCGCCGTTTCGGCGGCGCGCTGTGCGCGCCGAGCGCCAACCGTTCCGGATACGTCAGCCCGACGTCGGCCGAACACGTGCTGGCCGATTACGAAGGCGCGTCGCTCGGCGTGCTAGATGGCGGCGTTTGTGCCGGCGGCATCGAATCGACCATCGTGCGGCCGGTCGGTGACCGGCTGGAAATCCTGCGTCCGGGGATCGTGTCGCCGGCAGCGCTGCGCGCGGTGTGGCACGGGCCGGTGGTGTCGATCGGCAAGGCGGAAGTCGCCGTGCCCGGCAGTGCGCCGCGCCACTACGCGCCGCGCACACCGGTGCTGGAAACCCTGAGGGCCGCGATGCGTGATGCCGGCGGCGACACCGCTGTCGTTGTGCGCGGTACGACACCGGTGGTGGCCGGTGCGACGGTGCGGGTACTGCCCGACGAGCCGGACGCCTACGCCGCGCAACTGTATGCGGTGCTGCGCGAACTGGATGGTGGCGGCTTCCGGCGCATCCTCGTCGAAGCGCTGCCGGCGGATGAAGCCTGGCAGGCGCTGGCCAACCGGCTGCAGCGCGCGGCACATCCGGAACCACCTTCCGCCGGAGCACATCGCGACGTGCATTCCGTGGACAATACCGCGCGGCCGGCCGCTGCCCGGTCCGACGCCCCCGTACCGCCGGCACCCGCAGCCGGCCAGGAACCCATCCGATGACGCAGACCCTGACCATTACCCGTCCCGACGACTGGCACATCCACCTGCGTGACGGCGCCGTGCTGGCCCAGACCGTGACGCCGACCGCGCAGGTGTTCGCGCGTGCCATCGTCATGCCCAATCTGGTGCCGGCGGCCACCACCACGGCACTCGCCGGTGAATACCGGCAGCGCATCCTCGACGCGTTGCCGGCCGACGCGCGCTTCGAGCCGCTGATGACGCTGTACCTCACCGACAGCACGTCGCCGGACGAGATCCGCAAGGCGCGCGCCAGCGGCTTCGTGCACGCGGCAAAGCTCTATCCGTCCGGCGCGACCACCAACGCGCACGCCGGCGTCACCGACGTGCGGAAGATCTGGCCGGTGCTGGCGGCGATGGAGGAAGTCGACCTGCCGCTGCTGGTGCATGGCGAGGTGGTCGATCCGCAGGTCGACGTGTTTGACCGAGAGGCGGTGTTCATCGACCGCCACCTGCGGCCGATCATCGAGCAGTTCCCGGCCCTGCGCGTGGTGTTCGAGCACATCACCACCCGCGAGGCGGCACAGTTCGTGACGGAGGCGCGGGCCGGCGTCGGTGCCACGATCACGCCGCAGCACCTGCTGATGAACCGCAACGACCTCTTCGTCGGCGGCCTGCGTCCGCACCACTACTGCCTGCCGGTACTCAAGCGGCGCGTGCACCAGGAAGCACTGCGTGCGGTGGCGGTCAGCGGCAACCCGCGCTTTTTCCTCGGCACCGACTCGGCACCGCACGCGAAGCACGCCAAGGAAACGGCCTGTGGCTGCGCCGGCTGCTACTCGGCGCCCGCAGCGTTGCCGCTGTACGCGCAGTTCTTCGAGGAAATGGAGGCGCTGGACAAACTGGAAGCGTTCGCCAGCCATTTCGGTGCGGACTTCTACCGCCTGCCGCGCAACACCGATACGGTGACGCTGGTGCGCGAGGCCTGGCAGGTGCCGGCCGAGCTGGAATTCGGTCGCGACACCATCGTGCCCTACTGGGCGGGGCTGACGCTGCACTGGCGCGTGCGGGCGTAGTTTTTCCACGGGCGCTGCCGGCGCCCGGAATCCGCCGGCGGGTTGGCGCTGGCGCCGCCCGCCTGGCGGACGGGGAGTGCCGTCACTCGCCCTGCAGGATCTCGCGGGCAGTTTCCGACAGGTAGAACTTCTCCAGTTGCCGGCGGATGCGCGGCTCCAGCAGCTTCTTCTTTTTCAGCATCTTGATCACCGGCGGCGCGTAGCGCATGGCCTCGTCCATGATGATCTCGCGGTGCACACCGACCTCGTCGAGGATGGTGCGCAGCGGTGTGTCACCGTACTTGTCGAAGAAGGCGTCGATGCCGGTCTCGATGGTCGTCCAGTAGTACTCTGTGCGGCGCAGCTTGCGCCAGAACTCATAGCCGGTGACGAAGGCCTCTTCCACGTCGCGACCGGAAATGTAGTCGCGGAAGACGGATACCTTGTGATCCTTGTTCTCGTCCCACATCTCGATCGCACGGTCGCGCAGGGAATCGTCATCGATGCGGTCGCGCAGGAATTTCTCGGTCTGCCGCTGCGTCGACTTGATGTTGCCGGCGATGTAGCGCTTGACGCCGTCCTCGATGGTCTGTTCCAGGCCCGGCGTTGCCCTGCTCATCAGCGACTTGCCGATGCTGAGCGCCGAGGCGGCCATCTTGCTGTTCTTGGTCAGCGGGTTGTCGGAGATGTAGCCCTTGATGCCGTTGTAGAGCACGTCCGAGGCCAGCGCGGCGAACAGTGGGTTGCCGATGGAGCGCTTGATGACCTTCTCGCGCAGGTCCTTCATCGCGAGCGCCTGGTCCAGGATGTCGATGAACTGCTGGTCGGTCATCAGGTCGCTGAAGGCGGTGCGGTCGTGGATGCCGTGCTCGTACAGGGCACGCGCCACATCGCCGGTCAGCTCCGGGATGGCGCCGTGCAGGTCGAGCTCGACGGCGTAGGTGCGGACCGTGTCCTTGATTTGCTGGCGGGTGACCGACTCGTTCAGCGAAATCTTCTCGGCGGCTTCCAGCGCGTGGTCGAGTTCTTCTTCGATATTGGTGCGCAGGTTGTCGCCGGTGAGCTGCTCGACCATGAACTTCACGTGCGCGTCGAGCAGCTTTTCAGCGGTGGATTTCGCTTTCGTCATGATCGGCTCCGCGGTAGTCCCTTGGGTGTGAAATGTGTGCCGGTGTACGCCTGACGTTACCACTGCAGGCGTACACCGGTATGCGTCAGGCGCCGATCAGCGATTGTCCGCAGACACGCACCACCTGGCCGGTGACTCCGTTGCTGGCCGGGTTGGCGTACCAGGCGATGGTCTCGGCGACGTCCACCGGGAGGCCGCCCTGGTTCATGGAGTTCATGCGGCGGCCGGCCTCGCGGATGGTGAACGGGATGGCGGCTGTCATCTGCGTCTCGATGAAGCCCGGTGCCACGGCGTTGATGGTGATGTCCTGCTTTTTCAGCACCGGCGCCATGGATTGCACCATGCCGATCACGCCGGCCTTGGACACCGCGTAGTTGGTCTGGCCGAGGTTCCCGGCAATGCCGGAGATGGAGCTGACGCAGATGACGCGGCCGTTGGCCTTGATGGCGCCGGCTTCGAGCAGCGCGTCGTTGATGCGCTCCTCGCTGGACAGGTTGATGTCGATCACCATGTTCCAGAACTTGTCCGGCATGTTGCCCAGCATCTTGTCGCGGGTGACACCGGCGTTGTGCACGATGATGTCCAGGCCGCCGTGCGTCTTGTTCACGAAGTCGGCGATGGTGGACGGTGCGGCCGGATCGGTGATGTCCAGCGCCAGCGTCGAGCCGCCGATGCGCTCGGCCACGGTTTTCAGGTCGGCGCCGGCCTGCGGTATGTCCAGGCAGATGACATGGGCGCCGTCACGCGCCAGCACGCCGGCAATGGCTTCGCCGATGCCGCGCGAGGCACCGGTAACCAGCGCCACCTTGCCGGCCAGCGGCTTCGCCCAGTCGACCTTGACGTCGCCGGCTGCGCCGATGCGCACGACCTGCGCGCTCACATAGGCCGATTTCGGCGACAGGAAGAAACGCAGCGAGGAATCGAGGTTGGCCTCGGCACCTTCGGCGACGTAGAGGAGTTGCGCGGTGCCGCCACGCTTGATTTCCTTGCCCAGCGCCCGGGTCAGGCCTTCGAGCGCACGCTGCGCGGTCGCCGCCTTCGGGGATTTGCACTGTTCCGGTGGCCGGCCGATGACGACGATGCGCGAGCAGGCGCCGAGCTTTTTGACCACCGGGTGGAAAAACGCCCACAGCGCCTTCAGCCCGGTGCTGTTGTCGATGCCGCTGGCATCAAACACCAGTCCCTTGAATTTCTGTTCGGATTCCGGCTGCCCGTCCCACGTCTTCGCTTTGCCCAGCGCGGCTTTTGCCTGTTCGCCGCCTTCGGCATAGACCCAGGCATCGACGCCACCTTCCTTCAGCACGCGCGCCACGGCGGCGGCGACCGGCCCGTTCTGCATCGTGCCGAACAGCACGCCGCCGTTGATCAACGTTTTTTGTGCAGGGTCATGGCGATCAAGCGGCACTGGCGTGGGCATGCCCAGCGAAGAAAGCAGCGAACGGCCGAGCGACGAGTTGGCGAACGAGGTATAGCGATCCATGGTGAGCTCCTGGGGGCGTGCATCGTGGACGGGAAGATGGGGCGCGCGCCGGTAACGCCGGGCAACGCCTTCACGGGCGGCGTGCATGGTAAGGCCTGACTTCGCGGTCACTATTGACCCGCTGGACCGTGTTGCCGGCAGCGAGGCCAATCCGCTGCCGGCGCCGCCGGTTATCCTGCCGCCGCACCGGGGAGGTGTCGGCCGTTACGCCGTCCACGATACGAAGGACGCCTGACGAACGACGGTGGCGCAAGCCTTCTGCATCCACCGGCCCACCCGTTTTCATCCAGCGGTTCCCATACGAGGAGATCGAGCATGAGCCAGATTCGTCGCGTTGCCATTCTGGGCGGCAACCGCATTCCGTTTGCACGTTCCAACGGCGTCTACCTGGGCGTGAGCAACCAGGACATGCTGACTGCGGCCATCCAGGGCCTGGTCGACCGCTGCAACCTGAAGGGCGAGCGCATGGGTGAGGTTGCCGGTGGCGCGGTGATGAAGCACTCGCGCGATTTCAACCTGGTGCGCGAGTCGGTACTCGGTACCACGCTCGATCCGCACACGCCGGCCTATGACGTGCAGCAGGCGTGCGGCACCGGCCTTGAGGCCGCGATCCTCGTCGCCAACAAGATCGCGCTCGGCCAGATCGATTGCGCGATCGCCGGCGGCGTCGACACCACCTCCGATGCACCGATCGGCCTCAACGATTCGCTGCGCCGCCAGTTGATGGTGATCAACGCGCAGAAGACCAACCAGGAGAAAGCGAAGAAGGCGCTCAGCCTGCTGTCGATCGACTGGTTCAAGCCGGACATCCCGAAGAACGGCGAGCCGCGCACCGGCCTGGCGATGGGCGACCACGCGGCGATCACGGCGAAGGAGTGGGGCATTGCCCGCCAGGCGCAGGACGAACTGGCGCTGGCCTCGCACCACAACCTGGCGAAGAGCTACGCCGACGGCTGGCAGAAGGACCTGGTCACCCCCTTCAAGGGACTGGACAAGGACAACAACATGCGCGGCGACTCGAAGATGGAGAAACTCGCTTCGCTCAAGCCCTGCTTCGGCGGTGCCGACGGCACGATGACCGCGGCCAATTCGACGCCGCTCACCGACGGTGCTTCCGCGGTGTTGCTGGGCAGCGAGGACTGGGCGAAGAAAAAGGGCCTCAAGCCGCTGGCTTATTTCGTCGATGGTGAGACCGCGGCGGTGGATTTCACCGGCAAGGGCGGTCGCAAGGAAGGGCTGCTGATGGCGCCGGCCTATGCCGTGCCGCGCCTGCTGGCGCGCAACAAGCTCACGCTGCAGGACTTCGACTTCTACGAGATCCACGAGGCGTTCGCCTCGCAGGTGCTGGCGACGCTGGCGGCCTGGGAGAGCGACCAGTTCTGCAAGGAAAAACTGGGCCTGAAGAAGGCGCTGGGCAGCATCGATCGCGCGAAGCTGAACGTGAAGGGTTCGTCGCTGGCGGCGGGTCACCCGTTTGCGGCCACCGGTGGCCGGATCATCGCCAATGCGGCGAAGTTGCTCGACGCGAAGGGGTCGGGTCGCGCACTGATCTCGATTTGTGCGGCGGGTGGGCAGGGCGTGGTGGCGATACTGGAGCGTTGATCGCCGGCATGGCCGGCTCGCCACAGTGGGGTAATTGCCGGCATGGCCGGCTCGCTACAGGAGCCGATGGTTTTGTGGTGAGGGGGCCATGCCCCCGATGGGCAAGGGTCTGCTGCGGACTGATCGCCGGCATGGCCGGCTCGCCACAGGGGGGGGTAATTGCCGGCATGGCCGGCTCTCTACCTCAGCGGGTGTACCCCGCCAGCAGCGTGCGCACCAGTGCCCGCAACTGGCGCACCGCCTCCTTCGCGGTGATCGGTTCGCCGCGCAGGCAGGCATTCACCACGTAGAAGTGGAACGAGAGATAGCAGCGGGCCAGCGCGCCAGCATCGCAGCCGGCGGGCAATTCGCCGGCCTTGATCGCCGCCTCGATCTGTTGGCGACACACCCCGACGAAATCACGCATCTGCCGATTGAAGGCATCGGCTTCCTCGCCTTCCTGGAAGGTCGCGTGGCGGATCAGCTCGCGTGACAGTTGCCGCTGCTCGACGTAGTAGGTCAGCAGCCCGGCGCTCAGGTGCACCAGCCGGTCTTCCAGTGATTTTTTTGCCGGCACGCTGGCCATCGTCTGCGCCAGCACCTGCTGGATCTCCGCGCGCAGCGTTTCACCCAGCAGGTGGTTCTTGTCCGGGTAATGCGCAAACACCGTGCCCACGGCGACCCCGGCGCGTTCGGCAATGGCGCGGGTGGTGGTCGCCTCGTAACCGAGTTCGGCAAAGAGTTCGCGCGCCGCCTGCAGGATGCCGGCGGCGGTTTCCTCTTTCTGCCGGCTGCGGCCTGGCCGGGGCTGCCCGACCCGGGACGCTGCCGCTTCTGGCCGTGCCTTGGCGCGCGCGTCGCCGGCCTGGGTGCTGGCCAAAGTGCCGGTCTGAGTGCCGGTCTTTGCCGGACGGGTTTTCGGTGTGGCCACGGAACTGACTCCTCGGGCGTGCGGCACTGCCGCCGGTCGGCCGGCAGCATAGCGGTCATGGACACGCCGGGCCTATTTGAGCATGCTCATTGAGCACGCTCAATAACGGAGAAGACCCCCCATGAGTTTCAAGACGCGTCTGGGCAAGGCCACCCTGCACCTGATCCAGGCCGGCGGCGAACTGGTGCCGCTGCCGAAGAAGATGGCCAGCCAGCTCGATGCGCTGGCGTTCATGCGCATGCTGTCCGGCTACCAGACCGCGGCGGCGGTGATGGCCGCGACGCAGCTCGACCTGTTCACCTTCCTGCGCGAGCCGCGTTCGCTCAAGGCCGCCGCCGACCACCTGAACATGACGACGGAGGCGGCGCAGGTGCTGATGGACGCGGTGGCTACTGCCGGCCTGATCAACGTGCAGCGCGACACACAGGGTCATGCGACCTACGCCAACACCGGCGTCGCCAACCGGCTGTACCTCGGCGAGCGCTGGTCGCCGACCAACCGCTGGGCGTCGCTGCGCAGCATGGTCGACTTCATGACCGGCAGCTGGAAGTACTGGGCCGACCTCGGCCAGATCATGCAGAAGGGCGCCGACGATGGTCACCCGATGCTCAAGGTCTACAACCGAGACAACCCGCTGATCGGCAACTACATCGAGACGACGACCACCATGCTCGCCGCGCCGGTGGCCGAGCTGGTGGACACGCTCGACCTGTCGAACGTGCGCAACATGATCTGCGGCGTGGTCGGCATCAGTGCGGCGGCGGCGGTGATGAAGAAGTACCCGCAGGTCGACCTGACGGTGTCCTGCCTGCAGCAGTTGATCGACCACCTGCCGACCGCGCTGAAGGCCTACGACTGCAAGCAGCCACGCGAGGTGATCGTCAACACCGGTGATGCCACCACCGACCGCTGGGGCCAGGTTGAAAAATACGAACTGATCTTCCTGATCCGCAAGTTCGCCTACTGCGGTCCGCAGCACGGCATCGATTACCTGGAGAAATCCAAGAAAGTCATCGGCCCCGGCGGCTGGGTCATCCTCTGGGAACCTTTTGCCGACAATTTCACGATGGCGCCGTGGATGGGTGCGACCAGCGCACTGATGGACTCGATGCTCGGGGAATCGCATCCGTTGTGGACGACCGAGGAAGTCGCGGGCTTTGCGCGGCAGGCCGGCTACGAAACCAGCATCTTCCACTGCAAGGGCGGCATGACCAGTTTCGTCGTCGCCCGCGTGCCGCAGTGATGTTTCTCCGGGAGTGTCGCGCATGAAGCGAATCGACGATTACGCCGGCGACTGGGCGCTGGTCACCGGTGCCTCCTCGGGCATTGGCGAGGTGTTCGCGCGGCAACTGGCGGCGAAGAAAATCAACCTGCTGCTGGTCGCGAGGCGCGAGGACAAACTGCGTGAACTGGCGCAGTCGCTGGTGAAGGAACACGGCATCCAGGCGCGCATTGCGCCGCTGGACTTGGCCCGTGAGGATTTCCTGCCGGCGCTGGCGGAGCTGACGCACGACATCACCGTGTCGGTACTGGTCAACAACGCCGGGTTCGGCTTGTCCGGACGCTTCCTGGAAAACGATATCGCGCGTGAACTGGAGATGCTGCACCTGAACTGCCGTGCGCCGCTGTTGCTGACGCACCACTACGCGGCGGCGATGAAGGCGCGCGGCAACGGCGCGATCATTTTCCTGTCGTCGATCCTCGGCCACATGCCGGTGCCGCGCATGGCCAACTACGCGGCGACCAAGGGTTACGACCTGATGCTGGCCGAGGGGCTGGCGCGCGAGCTGGAGCCGGCCGGTGTCAGCGTTATGGCGCTGTGCCCGGGTGCGACGCAGACCGAGTTCAGTGACGTCGCGGGGCTGCATATCCGCAAGCAGATGTCGCCGGATGAGGTGGTGGCGCTGTCGCTATCGCGTGTGGGGCAGTCAAGGTACGTGGTGCCCGGCGCCGGCAACAAGGCGCTGGCCTGGATGCCGCGTTTTGTCACGCGCCGCTGGATGACGGATTTCATGGCGCGCGCGGCGGGGTCGTTGCGGAAGTATTGATCGGGTGGTGTGCAGGCGGGGAGACCCTCTCCCCCGGCCCCTCTCCCCGTAGGGGAGAGGGGAGCTCAAGGTTTTCCCTCTCCCGCAGGGGAGAGGGGAGCTCAAGGTTTTCCCTCCCCCGCAGGGGAGGGGGGAGCTCAAGGTTTTCCCTCCCCCGCAGGGGAGAGGGGAGCTCAAGGTTTTCCCTCTCCCGCTGGCGGGAGAGGGTGGCGCGCAGCGCCGGGTGAGGGCGTTTCCCGCGCCGACCCTTCAGCGTTTTTCCGCGTAATGCCGGCGCAGGAATTTCTCGAAGGTCATGATGTCCGGGTGCCGCTTCTGCAGCGGCGCCAGGTCGAAGTGCCAGCCGATGCTGTTGTTCCAGCGGAACTGGCGCGCGGATTCCGGGTTGACGAAACGCAGTCCAAGCCGCATCGCCCACTTCGCAATCGGCAGCACGCGCTTGCCGGTGACCTTTTTGTAGATTGCCCGCATCTCGGCCGGTGTCAGTGAATCGCTGGCGATGTCCAGCGACTTGCCGAGGAATTCCTCCGGGTGCGCGAACACGTCGGCGGCGAACCAGGCGATGTCCTCGACGGCGACCATGTGGAAACGGGTGTCCTCGTCGAGCATCGCGCAGATGGTCGGCAGCACCCAGTACGGGTCCATCGCCTGCTTGGCGCCGGAAGTCATCACCGGCTGCGTGAAGTTTTCGAGGAAGAACACTTCGCGCAGGAAGGTGCGCGGCAGACCCAGCGAGTCGATGTACTTCTCGATCTCGTACTTGCTCAGGAAGTGCATCACGCCTTCGGCGTTGTCGCAGTTGGCGACCGAGGTCTGCAGGAAATGCTGCACGCCGGCTTTCTTCGCGGCGCGCGCCAGCTTGCAGCCCTGGTCGATTTCGCGCTGGTAGCCGACGCCCTTCTCCCAGAAGTTCTGGACCGAGAACACGCCGTAGACACCGGCGCAGGCGCGTTCGAGCGAGGCCTCGTCGTCGAGGTCGCCGGCGACCACTTCGCAGCCCTGTGCGGCGAGCGCGCGGCCGGCGCGCTTGTCCGGGTTGCGGGTGAGCGCGCGCACGGCGAAACCTTTTTCCAGCAGCAACGGCACCAGCGCGCCGCCCTGGGCGCCGGTGGCACCGGTGACGAGGATCAGTCGGGACATGGAAAACTCCGGGGATTATTGGGTCGGGCGGGACCGGGAGCAGGGCAGAACCAGTCGGTCACGGCGGATCATACCGGCACGCCGTGCCGCCATGGGCACGATGGTCAGACAACGCGGGGCGCACCTGATGCGTGGCGAGCCGGCCATGCCGGCGATCAGTGATGCAGCAGATTCATGGCCCATCGGGGGCATGGCCCCCTCCCCACAACAGCGCCGATCCGGTGGAGAGCCGGCCATGCCGGCGATTTCAGTCGCGCCTGCCGTACCGGGCGGCGGTCAGCCGGTCGAGCGCGCCCATGAGGCGCGTGTGCAGGCGCGGGGTGTGGCGCTTGAGGTGCCAGAACAGGCGCGCGTCCAGTTGCGGCACCAGGTAGAAGCGGTCGCGATCGAGGCCATCCAGCGCCTGTTGCACGGCGTCTTCCGGCGTCATGCCGACGCGGGCCATGAGCTTGTCGACCAGCGCCAGGTGCCCGGGTGGCGTCTGCCCGGTGCGCGCGCTCTGGGTGATGCTGGTTTTCACCAGCGTCGGGCACAGCACGCCGACGCGCACGCCGCTGCCGGCCAGTTCCGCCGCCAGCGTTTCGCTCAGCGACAGCACGCCGGCCTTGCTGACGTTGTACGGCGCAATGCCGGGCAGCGCGAGAAAGGAAGCCGAAGAGGCGACGTTGAGGATCGCGCCGCGTCCCGCGCGGCGCATGCGCGGTGCGTGGACGTGACAACCGTGGATCACGCCCCACAGGTTGACGTTCATGATCCAGTGCCAGTCGGCGAGCGGGAAATCGCCGATGCGGTCGCCACCGGCGACGCCGGCGTTGTTCACCACCAGGTCGGCCGGCGAGCCGAACCATTCCTCGGCGTTGTCGGCCAGCGCTTCGACGGCGTCGGCGTCGGTGACGTCGACAGGACAGGCGAGCGCAACGTCGCCGATCAATCGTGCCGTTTCCTGTGCCGAGGCAAAGTGGATGTCGGCGCAGACAACCCGCCCGCCGCGTCGTGCCAGTTCAAGCGCGAAGGCGCGGCCGATGCCGCTGCCGGCGCCGGTCACGATGGCGCGGGAGTGGTGGGTGACGCGCGTGGTTTTCAGCATCTTGCGGTTCTCGTGCCGGGTGGGGGGCTTATCGCCGGCATGGCCGGCTCGCCACGGGATCGGCGCTGTTGTAGTGAGGGGGCCATGCCCCCGATGGGGTTCATCGCCGGCATGGCCGGCTCGCCACGGGCGTCGGTCAGCGAGCCGCGCCGATGTGCCGGCGCAGGAAGTCCTCCATCGCACCGACGCTGCGCTCGAAATCCGGGCCGAAATAGACGTCGAAATGGCCGACCGGGAAACGCACGACCTCGGCTTTCGGGATCCGCCCCGCGGCTTTCTCGGCGATCGCCGCCGGCGCGACGCTGTCTTTCGTGCAGACCACGAACAGCGCCGGACATTTCACGTTCGGCGCGTCCTGGATCGGGCGGAACAGCGGCACCTTGAGCGTGGTGCGCGCGGTGACCTCGTTGCGGAAGCCGGGCGTCACCAGTTTCAGGTAGCCGTCCCAGGCATCGGCAGTGGTCATGGCGCCGACTTCGCCGGGTTTCGCGACGATGGGGATGTAGCGCGGCGGGCGGCCGAGCAGCGCGCCGGCCGCATCGGCCATGCCGATGGCGCTCAGCCGTGCCAGCGCGCCGACGCCCGCATAGCGCGCGACTTCCAGCCCGGAGGCGAGGCCGTCGAGCATCGGGCACTGGCTGATGGTGGCGGCGATCGCTTCGCCCGGCGCGGGCCGGTCGCGCCCGGCGACACTGATCACCAGTCCGCCGGCGAAGGAGGTGCCCCAGAGCACGATGCGACGGCGGTCGATGCCCGGCAGCGTGCGGGCGAAAGCGAGTGCGGCCTGCCAGTCGGCGATCTCGCGGTCCGGGTCCAGCCAGGCGCGCGGCTGGCCGTCGCTGGCGCCGAAATTCCGGTAATCGAAGAGCAGCGTCGCGCAGCCGATGGCGTTGAAGCGCTGCGCGTACTGTTCGAGGTGCATGTCGCGGGTGGCGCCGAAGCCGTGGGCCATCAGCACCAGCGGCGTGGTGCCGGCGGCGTTGTCCGGGCGGTCGAGCCAGCCGCGACAGATCGTGCCTTCGCTGGTGAATTCGATGTTCTCGCGCATGAGGGGCTTCCCGGGCTTGTCGTTGGGTGCTGCGGTTGTACACCATCTTCATGCCGTGCCGACATGGCCCGGCATGCGCAGCGCGGGAGCCGTGCTGCCAGCCCTGTGGTGAGCCGGCCATGCCGGCGATGAATCCCCACCCTGTAGCGAGCCGGCCATGCCGGCGATTACCGATGTAGCAGGCCCATGGCTCATCGGGGGCATGGCCCCCTCCCCACAAAAGCGGCCTGCTTTTCACAGCAGTGGTCCACTCCCCCCCCAAAAAGCAGCCGCTTGCCACAAAGGCAGCCTGCGCGCCACAAAAGCGCGGGATACTCTCGTTGCTTCGTCTTCATGCATCCGGTTCAGGCCGACGGCACCGACCCACAAGTCATCCATGAGCACCTGCGCATGAGCCACTGCAACGACCGCCCGCTCGATCTCGCCCCGGCCACCGCCGCCGACTACCGGGAGCTGGCGCGGTGCCGCCTGCCGCGCCAGTTGTTCGACTACATCGACGGCGGTGC
>JBKHWN010000185.1:0-14342 GCA_046566505.1 Gammaproteobacteria bacterium
CAGCTCGCGCCGCTGGTTGATCGCGTGTCGGCCTATACGCCCGTGCCCGGCGGCGTCGGCCCGATGACGATCAACACGCTGATCCTGCAGACACTGGAGGCGGGAGAGAAGGCGCTGGGCTGAGACAGCCTCGCGCCCGGCAACCCGTTTACTTGGTGAAACCGTCGCGCAAGGTGACGGTGAGGTTGAACACCGGCGCGCCCGGCTTCGAGTCCTTCAGGTCGGCGCAGAAATAGCCTTCGCGCTCGAACTGGAAGCGCTCCTCGGGCTGCACATTCACCAGCGCTGGCTCGACGCGCGCACCCGGGATGACCGCCAGTGAATGCGGGTTGATGAACGACAGGAAGTCCCGGTCGTCATGCCCGTCCGGCGTGGGGTCGGTGAACAGGCGCTCGTAGAGACGCACTTCGCAGGCAACCGATTGCGCGGCCGGCACCCAGTGGATCACGCCTTTTACCTTGCGGCCTTCCGGGTTCTTGCCGAGCGTGTCGGCATCGTGCGAACACTTGAGTTCCACGATGTTGCCCGCCGCATCCTTCACCGCCTCGTCGCAGCGGATGACGTAGGAGCCGCGCAGGCGGACTTCCTGGCCCGGCTCCAGCCGTTTCCAGCCGGCCGGCGGCTGCTCGCTGAAATCCTCGCGGTCGATATAGATCTCGCGGGTCATCGGGATCACGCGGCTGCCCAGTGCTTCGTCCTTGGGGTGGCGCGGCAGGGTGAGATCCTGCACCTGCCCTTCGGCCCAGGTGGTGACGGTGACCTTCAGCGGACGCAGCACGCACATGGCGCGCGGCGCAGTCTTGTCGAGGTCATCGCGGATGGCGAATTCCAGCATGCCCATGTCCACGACGCCGTCGCTGCGCGTGACGCCGATCAGGTCGCAGAAGTGGCGGATGGAGGCCGGCGTGTAGCCGCGACGGCGCAGACCGGAAATCGTCGGCATGCGCGGGTCGTCCCAACCGGTGACATGGCCTTCATCCACGAGCTGCTTGAGCTTGCGCTTGGACGTGATGGTGTAGTTGAGGTTGAGGCGCGCGAATTCGTACTGGCGCGGACGCGCATCCACGCTCACGTTCTCGATCAGCCAGTCGTAAAGCGGCCGGTGTTCCTCGAACTCCAGCGTGCAGATCGAATGCGTAATGCCCTCGATGGCATCCGACAGCGGATGCGCGAAGTCGTACATCGGGTAGATGCACCAGGCATCGCCGGTCTGGTGGTGGTGTGCGCGACGGATGCGGTAGATGGCCGGGTCGCGCATGACCATGTTCGGCGCCGCCATGTCGATCTTCGCGCGCAGCACGTGGGCGCCGTCGGCGAACTCGCCCTTTCGCATGCGATCAAGCAGATCGAGGTTTTCCGGCACCGTGCGCTCACGGAACGGGCTGTTCGTGCCGGGTTCGGTCAGGTTGCCACGCCCCTTGCGCATGTCCTCGGCTGATTGCGAGTCCACGTAGGCCAGGCCCTTGCCCACCAGTTCGACGGCGAACGCATAAAGCGCGTCGAAATACGACGACGCGTAGCGCACCTCTCCCTGCCAGGTGAAGCCCAGCCAGGCAATGTCGCGACGGATGGCGTCGATGTACTCCTGCGATTCCTTTTCCGGATTGGTGTCGTCGAAGCGCAGGTTGCAGGTGCCACCGAAATCGCGCGCGATGCCGAAGTTCAGGCAGATCGACTTGGCGTGGCCGATGTGCAGGTAGCCGTTGGGTTCCGGCGGGAACCGGGTGACGATCGAGCGGTGCCTGCCGGCGGCAAGATCCGCCTCGACGATCTGGCGCAGGAAGTTGGTGGGCGCGGGAGCAGGGCTGTTCATGATGGGTCTGACTGGTCTGGTAGACTGCGCCCCGACCCGGGCTGGACCGGGGCAGTCCGGAAGGCGCGCAGTTTAGCCGCCGCCCCGGCCCGCGGCCAGCACGCTCCCCCGCCCACCCCACCTGCCAGGAACCTTCCTCATGAAAGTGGCTCTGCGTACCTCCGCCGGCGACATCGTCCTCGAACTCGACAGCGCCAAGGCACCGGCGACCGTGGAAAACTTCGTCAACTACGTGAAGGCCGGCCATTACGACGGCACCATCTTCCACCGCGTCATCCCCAACTTCATGATCCAGGGCGGCGGCTTCACGGCCGACATGAGCCAGAAGAGCACCAACGCCCC
Source organism: Gammaproteobacteria bacterium (assembly GCA_046566505.1). GTDB lineage: Bacteria > Pseudomonadota > Gammaproteobacteria > Pseudomonadales > JADFDG01 > JADFDG01. The sequence continues at coordinate 2,156 of JBKHWN010000185.1, forward strand.
GATCCGCAACGAGGCCAACAACGGCCTGGCCAACGACCGCGGCACCATCGCCATGGCCCGCACCAACGATCCGCACTCGGCCAGTGCCCAGTTCTTCATCAACGTGGTCGACAACGACTTCCTGAACTTCAAGAGCGAGTCCGGCCAGGGCTGGGGCTATGCGGTGTTCGGCAAGGTCGTCCAGGGCCTCGACACCACCGTGGAAACCATCCGCAAGGTGCGCACGAGCCGCGCCGGCATGCACCAGGACGTGCCGGTCGAGGCCGTGACCATCATCAAGGCCGAAGTCATCGGGGAGTGATGCCATGCTGGAAACCGTCCTGATCCTGCTCATCACCACGATGGGCAACATCACGCTGGAACTGGATCCGCAAAAGGCGCCGGCCACGGTGGACAACTTCGTGAAGTACGTCGAGGCCGGGCACTACGACGGCACCCAGTTCCACCGGGTGATCGACAACTTCATGGTCCAGGGCGGCGGCTTTGACGCGAACTTCCGACAGAAGGCCACGCGGGCGCCGATCAACAACGAGGCCGACAACGGGCTGAAGAACCGGCGTGGCACCGTGGCGATGGCACGCACCGGCGACCCGCACTCGGCAACGGCGCAGTTCTTCATCAATACGGTGGACAACGGCTTCCTCGACCACAAGGGCCGCACGCAGCAGGGCTGGGGCTACGCGGTGTTCGGCAAGGTCGTCGCGGGCATGGACGTGGTCGACCGCATCGGCAAGACCCGCACCAACGCGCAGGATGCGCCGTTGCAGGCCATCCTGATCAAGGAAGCCCATGTGCTGAAGAAACTGCAGGCGGAAGACCAGCCTGCAGCGGCGGAAAAACCGGCTGCCGCACCGGCCAAAACCGCGCGCTGACCGGCCGGAAAGCGCACCCCACGGGACTCATCATGCAGGACACGCTGTTCATTTCCGACCTGCACCTGGACGAGGAGCAGCCCGCCATCGCCGACGGGCTGCTCGCCTTCCTCGAACGCGAAGCACCGCGCACCCACACGCTCTACGTGCTGGGCGACCTGTTCGAGACCTGGGTCGGCGACGACCACGACACCCCGTTCATCCGACGCATCATCGAGGCCTTCCGGCGTTTCGCCGACGCCGGCCGGGCACTCCATTTCCTGCACGGCAACCGTGATTTCGCCCTGGGCGAAGCCTTTGCCACGCAGGCCGGCGGCACGCTGATTGCCGAGAACACCGTCATCGACCTGCACGGGACAAGAACCGTGCTGGCGCATGGCGACGCACTGTGCACCGACGATCTCGAATACCAGAAATTTCGCGCGATGGTGCGCAACCCGCAGTGGATCGCCGGCGTGCTGGCGATGCCGCTTGCCGCCCGCCTCGCGCTGGCCGGCAAACTGCGCAACGAATCGCGCATGCGCAACGCGAACAAGGCCGACAACATCATGGACGTGAACGCGGATGCCGTGCGCGCGTTGCTGAACGAGACGCAGGCCGCGGCGCTGATACACGGCCACACGCACCGGCCGGCCGTGCACGCGATCGACCTGGGTGATCGCCACGCCACGCGCTACGTGCTGGGCGACTGGCATCCGGATCAGGGCTGGTGCCTGCGCGCCAATGCACGGGGCGTGCACCTGGAATCATTCGCGCTGCGCGATTGATGGCTTTCTGCCGGTCCGTTTAGCGCCGGCAGCCAGGCGCGACCCAGGGACGAGAACCTGTGAGTTCAATGCGACGCAGCTGCCGCTGGTCGTCAGTACCCCGGGCGAGGATGGCCGCAGCGGACCCACCGGTACCCCTGGGGGTCACTATTGACGTTGACGTAAACGTCAATCAGCATCCACGTCAACCTCTCGTCCAGCCCGGGCATCCCGCCATGACCACCGTCGACACCCGCTTCCGGAGCATCGGCGAACTGGCCCGCGAGTTCGGCGTCACCACCCGGACGATCCGTTTCTACGAAGACCAGGGGCTGCTCAAGCCGGAGCGCCGTGGCCAGCAACGCATCTATTCCGCCGCCGACCGCGTGGCGCTGATGCTCATCCTGCGCGGCAAGCGCCTCGGCTTCACGCTGGCCGAGAGCCGGGAAATGATCGGCCTGTACGACCCGGCCTCCGGCAACGTGACGCAACTCGAACGCATGCTCGACAAGCTTGCCGAGAAGCGGGCCGTGCTCGTCCAGCAACTCGAAGACATCCACCAGATGCAGGCGGAACTCGACGATGTCGAGCGCCGCTGCCGCGACGCCCTCACCGGCGCGCGCCGCAAGGAAAACGCCCGACAGAAGGGCTGACCACCCACTCCCCGGAGACCTGCCATGACTGCCACCTACCCTTCCCTGCGTTTCGACCTCGGCGAGACGATCGACGCCCTGCGCGACAGCGCGTACCAGTTCGCGCAGAAGGAAATCGCGCCGCGTGCTGCGCAGGTCGACCGCGACAACCAGTTCCCGATGGACCTGTGGCGCAAGATGGGCGAGATGGGTTTCCTCGGCATGTCGGTGAGCGAGGAATACGGCGGCGTCGCCATGGGCTACCTGGCGCACACCCTCGTGATGGAGGAAATCTCGCGGGCATCGGCCTCCGTGGGCCTGTCCTACGGCGCGCACTCCAACCTGTGCGTGAACCAGATCTTCCTGAACGGCAACGACGCGCAACGGGCGAAATACCTGCCGAAACTGGTCAGCGGCGAACACATCGGCGCGCTGGCGATGAGCGAGCCGGGTGCCGGTTCCGACGTGGTCAGCATGAAGCTGCGCGCCGACAAGAAAGGCGACCGCTACGTGCTCAACGGCAACAAGATGTGGATCACCAACGGCCCGGATGCCAACACCTATGTGATCTACGCCAAGACCGACCTCAGCGCCGGCCCGCGCGGCATGACGGCGTTCATCGTCGAGCGCGACTGGAAGGGTTTTTCCCGCGCGCAGAAACTTGACAAGCTGGGCATGCGCGGCTCCAACACCTGCGAACTGGTGTTCGAGGACTGCGAAGTGCCGGAAGAAAACGTGCTCGGCAAGATCGGCGACGGCGTGCGGGTGCTGATGAGCGGCCTCGACTACGAACGCACCGTGCTGTCAGGCGGCTGCACCGGCCTGATGCAGGCGTGCATGGACGTGGTCGTGCCCTACGTGCACGAGCGCAAGCAGTTCGGCCAGGCGATCGGCGAATTCCAGTTGATGCAGGGCAAGCTTGCCGACATGTATGTGCGGCTGAACGCTTCGCGCGCTTACCTGTACGCGGTGGCGAAGGCCTGCGACCGGAAGGAAACCAGCCGCAAGGATGCTGCCGGCGCGATCCTGTACTGCGCCGAGAACGCGACCTGGATGGCGCTGGAGTCGATCCAGTGCCTCGGCGGCAACGGCTACATCAACGACTACCCGACTGGCCGCCTGCTGCGCGACGCGAAGCTTTATGAAATCGGCGCTGGTACAAGCGAGATCCGTCGCATGCTGATCGGGCGCGAGTTGTTCAAGGAATCGGCGTGATTGCCCGCACAGGCGCGGCACGCCCCCGTATTCCGTGGCGAGCGGGCCATGCCCGCGATCCGTCACATCGCGGGCATGGCCCGCTCGCCACAGGGACTGACTGAGGACTCACCGATGCCCGTCATAGACTCGAAAATCGACAACGAACAGGCCACCTTCCGGGATAACGCGGCGCACATGCAGGGCCTGGTCGACGACCTGAACGCCCTGCTCGGCAAGGTCCGCGCCGGCGGCGGCGCCGAAGCCTGCGCGCGACACAAGTCGCGCGGCAAACTGCTGGCCCGCGAACGCATCGCCGCCCTGCTCGATCCCGGCTCGCCGTTCCTGGAACTCGCGCCGCTCTGCGCGCACGAGGTCTACGGCGAGGACGTGCCGGCCGGCGGCGCGGTCGGTGGCATCGGCCGCGTCAACGGCGTGGAGTGCATGGTCGTCGCCAACGACGCGACGGTGAAAGGCGGCTCCTACTACCCGCTCACCGTGAAGAAGCACCTGCGCGCGCAGACCATCGCGCAGCAGAACCGCCTGCCCTGCATCTACCTGGTCGACTCCGGCGGCGCCAACCTGCCGCGCCAGGACGAGGTGTTCCCCGATCGCGAGCACTTCGGCCGCATCTTCTACAACCAGGCAAACATGAGCGCGCAGGGCATCCCGCAGATCGCGGTGGTGATGGGCTCCTGCACCGCCGGCGGCGCGTACGTGCCGGCGATGGCCGACGAATCGATCATCGTGCGCCAGCAGGGCACGATCTTCCTGGCCGGCCCGCCGCTGGTGAAGGCCGCCACCGGCGAGGAAGTCACCGCCGAGGAACTGGGCGGTGCCGACGTGCACACGCGCATCTCCGGCGTCGCCGACCACTTCGCGCACAACGACGAGCACGCGCTGCAACTGGCGCGCAACGCCATCGCCCGCCTCAACCACCGCAAGGACGTGGCGCTGGACGTCTGCGCACCGGTGCCGCCGAAGTACGACCCGCGCGAGCTCTACGGGATCGTGCCGAAGGACACGCGCACGCCCTACGACGTGCACGAGGTGATCGCCCGCGTCGTCGACGGCAGCGAATTCGACGAGTTCAAGCCGCGCTTCGGCAGCACGCTGGTCTGCGGCTTCGCGCGCCTGCACGGCTACCCGGTCGGCATCGTCGCCAACAACGGCGTGCTGTTCTCCGAGAGCGCGCAGAAAGGCGCGCACTTCATCGAGTTGTGTGCGCAGCGGAAAATCCCGCTGGTCTTCCTGCAGAACATCACCGGCTTCATGGTCGGCAAGAAGGCCGAGCACGGCGGCATCGCGCGCCACGGCGCCAAGATGGTCACCGCGGTTGCCTGCGCCCAGGTGCCGAAATTCACGGTGGTCATCGGCGGCAGCTTCGGCGCCGGAAACTACGGCATGTGCGGCCGCGCCTACGAGCCACGCTTCCTGTTCATGTGGCCCAACGCGCGCATCTCGGTGATGGGCGGCGAGCAGGCCGCCGGCGTGCTGATGGACGTGCGGCGCGGCGCCGCCGCCAAGCGCGGCAAGCCGCTGGATGCCGAGGCCGAGGCGACCTATCGCCAGCAAATCATCGACGACTACAACCGCATGGGTCACCCGTACTACTCGAGCGCCCGGCTGTGGGACGACGGCGTGATCGATCCGGCCGACACCCGCCGCGTGCTGGGCCTGGCCATTTCCGCGTCGCTGAACGCACCGATCCCGGAGACACGCTTCGGCGTGTTCCGCATGTGAGGCAGCCGGCATGAGCAACGAGATCCTGATCGACAGCGAACGACGCGACGGCGTGCTCTGGCTGTGGCTGAACCGCCCGGCGGTGAACAACGCCTTCGACGACCGCGTGATCGCGCAACTGACGGCCGCACTCGATGCCGCCGCCACGGATGACGGTGTGCGCGCCGTGGTGCTCGGTGGCCGCGGCAAGCACTTTTCCGCCGGCGCCGATTTTCACTGGATGCAGCGCATGGTCGAACTCGACCACGCCGGCAACGTGGCCGACGCGATGGAACTGGCGCGACTGATGCGCACCCTGCACGACCTGCCCAAGCCCACCCTCGCGCTGGTCCAGGGCGCGGCCTACGGCGGCGCCGTCGGGCTGGCCTGCTGCTGCGACATCGTGCTCGCCGCCGACAACGCGACGTTCTGCCTGAGCGAAGTGAAGCTGGGCCTCATCCCGGCCGTCATCTCGCCCTACGTGATCCGCGCCATGGGCACGCGACAGGCCACGCGCTGGTTTCTCAGCGCGGAAGTCTTCGATGCGCGCCAGGCGCAGGCCATCGGCGTGGCGCACGAGGTCGTTCCGGCCGATGACCTGCCGGCACGCGCACAGGCGCTGCTGGCCGCACTGCGCCAGAACGGCCCGCAGGCGGTGCGCGCGGCCAAACTGCTCGTACACGACGTTGCCGGCCGGACCATCGACAACGAGCTGATGCAACTGACCGCCGAACGCATCGCCGGCATCCGCGTCGGCGCCGAAGGCCAGGAAGGACTACGTGCCTTCCTCGCAAAGCGCCAGCCCGCCTGGCGAACCCTGGAGTAAGCCATGTTCAGCAAAATCCTGATTGCCAACCGCGGCGAGATTGCCTGCCGCGTGATGCGCACCGCCCGCCGGCTCGGCATCGCCACCGTCGCGGTGTATTCGGACGCCGACAGCAACGCCCAGCATCGCCTGCAGGCGGACGAGGCCGTGCACCTGCCCGGCAACCTGCCGCGCGAAACCTATCTGGTCATGGAAAAAATCATCGCCGCCGCGAAGCAAACGGGAGCCGATGCCATCCATCCGGGTTACGGCTTCCTGTCCGAGAACGCGGTTTTCGCGCAGGCCTGTCGCGATGCCGGCATCGCCTTCATCGGCCCGCCACCGTCGGCGATCGAGGCCATGGGTTCGAAATCGGCAGCCAAGCGCCTGATGGAGGAAGCCGGCGTGCCGCTGGTGCCCGGCTACCACGGTCAGGCGCAGGACGACGCGCTGCTGCTCGTCGAGGCAAAACGCATCGGCTTTCCGGTGTTGCTGAAGGCGGCTGCCGGCGGCGGCGGCAAGGGCATGCGTGCCGTGCTGGCGGAAAGCGAATTTGCCGCAGCACTCGCCGCCGCCCGTCGTGAAGCCATGAACTCGTTCGGCGACGACCAGATGCTGGTCGAGAAATACCTGCTGCAACCGCGCCATGTCGAGGTGCAGGTGTTCTGCGACCGCCACGGCAACGGCGTCTACCTGTTCGAGCGCGACTGCTCGATCCAGCGGCGGCACCAGAAGATCGTCGAGGAAGCGCCGGCACCGGGCATGACGCCGGAACTTCGGGCGCGCATGGGCGCCGTCGCCGTCAAGGCGGCGCAGGCCATCGGCTACGAGGGCGCCGGCACCATCGAATTCCTGCTCGATGCCGACGGCTCGTTCTACTTCATGGAAATGAACACGCGCCTGCAGGTCGAGCATCCGGTCACCGAGTTCATCACCGGCCAGGACCTGGTCGAGTGGCAGTTGCGCGTGGCGGCCAGCGAGACACTGCCGCTCACCCAGGCCGCGCTCACCATCCGCGGCCACGCCATCGAAGTACGCATCTGCGCCGAGGACACCGACCACAATTTCCTGCCGTCGACCGGCCGCCTTGCACTGTTCCGCGCGCCAGTCGGCGACCCACTGGTCCGCCTCGACACCGGCGTGGTCGAGGGCGACGCGATCAGCCCGTTCTACGACCCGATGATCGCCAAGCTGATCTGCCATGGCAGCACCCGCGAAGAAGCCGCCGCGCGGCTCGCGCACGCCTTGCGCGACACGCGTATCGCCGGCGTGGCGACCAACACCGCCTACCTGCATCGCATCGTCAGCAGCGACGCATTCCGTGCTGCGGACCTCGATACCCGGTTCATCGAGCGCCACGAGGAAGCGCTGCGCGCCGACAGCGGCAACCTGCCGCTCGCACTGGCACTCACCGCCTGCACGCAGGCCGCCGAACATTCGTCCGCCGCCGTGCGCGCGCATGCGCAGGACCCCTGGTCGCCCTGGCTGGCGCAAGATGCCTGGGAACCCACGGGTCCGCGCGCGCAGCCGGTTGCACTGCGCCTGGGTGACACCATGCACCGGCTCACCGTCACCCACCGCGCGCGGCGCGGCACCGTCGATGGCGGCGATCTCGTGCAATACGGACCTCAGCAGTTTGATCTTGCCGTGTGGCTGGACGACGGCCACCTCAACTGGAAACGGGACGAGCACCGCGGCAATGCCTGGCTGCACCGGATTGCCGACACCTGGCATCTGTTCATGGACGGCGAGCATTACGCCCTGGCGCTGCCGACCGTGCTGGCCGAAAGCGCGGAAGATGCCGCGCACGGCTGCCGCGCACCGATGCACGGCCGCGTGGTGGCGCTGCTGGTCGAACCCGGCACGGCCGTCAAGCGCGGCCAGCCGCTCGCGGTGATGGAAGCGATGAAGATGGAGCACCAGATCACGGCGCCGGCCGACGGCACCGTCGGCGACTTCCACTGCGCCGCCGGCGACCTGGTCGACGAAGGCACCACGCTGCTCGACTTCGAACCGGCAACGACGGAGGCCGCGTCATGAGCGACGCACTGCTGTGGACGCCATCGGCGCAACGCGTTGCCGCCGCGCACGTCACCCGCTTCCGCGCACGCATGGAGCAGCGGCATGGCGAGTGCTTCGCCAACTACCGCGCCTTCCAGCGCTGGAGTTGCGAGAACCCGGGCGACTTCTGGCAAGGCGTCTGGGATGAAGCCGGCCTCGTTGCCGGCACACCGGCCGCGGCACCACGCAGCGGCGGCCCGGGCATCCGCGACGTTCGCTGGTTCGACGGTGCACGCCTCAATTTTGCGGAAAACCTGCTGCGCGACATTCCCGGTGAACCGGCAGGGCACCTGGCGCTGGTCAGCCGCACGGAAACCGGCCGCCGCCTCGCCCTGACCCGCACCGAACTGCGCGAACAGGTGCGCCGCGCCGCCGCGCAACTGCGCGCCTGCGGCATCCAGCCCGGCGACCGCATTGCCGGCTTCCTGCCGAACATCGCCGAAACCGTGGTCGCCATGCTGGCCGCCACCAGTGTCGGCGCCACCTGGTCCAGTTGCTCGCCGGACTTCGGCATCCAGGGCGTGCTCGACCGCTTCGGCCAGATCGCCCCGCGCATCCTGTTCTGCGCCGACGGCTACCTGTACGGCGGCAAGCATTTCGACTCGCTGGCCCGCGTGCGGGAAATCTGCGCGCAGATCCCGGCCATCGAACAGGTGATCGTCGTGCCCTGCCTCAACACTGCGCCCGCACTCGACGGCATTGCCAACGCGCAGCGCTACGACGACTGGCTGGCACAGGCACCGGCGACGCCACTCGCCTTCGAGCAACTGCCGTTCGACCACCCGCTCTACATCCTCTATTCCTCCGGTACCACCGGCGTGCCCAAGTGCATCGTGCACGGCGCCGGCGGCACGCTGCTGCAGCACGCCAAGGAACTGTTGCTGCATACGGACGTGAACGCCGGCGACGTGTTTTTCTACTACACGACCTGCGGCTGGATGATGTGGAACTGGCTGGTGTCCGGCCTGCTCACCGGCGCCACCGTGGTGCTCTACGACGGCTCGCCGTTCGCGCCCTCCTCGTCCGTGCTCTGGGATCTCGCCGACGAGGAAGGCGTGAGCATCTTCGGCACCAGCGCCAAGTACATCGCCGCACTGGAAAAGGACGGCGCCAGGCCGCGCGCGACGCACCGGCTCGACCGCCTGCGCACGCTGCTGTCCACCGGCTCGCCGTTGCTGCACGAGCATTTCGACTACGTCTACCGCGACATCAAGGAAGACCTCTGCCTGTCGTCGATTTCCGGCGGCACCGACATCGTCTCCTGCTTTGCGCTGGGCAACCCGACGCTGCCGGTGTACCGCGGCGAACTGCAGTGCACCGGCCTGGGCATGGATGTCGACATCGTGGACGACGACGGCCGCCACCTCGCCGAAGGCAAGGGCGAGCTCATCTGCCGCTCGGCCTTCCCGTCGATGCCCGTCTTCTTCTGGAACGACACGGACGGCGACAAATACCGCAAGGCCTACTTCGACCGCTTCCCCGCCGACACCCATCCGCATGGCGTCTGGGCCCACGGCGACTACGGCGAGCTCTGCGCGCACGATACGCACGACGGCATGGTCATCCACGGCCGCTCGGATGCGGTGCTCAACCCCGGCGGCGTGCGCATCGGCACCGCCGAGATCTACCGGCAGGTGGAGAAGGTGCCCGAGGTGCTCGAATCCATCGCCTGCGGCCAGAAATGGGAGGACGACGAGCGGGTCATCCTGTTCGTGGTGCTCAAGCCCGGCCTCGTGCTGGACGACGCCCTGCGCGACGTGATCCGCAAGACGATCCGCAGCAACACCACGCCCCGGCATGTACCCGCAAAGATCGTGCAGGTACCCGAGATCCCGCGCACCATCAGTGGCAAGATCGTCGAACTGGCAGTGCGCAACGTCATTCACGGCGAACCGGTGAAGAACACCGACGCGCTGGCGAATCCGCAGGCGCTGGCGCACTTCCGGGACCTGGGGGAACTCGCCAACTGAAGGGATGCGCATGCAGGCCGGCACAAAAGGCTCATCTGCCACCGGCACCGGGACGCTGATCGCCGCCGGCTGCGTCGCGCTGGCCTACTTCCTGACCGGCCGCTTCGGGTTGGAGCTGTACATCGCCGAAGGCACGGCCACGCTGGTCTGGGCGCCGACCGGCATTGCGATTGCTTCCATCCTGGCATTCGGCTGGCGGATCGCACTGCCGGGCATCCTGGCCGGAGCCCTGTTCGTCACCCTCTCCATCGGCCTGCCATGGGCTGCCGCCATCAGCATCACGATGGGCAACGGCGCCGAAGCCCTGCTGGCGTATCTGTTGTTGCGGCGCGCCGTACACCGGGAGAACCCGTTCGCCACGGTACGCGGCACCCTGCTGTTCATATCACTGGCCTGTTTCACCGCGCCCCTGGCCAGTGCATTCGTCGGGGCGACCACCACCGTCCTGGCCGGTATCCGCCCACCCGAGGTGTATGCCGGGCTCTGGTTGCTCTGGTGGCTGGGCAATGTCGCCGGCGCACTGCTGCTGGCACCGGTGCTTTACCTGCTTGGCCGCCGCTGGCTGGAGCGGCGGCAACCTGACAGGCACCTGCTATGGGCCATGAGTGGCCGGCACGCCGAGTTCCTGCTGACCCTGCTGCTGGCGGCCACAGCGAGCACGCTGGTTTACGGCGGCCTGATGCCGGAACGCATCAGCAACCACCTGTCCTGGTTGCCGTTCCTGTTCCTGTTGTGGGGCGCGCGCCGCTTCAGCCCGCTGGCGACGGTGGCCGTGAGCCTGGCGGTATCGGTCAGCGCCATTGGCAGCGTGCTGGCTGCCAACACGCTGCGTGACGCAGACGCCGTCAACGAACACCTGATCAACCTGTACATCTTCCTGTTTGCCCAGGCCATTGCCACGCTGATCGCCTCGGCCTTCATCCACGAGCGCCGCCGCCTGACGCGCGAACTGGTGCGCACCCGTGCGCAGGCACAGTTCGCCTCCGAGCAAAAAAGCCGCTTCCTGGCCAACATGAGCCACGAAATACGCACGCCGCTGAACGGCATCATCGGCATGACGACGTTGCTGGCCGACGAAGTCACGGACCCGGCACAGAAGGAAAAACTGCGCATCATCCAGTCCAGCGCCGACGGCCTGCTGACCATCCTCAACGACGTGCTGGACCTCGCCCGCATCGAGGCCGGCAAACTCACGCTGGTGTATCGCCCCTTCGACCTGCATCGCCTGGTCAACGACATCACCGGGCTGTTCAGTTCGCAGGCCGGGCTCAAGGGCATCACGCTGTTCGCCATCATCGACGACGACGTGCCGGAACGAATCACCTCGGACGACACCCGGCTGCGCCAGATCCTCGCCAACCTGCTCAGCAACGCCGTCAAGTTCACCGAAAGCGGCGGCATCGAACTTCACGTTTCCCTGGCCGGCGACCAGGACAACGCGACATCGCTGGTGTTTTCCGTGACCGATACCGGCACCGGCATTGACGAGGCGACGCTCCGGCAGATCTTCGACCCGTTCGTGCAGGCCGATGATTCCGCCTCGCGCCGCAACGGCGGCACCGGGCTGGGATTGACCATCAGCCAGCAACTGACCGAAAAACTCGGTGGATTCATCTCGCTGGCCTCGACGCCGGGCAAGGGCACCTGCGCCACAGTACGCATCCCCTTTTCGCCGGCAATACCTGCGGCCACGCACGAGACCGGCATCTGGCAGGAACACGGAACGGACGTCGTCAGGGAAACACTTTCGCCGTCGCCTTCAGCACAAGCGGCGGCCAACGACGAGGCGAGAACCGCGCGCATCCTCGTCGCCGAGGACAACGACATCAACGTCCGGGTCATTACCCGCATGCTGGAACGGCTGGGCTATCCCTGTGAAGTCGCCGGAAACGGCGAAGAAGTCCTCGCCCGCTGGCGCGACGGCTTCGACCTGATCCTGATGGATTGCCAGATGCCGCTGCGCGACGGCTACCAGGCCACGGAGGAAATCCGTCGCCAGGAAAAAACGCTGGGCGGGCACATACCGATCATCGCCCTGACCGCCAACGCGATGCGCGAGGAGCGTGCCCGCTGCCTCGCGGCCGGGATGGACGATTACCTGGCAAAACCGTTGCGGCTGGACAGCCTGCGCGAGTTGCTCGCGCGCCATCCCGGGCGCCGCAACCGCACTTTCGAATAGTGCATC
>JBKHWN010000186.1:0-7499 GCA_046566505.1 Gammaproteobacteria bacterium
CTGTCGTGCCCGGAACGCAGCATGAGGGCCACACCGGCCACATCTGCCATCCCCGACCATGTTGAACGCCGACCTTGCACACCTGACCGCCCGCTCCTGCCTGCACCGCCTGCTGCAGGCACTGCGGCACCTGCCACGCCACGACGCCCGCAGCGGCATCCTGCACATCGACGGCGAGCCCGTCGTGGTGCCGCGCCACTGGTGCTGCCGGTTCACTGCGCGACAGGTTGACCGGCTGCTGCGCACGCTCTGGGCCGCGATCACCGCCTGCCCGCTGCACAACGAAATTGACCTGCGCTCGGTCATCGTCTGGGGAACCGAACTGCAGATCGGCGATGCGGCGGAATACATGCCGGTACCGGCACCTGTCGCCTCCGTCCGCCACTGGCCGGTACATTTCGATGACGGCGACGAACCGCCGGCCACAGAGGACGATGAAATCCCGTGGCGACAGTTTCCGGACCTGCTGCCCCGGTTACCGACGCGTCTGCGCCAGTTGCTGGCCGGGCAATTGGCTGCATTCATGGAGGATTCGGCAACAGCGGCCGGTGCCGACGACGAGTTCATCGGTGAGTTGGCCGACACGCTGCTGCACGCGTTGCAGCAACGCATCAGCGCCGATCACCTGCGCGAATGCCTGATGGTGCTTGCCGCCGGCGACGACGAGGTATTGGCCGGCGTACTGGCGCACTTGCCCGGCAACTCCCTGTTGCTGCAGCGGCTCGCGCGGGTGAGCGCAGCGCAGCAGGAAGCCGCCAGCTGGACCGGCCCGCAGCGGCACCTGGCCGCATTCGTCCCGTTCGTGCTCTTTGCCGCCGATGACGCCACGCCGGAAGCCGTGACGACGTGGCCGCGCGACAACGGCCTGTCCGCAAAAGGACTGGCCCGCCTGCACCGGTTGCCGTTGCCGCTGCTGGAACAGATGGCGGATCACTGGCTCTGGCATCCGCTGTACGGGTGGCAGGCGTGCGTTCACTGGCTGGAGCGGCTGCTCGCGGCGTTGCATGCGCATCGCCAGTGCAACATCCACGATCAGCGCCTCCAGGCGGCCGCGATGATCGCCGCGCATATCGGTGCCGTCAGTGCCGTCACGCCGGAGCAGCGCGACGCCATGAGACCTCCGCGCGATTACCTGTTCCTGTCGCCCCGCGACTTCCATCAGGAAAACGGCTACGAACCGCTCGACCGCATCGATCTGGACACGCATTTCATCCTGACGGACGCGGCGCACTGCATCGACAGGCTGGCCAACGATGCACCCGGCGCGGCCGGGACATTTGCCCAAACCCTGATCCACACGCTGCTCGGCGGGACGCCTGACCGGCAGGCGCAATTGCGTCGCCACATCGGCGACGTGCGCGACTGGATCTGCGGCGACGACCTGTTCTGCGGCAATTACCGGTCCATCACGCCTGATGCCGTCGGCCCTTCCTGGCAGGTGCTGATGCGCGGGCAACGGCGCTGGCATGCATCCGTCCATGACACGCGGATGCGGTTGCCGGCGCATCATCACCGTTCAGCGCCCGACGCATCATGGCCAACGCTGTGCCCGGCGTTCACCTGCGGCGAGCACCGGGTGCTGCCACTGGATTCCGCCACGGCACTGGATGAGGAAGGCACGGCCATGCAGCACTGCGTCGTCACCTATGCCGGCCAGTGCCTGCATGGGGATTGCCGCATTTTCTCCATCCGGTCGGTCACCGACGATGTGCGGCTGGCTACCGCAGAGTTCCGCGTGCACGGCGGCCACTGGGTGCTGGTGCAGTTGCGCGGGGCGCGCAACCGGGAGCTGCTGCAACGCGATCATTCGGTCATCGAACCACTTGCCGGGGTGACCGCCGAACTCGAACGACGACTCAATGCCCTGCCCGTCACCGCACAGGCTGGCCTGCGCTGACCGCACGCGACACGCCCTGTCGCAGCCTGCAGCGATACTGCCCCCAACCGATCAAGGAGAAGCACATGCCGCCGTCAGCCAAACCCCCGCAACGCGCCCCGATCCGCCTGTCCAAGTCGAAGATCATTGCCGGCCGGCAATGCCTGAAGCGGCTCTGGCTTCAGGTACACGGGCGTGAGAACGCCGGCGACACCGGCAACGAGATGTCGCTGGCCATCGGCCACGACGTCGGGGCGGCGGCACAGGCGCTGTATCCGCAGGGCCGGTTGCTCGGCAGCCATGACGACATCGCCGGCAGCCTCGCCGCAACCACCGACTGGCTCGCCGGAAAGGGCCCGGCGGTCGGTTTCGAGGCCACATTCCAGGCCGACAACGTGCTGGTGATGGCGGACATCGTCGAACGCCGGCGCAACCGCCTGCACCTGATCGAGGTGAAGGCATCCACCTCGGTGAAGGAGTACCAGCGCGACGATGTCGCGGTGCAGGCCCACGTGCTGGCGCGCTGCGGCCAGGAGCCAGCCAGCATCAGCCTGAGGGTGATCGACAACCGGTTCATCTATCGCGGTGACGGCGACTACCAGGGCCTGTTCAAGGACGAGGATCTCACTGCCGAGGCGAAGAGCCGCAGCAAGGAAGTCGCCGGCTGGATCAAGACCCAGCAGCAGATGCTGGCGGGCGGGGAACCCGAGATCGACATGGGCACGCAATGCAACAGTCCCTATGCCTGCGAGTTCCAGGACTACTGCCTGGCGCAGTGCGGAAGCCAGGCCGTCGAGTACCCCGTCGGGATGCTGCCGCGCGCCGATGCGCTGGTGAGCCAGCTCGCCGCCGACGGCTATACCGACCTGCGCTCGGTGCCGGCGAAGTTGCTCAACGGCCACACCCTGTTCCTGCGCATGCGCGAGGCATCGCGCACCGGCAAGGCCTATTGCGATCCTGCCGCGGCGGCCGAACTGGCGAGGACGAGTTTCCCGCGCTACTACCTCGATTTCGAGGGCATCGCCCCGGCCGTGCCGCGCTGGCAGGGCACACGCCCCTACCAGCAATTGCCGTTCCAGTGGTCACTGCACATCGAGCGCGCGGACGGCTCGCTCGAACACCGTGCCTACCTGCACACTTCGGCGAAGGCGCCGATGCGCCCGGCCATGGAACAACTGCTCGCCGCCATCGGCAAACGCGGCACGGTTTTCGTCTACAACCGTGCCTACGAAGGCCGCGTGCTGCGCGACATGGCTGCCATGTTCCCGGACCTTGCCGAACAACTGGCGGCCATCGAAAAGCGCTTCGTCGATTTGCTCGCCGTGGCGCGACGGCACTACTACCACCCGGCGATGAAAGGCAGCTGGTCAATCAAGGCCGTGTTGCCGGCCATAGCGCCGGAGCTGGCCTATGACTCGCTGGGCGAAGTGCAGGAAGGCAGCGCTGCGCAGCAGGCGTTCATGGAAATCATCGCCGCGGGAACGCCGATCGAGCGCCGCGCACAACTCATTGGCGACCTGGAGCGCTATTGCGAGCGCGACACGCTGGCGATGGTGAAGATCGTCGAGGCGTTTTCCGGAACCAGGCACGCGAAGGCGGCCTCCTGCTGACTGCGCACGCCCGGCAGACAGGCCGCCACCCGCCCACAAAAAACCCCGCCCCCGGTCACCCCGGGCGGGGTTTTTTCGATCACCGGCAACGCGCTCAGCGATTGCCGAAATCTCCGTCATCCATTACTTCGCCGGTTTTCTCACCCTGGATACGGCGATAGATCTCCTCACGATGGACTGCCACTTCCTTGGGCGCGTTCACTCCCAGGCGAACCTGGTTTCCCTTGACGCCGAGCACCGTCACGGTGACCTGGTCACCGATCATCAGCGTCTCGCCGACCCTGCGGGTCAAGATGAGCATTGGCTGGTCTCCTGTTGTTATCACCCCGGACGGCGAAGTGGGTACCGCCGGGCCGTACTGCAACGCGCTACGAACGAACCCTTTTACTTCTTGTCGAGCTCGAACGCGGCGTGCAGTGCACGCACGGCCAGTTCGAGGTATTTCTCGTCGATCACGACCGAGATCTTGATCTCGCTGGTGGAGATCATCTGGATGTTGATGTTCTCGGCAGCCAGCACCGTGAACATCTTCGCGGCGACACCGGCATGCGAACGCATGCCGACACCCACCAGCGAAACCTTGGCGATGTGGTCATCCGCGATCAGTTCGCGGGCGCCCAGGTCCTTCTGCACCTTCTCCAGCACGACACGCGCCTTCTGGAACTCGTTGCGGTGGACCGTGAAGGTGAAGTCCGTGGTGCCGTCGGCGCCAACGTTCTGCACGATCATGTCCACTTCCACGTTGGCATCGCCCACCGGGCCGAGGATGAGCGAGGCAATGCCGGGCTTGTCCTGGACGCCGCGCAGGGTGAACTTGGCCTCGTCGCGGGTGAAGGCGATGCCGGAAATCAGCGGTGCTTCCATGGTGTCCTCATCGAGCGTGATCAGTGTGCCGGGACCGTCCTGGAAACTGTGCAGGACGCGCAGGGGAACCTTGTACTTGCCAGCGAATTCGACCGAACGGATCTGCAGGACCTTGGAGCCGAGGCTGGCCATTTCCAGCATCTCCTCGAAGGTGATGCGGTCCAGCCGGCGCGCGCGCGGTTCGACGCGCGGATCGGTGGTGTAGACGCCGTCGACATCGGTGTAGATCTGGCACTCGTCGGCCTTGAGCGCGGCGGCCAGCGCCACGCCGGTGGTATCCGAGCCGCCACGGCCTAGCGTGGTGACGTTGCCGGCATCGTCGATGCCCTGGAAGCCGGCGACGACCACGACCTTGCCGGCCTTCAGTTCGGCGCGCATGCGCTTGTCGTCGATCTCCAGGATGCGGGCCTTGCCGAACGCGCTGTCGGTGCGCACCGAGACCTGGCCGCCGGTGAACGAGACCGCCGGAATGCCACGTTTCTGCAGCGCCATCGACAGCAGCGCAATGGTGACCTGCTCGCCGGTCGATACCATCTGGTCCAGTTCACGCTTGTCCGGATCCGGCGTGATCTGTTTTGCCAGGTCGATCAGGCGATTGGTTTCGCCGGTCATCGCGGACACCGCAATGACCATGTCGTGACCCTGGTCACGGAAGGACTTCACTTTTTCGGCGACCTTCTCGATCCGCTCGATGGAGCCGACCGACGTGCCGCCGTATTTCTGGACGATGAGCGCCATGTAACTGCCCGAAAGTTGCCCGTTCAACCGCAAAAAAGGATGCCCCGCGCGCGGGGCGCGCTATTAGACAACAAAAGCCCTGCGCTAGCGAGGGCGATGGCCATGCGCCGATGAGCCTGATCGCCGGCATGGCCGGCTCACCACAGGGGGAAAGTGCCTTTCTGGAGGGGTGCCTTTGTGGGGAGGGGGCCATGCCCCCGATGAGCCCGCCCGTTACAGGCGGGACTGGACGAACGGGATCACGGCCGCCAGCGCCGCCGGCAGCCCGGTGGCGTCCTGGCCACCGGCCTGGGCGAAGTCCGGCTTGCCGCCGCCCCGGCCGCCCACGTGGGCCGCGATGGCCCCGACCAGTTCGCCGGCCTTGACCTTGCCGGTCAGGTCCGCCGTGACGCCGCAGGCCAGCGTGACCTTCCCCTTGCCTTCGCCCTCATCAACCGTGCCCAGCACCACCACCGCGGACTTCAGCTTGTCGCGCAACTGGTCGATGGAGGCACGCAGGGCCTTGGCATCGACGCCCTCGACCAGCTCGGCCAGCACCTTCACGCCCGCGATGTCGACGGCCTTCGCCGACAGGTCGGAACCGCCGCCGGTGGCCAGGCGCTGCTTGAGCTTGTCGATTTCCTTTTCCAGTTCCTTCGCGCGCTCGGCGAGCTGTCGCACTTTCTCGGTCAGGCCGCCGCGGCCGGACTTGAGCAGGCCGGCGATGGTGTTGAGGTCGGCCTCCAGCTGGCGGTCGTACGCCAGGGCGCCCTCCCCCGTCACGGCCTCGATGCGGCGCACGCCGGCGGCCACGCCACCCTCGCTGGTGATGCGGAAAAAGCCGATATCGCCGGTGCGGCGGGCATGCGTGCCGCCGCACAACTCGATGGAGAAGTTATCCGCACCCATACTTAGCACGCGCACGGTGCTGTCGTACTTCTCGCCGAACAGGGCCATCGCGCCTTTCGCGCGCGCGGCGTCAATGTCCATCAACTCGGTCTGCACCCCGGCATTGGCGCGGACCTGCGCGTTGACGATGTCCTCGATCTGCTGTTTTTCGGCGTCGGTCAGCGCCGCGCCGTGCGCAAAGTCGAAACGCAAGTAGTCCGGGCCGACCAGCGAGCCCTTCTGCACCACATGCGTCCCGAGCACCTGGCGCAGCGCCGCATGCATCAGGTGGGTCGCCGAGTGATTGGCGCGGATGCGGTCGCGGCGGGCGACATCGACCCGCGCATTGACCGTGTCGCCGGCCTTCAACGCACCCAGTTTCAGGGTGCCGTGGTGCAGGAAGGCGCTCTGCTTTTTGGTGGTGTCCGCCACCTCAAAGGCCCCGTTGCCGCCGGTGAGCGAGCCGGTGTCGCCGACCTGGCCACCCGACTCGGCGTAGAACGGCGTGTGGTCGAGCACCACCACGCCCTCCTCACCGGCCTTGAGTTCATCGACCTTCACGCCGGCCTTGAACAAGGCGACGACCTTCGCGCCGTCGTCCGTCTTCTCGTAGCCGCAGAATTCCGTGCTGCCGTCGATCTCCAGCTTGTCGTGGTAGTCGGCGGTGAACTTGCCGGCGGCGCGCGCCAGTTGGCGCTGCGATTCCATTGCCTCCTCGAAACCGGCGCTGTCGATGGACAGGCCGCGCTCGCGGGCAATGTCGGCGGTGAGGTCGGCCGGGAAGCCGTAGGTGTCGTACAGCTTGAACACCGTGCTGCCGGCGATCACCGTGCCATCACCCAGCGCGGCGATGTCGGCCTCCAGGATCTTCATGCCGGTATCCAGCGTGCGCGCGAACTGCTCTTCCTCGGCCAGCAGTGCCTTCTCGACACGGGCCTGCTCGCGCTTCAGTTCCGGATAGGCCTCGCCCATCTGCTCGACCAGCGCGGCATACAACTTGTGGAAGAACGGCTGCGTGGTGCCGAGCTTGTGCCCGTGGCGCAGCGCGCGGCGGATGATCCGGCGCAGCACATAGCCACGGCCCTCGTTCGACGGTGTGACACCGTCGGCGATCAGGAAACCGGCAGAGCGGATATGGTCGGCGATCACGCGCAGCGACTTGTTGTCGGCGTCGGGGGTGCCGGTGAGCCGCTGCGCCGCGGCGATCAGCGCCACGAACAGGTCGATCTCGTAGTTGGCGTGCACTTTCTGCA
Source organism: Gammaproteobacteria bacterium (assembly GCA_046566505.1). GTDB lineage: Bacteria > Pseudomonadota > Gammaproteobacteria > Pseudomonadales > JADFDG01 > JADFDG01. Next base: position 7,209 of record JBKHWN010000186.1, read on the forward strand.
TCACCGCGCTGATGCGCTCCAGACCCATGCCGGTGTCCACCGCCGGCTTGGGCAGCGGCACCAGCGAGCCGTCCGGCTGGCGGTCGAACTGCATGAACACCACGTTCCAGATCTCGATGTAGCGGTCGCCGTCCTCCTCCGGCGAGCCGGGCGGGCCGCCCCAGATGTGCGCGCCGTGGTCGTAGAAGATTTCGGTGCACGGGCCGCAGGGGCCGGTATCGCCCATGGTCCAGAAATTGTCGGAGGCGTAGGGCGCACCCTTGTTGTCGCCGATGCGGATGATCCGCTCCT
>JBKHWN010000187.1:0-12900 GCA_046566505.1 Gammaproteobacteria bacterium
TTGTCGATGTTTTCCTCGACGATCGCCGCCTCCTGGCGGATGAACTCCGGGTTCGGCGTCACCAGCGACACCGCAATGGCCAGCCGGTTGTGCAGGATCAGCGCATTGATCTGGTCGATCTGGCCCATCGGGATCAGCCGGTCTTCATAGACGGAGCGCAGGCCGTCATTGGTCTGGCTAATCCCGAACAGCCCGGTATAGCCGATGCCCAGCAGCAGCAGTGACAGGAAAGACAGCACGAAAATCAGTCGTGCCTTGATGGTCAGGTTCTTGAACATGGCATGGCTCCTTGGTCTTTCTTCTTGTGGCTTGCTGTTGGGGGGTTATTCGCCGGTTTCTTTCGGATTTCTGGTCAGTTCCTTCACCCACACCATGCCGGTGTGGGACTCGAACGCGATCTTCAGCCCGGTGTGGCCGCCGACGCTGCGGTTGCGCAACTCGACACCGCGCCGCTTGATTTCGGCGAGTGCCAGCTCGACGTTGCGTTCGCCGATACGGAACTGGCCGGGTACTTCGCGCGGGCTGATCTGCGCGCCGCCGAAAATCTTGGCCTGCAGGAAACGCTGGTTGGCACCGAAACCCAGCACCTGTTCGAACAGCGCCGCGATCGAGGCCTCGCCCCAGCGCAGCGGCTCGCGCTCGCCGGCCGGCGGCGGGCCCGGCAGCAGGAAATGGTTGATGCCGCCGACGCGGCGCACCGGGTCGTACAGGCAAACTGCGACGCACGAACCGAGGATGGTCACGTAGCGCGTCGGTGCGGCGGTCGCCTTCACGTCGCCGGGCAGCACGTAGATCTGCCGGACGTCCACGTCCACGGCCGGCAACCGGCTGGCGGATGTTTCGCTCATAGGGCAGTTGCCTTCGGCACGTAGCCGGTCAGCGAGCGCACCTTGGCCAGCAACTCTTCCTTGCGCACCGGCTTGGTGACGTAGTCGTTGCAGCCGCCAATGAAGGCGTCTTCCATGTACTCCTCCTCCGTCTGGCTGGTGACCATGATGATCGGGATGTCGCAGGTGGCTGCGTCGTCACGGATATGGCGGGCCGCCTCGATGCCGTCCATCACCGGCATCACGATGTCGAGCAGGATCAAGTCCGGCTTGTCGCGTCGCGCGCTGACGATGGCCTCGGCGCCATTGCGGGCGACGAAAAATTCGACGTTCTCGTCGGCCAGCAGCGCCTGTTCGAACAGGATCTGCAGTTCCGAGTCGTCGACGACCAGGACGCGCAGCAGGTCACGGCTCATGATTCGGGTTCTCCGGATGCGGTATCGGCCGGTTGCCCGGCGGCAAGTGGCAGGCGGACATGCAGCAGGCAGGTACCGCTGGCGCGGTCCAGCCAGCCACCGTCGATCAGTTGTTCCAGTTCTGCGTGCAGCGGCGGCAGTTCGATGCGGTCCTCGTCGCCGCAATCGCGGATGCCGACGATGCTGTCGACATCGACCATGGTCAGGGCGGCATCGTCCTCGACCACCAGTTGCTGGCGCGCGCCCCGGACAGTGATGCCCAGCCGCGCGCGCAGGTCGATCACCGGCAGGTTTTTCTCCCGCCAGTGGCGATGCGTGGCGTGGGTGGCTGTCGCCGGGACGTCGCCCACTTCCATCACGCGGGCGATGTCGAACAGCAGGTGGTACGGACCACAGGTCACGTGCAGACAGGTATTCATGAGGCACGCAGCAGGCTGCGCAACGACTGGGCGTTGCGGGTGGCCAGTTCGAACAGGTTTTCGCAATCGAGGATGACCACCACGCGGCCGTCGCCGAGGATCGACACGCCGCCGACGCCCGGGAGCCGCGCGATGTCCGGGTGCATGTCGCGCACGAAGACTTCCGGCCGGCCGATCACGCGGTCGACCAGGATGCCGATGCGGAACACGCCGTCGCTGAGCACGATGATTTCCAGTTCGTCGCGGTCACTGGCCGCCACGCTGGCACCGCCGGTGAGCATGCCGAGGTGGTAGACCGGCAACGTCACGCCGCGCAGCAGGCACGCCGCCTGGCCCTGCACGCGTTGCAGTTGCGACGGCTCGATGCTGATCACTTCGGTGACATTTCGCTCGGGCAGCGCGAACTGGCGGTCGTCGACGGCAACGAGGATCACGTTCTGGATCGCCACCGACAGCGGCAGCCGCAGCGTGAAGCGTGCGCCCTGGCCGGGCGGCGACTGCACGTCGATCTGGCCGCCGAGCTGCATGATGCGCGTCTTCACCACGTCCATGCCGACACCGCGGCCGGACACTTCGGTCACCCGCTCGGCGGTGGAGAAGCCGGGCAGGAACACCAGGTTGCACAGTTCGCGGTCGGAGAGGGCGTTGGCTTCGGCTTCCGGCAGCAGGCCGGCGGCGATGGCCTTGGCGCGGATTTTTTCCCGGTTCAGGCCGCGGCCATCATCGGCCACTTCCACCAGCAGAGAGTTGCCCTGCTGGCGCGCGGTCAGCGACAGCGTCGCGGTAGGCCGCTTGCCGGCCTTGGTGCGCTCCGCCGGCGACTCGACGCCGTGGTCGATGCTGTTGCGCACCATGTGCATCAGCGGTTCGAGCAGCACCTCGACCATGCCCTTGTCGATGCGCACGTCCTCGCCGCTGATTTCCAGCTCGACGTTCTTGTTCTGTGCGTGGCTCAAATCGCGCACGACGCGCGGCAGGCGGTTGAACACCATGCCGATCGGCACCACGCGCAGGCCGAGCACGTCTTCCTGCAGCCGGCCCAGTGCGCCCTGCAGGCGCAGGTCGGCCTGGGCCAGGTGTTCCAGCCGTGCCTCGATGTCGCCCAGCAGTTCGCGCAGGGCGTTGGCATCCTGACTGCCCAGCGCCGTGGCCTGGGGCGTGGCGTTGCCCAGTGCGAGACGCAGGCGACGCAGGCGCATGGTCATCTCGTCGTCGTGCAGCGCATGCGAGAGCATGTTGCGCAGCATCACCATTTCGCCGACACGGTTGACGAAGGTGTCGAGCGTGGAGCTGTCGATGCGCAGCGTGGACGACGTGGTGCCCGCCGCCGTGCCGGTGGCACCGGACGCGCCGGTGGCGGGTGCCGCGGCCGTCGTTTTCGGCATGTCGTCCTGCCCGGCGGCGGGAGCCTCTGCCTTGCCGGCGGGATGCCGGGTGCCCGTCGTCGAGCAGGCGTGCAGGTCGTACCAGCGACGTTCCGGGTCCAGTTCGCCCAGGCCCTGTTTCACCTGGTCCAGGCTGCCGTGGAATGCCGCGAGGAAGCGCAGCCGGGTGCTCTCGACCTCGCCGCTGCCGGAGGTCTCGCGGTGGAACACGGTGTGATTGCTGATGATGGTGCCGGTGGCCGACAGCCAGCCGACGAATTCCTCGCCGTGGTCCGGCGTCGATTCGAGGTCGGCCTCGATCTCGACGATGGTGTGCCCGCGGGTGATGGCGTCCTGCAGTGCGTGTGCCGCGCGCGGCGAAAGGGTGTCCAGCGTTTCCTGGCGGATCACCAGGTGTTCCCGCAATTGCTTGAGCAGTTGCTGGAAATCGTCGCCGGTGCTCGCGCCCTGGGCGGTGCTGCGCAGGCGGTCCAGCACCTGGTCGCACATGGCGACGTAGGGGCCGTCCTCACCGTTGCCGCCGGCGAGGTCGACCGGCATGCCGGCGGCAACACGCAGCAGGTCCAGCAGTTCCCGGTCCAGGCGGACGCGGTCGCGCGCGGCGTCGCGCAGGACCTGCGACACCAGGCGCAGCAGACGGACGCTGTGCGTGTGCTGCAGCAACTGCAGCAACGCGATGGCCTGTTCGGTGGCGTCCAGGCAGCCGTCGACCGGCATGCCGGCATTCAGGGTGTGCACCTCGCCGACCAGCCATTCCACGGCCAGTTGCAGGTCGGCGGCGAGCTGGCCCTGCAGTTGCGATGCGGTGTCGCTGACGCCGGCGTCGATATTCTCCGCCGTCTCGATATGCCGGACGCGGTCGACGAGGTCGGCCAGCAACGCTCGGCGGGCAGGGCCCCTTTCGGTGGCGGGCAGGTTCGACAGCAGCGCGGCGATGGCCGCCAGGTTTTCCTGCCGGGCCGCGTGGACCAGCGCGTCGAGGCTGGCCGGATCCGGGTCGCCCTGCAGCCAGGCGCTGGCCAGTTCGGGCAGCGCAGCGCGGGACTGGTCGGCAAAGCGGCCGCCCTGCGCCGGTGCGGCTTCCGGCGTGCCAGCTGTTGTCGCGCGCTTGCGTCCGCGGGCGGCGTTGCCGGTGGGTGCGGAAGCAGCCGGCGTTGCCGGCGCGCTGCCGGCAGCGGCCATGTCGCGCAGCCGGGCCACCAGTTCGGCCATCGGCTTCGGGTCCTGCCGGGTCTGCGTGACTTCCTGCAGTTGCTGCTTGAGCGCGTCGACTGCGGCCAGCAGGACATCGACCACGCTGTCGTCCAGCACGCGCTGGCCTCGGCGCACCGGGTCCAGCAGGTCCTCGGCGGCATGCGCCACCGCCTGCATGGTGGCGAAACCCATCATGGCGCAGCCGCCCTTGATGGTGTGCATGTTGCGGAACACGCCGTTCACGTCGACGGCGGCCAGCGTGGTGCCGACCAGCGACAGTTCCAGCGCCTCGATCTGTTCGGTGACCTCGGCCTGGAAGGCCGGCCAGAGTTTCTCGGTCAGTTCGTTCATGGGGCGGTCCCGGCGATGGTGGATGCCCGCGGTGTCCGGGCAGGCAGGCGCGTGGTGCAGCGCTGGATGGCGTCGAGCAGTTCACTGCCGCGCTCGGCATCGAGATCCATGCTCAGCACGCCCGATGGCTTGGGCAGCACGTCGACCGCGCCCAGGTCCAGCGCGCGCATGGCCTGCGGGCTGCCCAGTTGCGCCACCGACGAGATCACCACCACCGGGGCGGTGACCTGCAGGCGGGCGTGGCGCAGGAACTCCAGACCGTCCATGCGCGGCATCTCGATGTCCAGCAGGATCAGGTCCGGCCGCAGGGCAGCGGCCTTCTGCAGCGCGTCCAGGCCGTCGGTGGCTTCCCCGGTGACCTGCAGGCGCGCGTCGCGCTCGATGATGCTGCGGATCACCCGCCGCATCAGGAAGGAGTCATCGACGATCAGGATCTGCCACAGCGGCAGCGAAGCAATCAGCGGGCTGTTCATGCGCCGGCCCTCGCACGGGCGCCAGTCGCAGCGTTAGTCGCCTGAGTCGACTGGTCCATCAGCGGCGCCAGGCTCAGCAGCGAGACCAGCCGGTCCTCGACGCTGGCGACGGCGGTGACGAAACCCTGCTCGCGCCGCTCGACGTCCTCGATGGCATTGACCGGGATGTCGAGGATGCGGTGTGCCTCGGTGACCGGGATGGCCCACTCGCCGCGGTCGTTGCCGACGACGACCCAGGCGCTGGCATCACCCTGCACCGGCACGTGCAGGTGCCGCGCGAGATCGACCACCGGCACGATGTTGCCGTCGATGTTCACGGCGGCGCTGACCAGCGCGCCGGCGTCATGCTCGATGCGTTCCGGCGGCGTGTAGCCGGCGATGCGCCGCACCAGGTCCAGCGGCAGCGCGTAGTCTTCGTCACCCAGTGCAATCTGCAGCACGGCGCGCGTTTCGATCGCGGCCTGTGTCTGGTGGCGCCGGGCATCCGGCACGAAGGGTTTGTAGGCGGCGTGCCGGGCGTCGGTCACCAGCCGTTCCGGCGCCAGCAGGCCGTAGACCTGGTCGTCGTGCACCAGCACGCCGGCGACTTCGCCGCTGTCGTCCTCGATGCGGCGCAGCGTGTCCGGGTTGAACGGGATGATGCCGTCGACGGCATCGACGCGGATGCCGTAGCGGGTGTCGTCGCGCTCGATCACCAGGACATGACGTGCACCGTCCTGGTTGCAGCCGCGGCCGAGCAGTTGCGGCAGCGACAGCACCAGCAGAACCTCGTCGCGCACGATCGCGATGCCCTCGATCGCCGGTGGCGTGCCCGGTACCGGTGTCGCCGGGCCGATGTCGAGGATTTCCAGCGCGTCATCCAGCGGCAGCGCGTAGCGTTCGTTGCCGACGCGCACCACCACGCAGGGCAGTTCGTGGAAGCGCTGCTCCTCGTCGTCCTGTTCCAGCCGGCCGAGCATGCCGCGACGTCCGGCGGGGGTTTCGCGCGACACGATCAGGGTGCCCAGGCGGGTGGCGTCGATGACCAGCACGGCGTCGCCTTCGTGGTCGAACTGGCCGTCGAACAGCGTGTTCGCCGCCAGTTCGCCGTCGGCGTTCTGGATCGGCTGGATGTCATCGGCATGGATGACCACGCGGCCGACGATGCGGTCGACGCGCAGGGCGCAGGGCGAGCGTGTCGTCTCGATCACCAGCAACTCGTCGTTGTCCTCTGCCGCGGTTTCCGTGCCTGGGAAAAGCAGTCGCTGCAGCCTGATCTGCGGCAGCACGCGCTCGCCGACGTTGACCAGGCCCTCGATGTAGTCCGGCACGAACGGCAGCGGGGTCACCGTGCGCGGGGCGACGGCCTAGGCGATGGCGTGGGCCGGCAGGGCAAAATTCTGTCCCTGCACGCGGAACAGCAGGAAATCTCGGGTCTGGTCGGTGCTCATGCGCGTGCTCTGGTTGTTGTTCTGTTTATGGCGACACTTCATGACCATGCAGGGGCATGACCACGCAGGCCGCCTCAGCCGCGAGCGGTCAGCTTCTTCAGTGAGGTCAGGCGCATGATGGTGCGCAGGTCGGCGTCATGCGGTGGCTTGGTCAGATAGTTGTCGCAGCCGGCAGTGCGGCCGCGGGTGAAATCCACCGGTGAACTGCGGCCGGTCAGCATGGCCACGCGCGCCGGGCGGATGGCCTTGATCTGCTGGCACACCTCGTAGCCGTCCATGCCCGGCATGACCACGTCGAGGAACACCAGGTCGAAGTGGTTCTCGCTGACCGCCTGGATCGCCTTCTCGCCGGAATCAGCCAGCTCGATGGCCAGCTTCAGCGAACTGCCGGCCAGCTCCTCCAGTTTCAGTTTCATGAACTGGCGCGCCGGGAAACTGTCGTCCACCACCAGCACGCGGATGGCATCCACGTCACCGGCGCCCGGGGCGAAATAGGTGGTCTCGGTCGAGGTGATCGCGTCCAGGATCGACACGAAATTGCGGAAGGCCAGCGGCTTGGCGATGGTGCGTTCGCCGGGATGCCGGTCCGGGCTGGTCGTCGCGAAGATGGCGACCGTGGCCGGGTGCTCCTGCTTCAGTGCCTGCCACTGGGCGATGGCCTCGGCATCGTCGCCGTTGACGAACATCAGGTCCGCCGGGTCGTCCGCGGTCGGGCTGCCGAAGGTGTACTGGCAGGCGAGTTCCGGGTTGGCCCGGAACACGCTCTCGATGACCAGGGTTTCGCGCGCATCCAGGCCGATGTGGAAGATGCGGCAGCGCTCTTTCGTGGTCTGGTGGGATGCGCGGGTCTGGGGTATCGGTGCGGCCATGCTCATGACTCCTCCGTGACGTCCGGTCAGTGCGGTTTGGCAGCGACAGCGGATCGGGGCGCTGCGGGCTGTTGGGTCGCCGCACGGGGCGGCAGGGATTTCAGCGGTGTTGCCAGCGAACCGGCCAGCGCCGCGAGGTCGGTGGTGCGTGCCGGCCAGCGCAGCACCCAGGGGTGCTGGTCGGTCTTGTTCATGGTGTAGACGACCACGATCGGGCGGCCCGCGCCGCGGGCGGTGCGCAACAGGTCGACCGTGTCGCGCTCGCCGCGACGCAGGATGACGACGTCGGCCTCGTCCAGCGGGCACTCGACCCACTGCACGGTGCTGTCCCGGACATTGGCCAGGCGCAGCGTCGTGGCCAGGTGCTTGCGGTCTTTTTCATCGACGACCTGGATGGCTACGTGGATATCCATGAGGGGGGTCCCTTTTCCTCGATACGGTGTTTCTGGCTTCCGGTGGGCAAGCTGCGGGCAACAAAAAAGGCGCCAAAGGTCGACAGCAGTGCGCTGCTGTCGACCTTTGGCGCCTTCGACTTTCAGGTCCGTAACCTGCCCGTCAAGGCCGGCCTGCCAAGCCCATGAGGACTGTGGCTGCCCGGAACTCGTTTACAAGAAGCCGAACCCTATACGCTTAAATACCTATTCGCAACCCCGTGGGTGAATGAGCGCTACGAAAAACGCCCCGAACGGTCATTCGTGCCGGGCTTCTGTGCCACTTCAAGGGCCACTTCGAGTTGCCGGCGCAGATCCGCCAGTTCGCGGGACTTGAAGGAGCGCCGGGTCGACTCGAGTACCTTGACGGTGTGCTCCATGGCCTCGCGCAGCATCTCCCGTTCCGGGTTGCGCGCGAGCGCACGCACCGGTTGCCCGAAGCGCTTGGGATCGACCAGCCGCAGCGCGTCCATCGCCTCGCCCAGCGATTCCGCGTTGTTGGCCAGCAGCAGCATCGCGTAGTCGACCAGTGACTGGTCCAGCGGCTGCTCGCCCCGCGTGGCACCCATCTGCTGCAGCGCGCTCAGGTGTTCGGAAAGCCGGGCCAGCCGCTGGCGTGACACTTCGGCGCGCTGGGCCAGGCGGTGCTGGATGACGGCGCGGTCGACGGTGGCCAGGAACTCCTCCATGTCGAACGGCTTGACCAGGTAGGCAAACACCCGGTACTGCAGGGCGCGCAGTGTGGTCTGCACCGAGGGGAAGCCGGTGATCACGATCAGCGGCGGGCAGGTGGCGCACCGGGGGAGCGCGTCCAGCATTTCCAGGTTGCTGCCGTCGGGCAGGTTGATGTCGGTGATGACCGCGTTGTACCCGGTGCCCACCTCGGCGATGCGCTGCCGGGCAGCGGCCAGGTCGCGTTCGACATCGCAGGCGTACTGCCGGCGCTGGAGCAGTTCGGCGAGGGTGGTGGACAGGACTTCCTCGTCCTCGATCAGCAGAATCCGGCCGGCTTGCGACATGGCTGCATCCTACAAAAGTTTGTTGCGCTCCCTGAGCCGGCGAGCATAACCCAGGGAGCGTGCCCGCCGCCTCGGCGGGAGTGTGGCGGGCGTCACACTCTACCGTCTGTCGGACGCATTGACAGCCCCGGGGAAGGGAGGGATCGTCAGCCGCCAGCACTGGAGTCCTTATGCCGAACGACGCCTTGCCACCTGTCACACCCGGTGACGACCTGCCGCCGACGGAACGCGAATCCACCAACAGGACAGCCGGCTCCCGGGCCTTCGATCACGGACAGGACCTGCTGCGTGCCGTGATCGAGACGAACACCGACCTGATCCTGTCAGTCGATGCGGCCGGGATGGTCACCTTCGCCAACGGGGGTTTCATTGGCGATGCCGGGGCCCGGCAGGTGATGAATACCCCGGTGGACGGACTGGTTGCCCCGGCGGGTCGCGCCGAGTTCGCGGCCCGGCGTCGGGAGATCCTCGACGGGCAGGTGGTGAATGCGCGGCTCGAGGCGGCCGGCGCGGGCGCCCTGGCCGGACGCCACTGCCTGTACAGCATGGGCTTGCTGCGCAGCGGATCCGCGGAGCTCGGGGTGATCGTCATCGTCTCGGACCTCACCGAACTGCATGACGCCTGGGAGCGGCTGCGCAGCAGCGAGAAACTGGTGGCCACCGGCCGCATGGCAGCGCGCATCGCGCACGAGATCAACAACCCGCTGGCGGGCATCGCCGGGGCGCTGCAGTTGATACGCATGGATACCGACCCCGCATCGCCGGCATTCCGCTATGTGGCGATGGTTGACCGGGAGATCTCGCGCATCTCGAATATCGTGCGGCAGATGTACGGCCTGTACCGGCAGGAGCAGGAACCGGTGCATGTCGTCGACCTGATCCCCGTGCTGGGCGAGATCGCGATCCTGATGAATGTCGAGGCCGGGCAGAAGAACGTGGAAATCGAGGTGATGCCCGGCCTGCCGCAGCTGGCGCGGGTGCAGGAGCAGAACCTGCGGCAGGTGCTGCTGAACATCGTGCGCAATGCCATCGAGGCATCGCCGGAAGGTGGCCGGATCAACCTGTACGTCGAGCGCTGCGGGCGCTGTATCGATGTCGTCGTGGCCGACCAGGGGCCGGGCATCGCCGCCGGGGACGGCGAGCGTGTGTTCGAGCCGTTCTATACGTCGAAATCCCCGACCCAGGGGCGGGGTCTGGGCCTGGGCCTCAGCATCTCGGACGCGCTGGTGCGTGGCATGGGTGGTCGCATCGAGCTGGACAATAATCCGGCGGGCGGCTGTCTCTGCCGGATCTGCCTGCCCGAGGCGGGTGACGTGCCCGCCGGGCAGGCCTGATCGTTCTCAGGCGTAGGCGCCGAACGCGTTTTCCTCGCTGACGAATTTGATCGCCTTGAACGGGAAGGCGAGCATCGAGTCGCGGTAGGCCACTTCCGCCGTTCCGATCGCCTTGCCGGCCTGGTAGACGGTGAGCGGGCAGGTGGTGAGCGAGGCGGCGAGCTTCGCCGGGTTGGCGGAATAGGTTTTTTCGCCTTCGGCATGCAGCAGTCCGTGCACCGGGTGCTCGAAATCCAGTTCGTAGCGCGGGCCGGTGACCTGGATGGTCAGGATGCCGTGGGTGGGCACCTCGCGGTCGGCGACGCGCACCACGCCACGGAATTCGCGTGGCGCGGACAGCGTGAAAACATGTGGCGTGAAGGCCCGGATGGTGAAGGCGAACGGGTGCCCCGCATTGTCGCCATCGAGCCGGATCCAGCCGCTCATGGTTTCTTCGAGAACGATGCCGATGGTCATGGTGTGTCTCCGGAAGTTAAGGCCCCTCTCCCCAACCCCTCCCCCAACGGGGGAGGGGCCAGGTGCGGTGCCATTGAAGCCCCTCTCCCCCATGGGGAGAGGGGTTGGGGAGAGGGGCAAACGACCCTATCCCGCCAGTTCCTCGCCAAGCATGCGTGCTGCCCGCGTCGCCATCGCCATGATGGTGACCTGCGGGTTGGCGCCCAGCGACGACGGCACGCTCGCCCCGTCCATCACGTAAAGGCCCTCCGCCCCCCAGACCTGGTGCTGCGGATCGCACACGCCGCGCTCGGGTGACGCGGCGATGCGCGCGGTGCCCAGCGGGTGGTACGCGGTCATCAAAAAGTGGCGCGGTTTCGGATTGGTCTGCCAGAAAGCATCAAGCTCGGCCTCGTTGCGCACGATGGTCATGCGCGTCAGGCCCGGGATCACCACCTCCTGCGCGCCGGCGGCCAGGTACATGCGCGCCAGGATATCGATGCCGCGCTTGAACAGCGCGAAGTCGACGTCGTTCATCGAGTAGGTGATCAGCGGCAGGTTGCGGTTGATGCCGCGGCGCACCTTTCCGCGCGAGGTGTCCTTGACCATGATCCCGAAGTACGCTGTCTGCTGGTAGCGCTCGGTGAACTTGACGAAGTCCTCGGCCTGCAGCGGGTTGAGCAGGCCGTGGCCGACGAAGGGAATGGTGCCGCCCTCGAACATCAGCCCTTCCTCGCGCAGGTCGTAGACGCCGTAGCCCTGCGGGATGGTCATCGAGTTGCCGAAGTCCCGGTCCGGGAACCAGGCGGTGACCGCGCCGGCCGGGTGGATCGACAGGTTGTTGCCCAGCCAGGGATTCCGCACGCCGTTGGCTCGCAGGAAGTTCGGCGTGAACAGCGTGCCCATGGCGACGATGGTGGCGCGCGACCTGAGGGTGAGCGTGACGGGCTTGCCGTCCACCCCGCGGCCCTGGGCGACGACGCCGGTCACGGCATCGCCGTCGCGCAGCAGTTGCTCGGCGCGGAAGCCGGTGTACAGGAAGGCACCCTTGTCCAGCGCGCGCGGCACGAAGCTGACGTTGGTCGACTGCTTGGCATCGGTCGGGCAGCCGAACTGGCACAGGCCCTGGCCGTCGCAACCCTCGGCGTTGCGCATCAGCGGGCGCATTTCCTTCATGCCGATGCGCCGCGCGCCCTCGGCGATCACGTTGCCGATTTCACCGACGTACTTCGGGTCCGCCTGCTGCACGCGCAGCACGTCTTCCACCAGTTCGAAAAACGGTTCGAGGTTTTCCGGCGAGAAGTCGTCGAGTCCTTCGGCGCGCCAGTCGGCCAGCGTCGAGTCCGGGGTGCGCAGGCAGGTGCCGGAGTTGATGGTGGTGGTGCCGCCGACGCCGCGGCCGACCGGGATCGGGATCAGGTTGTTGCCGATGGCGCTGGTGATGCCGCCGGCGCGGTACAGCTTGGGGATGATTTCGGTGAGCCGGCCGTTGAAGTCGCGGCGGTCGTGGTAGTCGCCTTCCTCGATCATCACCACGGCGAGACCACGCCCGGCCAGTTCGCAGGCGGCAGCCGCGCCGCCGGCACCGGTGCCGATCACCACCACGTCGCATTCGAGTTCCTGCGACTCTTCCAGTTCGGCTGCCGTGCAGATCTGCGTGCGCCAGCGCGCGTTGTCGAGGTTGTTCGGCACCCGCACGCCGTTGCGCGTCTTCATGCGCGAGACGTTTGCTTCGTCGAGCAGATAGGCGGTGCGGAACGGCATCGACAGCGCACGCAGCAGGTTGCCCGACAGCAGGCCGCCGACCTGTGTGCGCAGGAACTGGCTGCGTTGCTCGCGTTCTTCCGCGGAGAAGCGGGTGCCGTGGGTCGCCAGGTAGCGCAGCTCCAGCCACCAGAGCAGGCTTTTCACCAGCCGGCGCAGGCTTGCGCTCTCGGTCAGCGTGCTGTCGGTGGTCGCGAGCAGCGCGGCAACGTCCGGGGCCGGCAATTGCTCGCCGGCCGGGAACAGGGCTTCGACGAGGCGTTCCGCGATCTTTCGTGTGTGGCCGTCGAGGGCGTTGCGGGTCATTGCCTGAAGGTGCTCCGGATACTGCGGCTGGGGTCCGATTATAGGGGTGGGGGTTCGGCGGTCTTGTCCCGGACGTCGCCATGGACGTGCCGATGTGGTTAAGTCTCGCGTCGTCGCAACCCGAGGGGATGTCAGGTGCGCGTTATTGCTGCGATTGCCGTTGTCTGTGCGTTGTTGTTTACCGGGTTCTGGTTCGGCCTTGAGCCGCTGGTGCGCCAGCAGGCGGCGGCGAGCGTGGATGCGCCCG
>JBKHWN010000188.1:0-9715 GCA_046566505.1 Gammaproteobacteria bacterium
TCGGTGCCGTCGCCGTACAGCGTGTAGTACTCGTCCGGGTCGATCTGCGAGAGCAGCGACTTCTGGCGGTCGCGCTCGTCGCGCTTGTCGCTGTCGAAGGCCATGGTCATCAGCCACTCGCCACGGATACGGCCCTTGGCATACAGGCTGACCTGCCCGTCGTGCCAGGTGCCGTCGTCCACGCCCTCGGCCAGCAGCGGCTGGATGTTGTCCTTCAGCGTGCGGTGGCCGAGCGTGCCTTCGGCAAAGCCGACCACGATCCAGTCGCGTGGTGCCGGCTCCATCCATGTGCGCAGTTCCTGGCTGCGGCTGGCGTACTGGCCGCCGCCCTGCAAGCCGGTCTGGAAATTGAACGACAGCACCAGCGCGCCGGTCTCGGTGGTCGGCGCCAGTTCGATGTAGGCGATGCCGTCATCGCCCTCCACCTGCCAGCCCGGCTGGAAACGGTCCAGCCCGGCCAGTTGCCGGTTCTGCTGGCGCTCCGCCTGCTCGCGGCTGACAAAGGGCGCATTGACGCTGAACGCACCGGTGACGCCATGGCGCACCCGGTTGCCGTCGCGGTCGAACAGGCGCACGGCAACCACCGGGTAGTCGATGCCGTCGGCGACCAGCACCGACTGTTCAGGCACCAGCTCCGCACGCACCGGCATGCCGGCATTGACGATGGTTCCCTCGACCTGTTGCACCCGTGTGCCGCCGGCATCCGACACGTCGGCGACGAAGCGGTTCTCGCCCTCTTCCAGCGACACGGCACGCCAGATGCTCACTGCCATGGTGCCGGTGGCGTCGAGCGAAATGCCCTCGAAGGACAGCGCGCTGACCGGCTCGCCGTTGGCGCGGCGCAACGAAACCGTTTGCTCCGGCGCGTGCTTGATGACGATGCGCGACACCGGCGAACGCGGGTTGTAGCCCGGTTGCGGGAAGCGCCAGGCAATACCCGGCTGCTCGCCGGCGAACCAGTCGATGTGCGCGCCGGAGGCGGTGACGGTATCGGCGATGTTCGCGCGCGCCTGCCGGCGTGCCTCGCGCTCGGGATCGACCGGTCGCGCACGCACGCCTTCGATCTGCACCTGCTCGCGTTCGCTGCTGTGCTCGATCGTCGTTTCACCTGTGCCGGCGGGCGCATCGGCGGCAGGTGCCGGACAGGCGACCTGGCTCTGCGCAGCAGGCGTCTGCGTGCGCGCACTGGTCACCGGCTGCACATTCGCGAGTGCCTTCACCTGATAGCCGCCGGCCGGGCAGTCGGCAGCGGCAGGTTGTGCCGACTGCGCAGCCGGGACCACGCGGAACGAAATCACCCGTCGCCACGGACGCGCGGAGGTGACCTCACCCAGTTCGAACGTCAGCAGCGCGCCGTCGATCGCCGGCGGCGCCATCGGCACACCGTCGACCTGCGTCGATGACATGTCGTAGGCATAGCCGTCCGGCAACAGCGCCAGCACGCGCAGGTCGCGTACCGGGCCGCTGCCGTCGACCTCGATGTCGTGCGCGATGCCCGCCACCGCCGTGCGGTGCGGGACGGTCGCCGTACCGTCTCCGGCAACGACCACCGGCTCCGGCACCTTCAGGTGCAGGCGCCCCTCGGTGCGCCGGTTGCGCGCGCGGCCCTCGGCCGTCGCGTTGCTCGCCACCGGCTCATCGGGGCCGCGGCCTTCACTGTGCACGGCTTCCGGCAGCAGACCGAATTCCCGCGCCAGCACATCACCAACAACACGGGCACGAGCTTTCGACAGTCCGTGGTTGTCCACGTACCGCGCGGCACAAGCCGGAGACAACCGCTGGTCATCGGTGTGGCCAGTCACCTCGATACGCTGGGCTTGTGTGTTCTGGTAATGTCCGATCACCCGGGAAATGACGTTGATGGCAGATGCGTCGAGTTCTGTGCGACAGGATGCGAAATGAATCGGGAACGTCAGCTCAACTGGCGCGGGAACCGCGGGTGCCACCGCCACCTCTGCCGTTTCCAGCCGGGTGGCCACACGGATGCCCACGTCGTCCATGCGCTTGCGCACATGGAAGTCGGCGCGCCACAGGCCACCGCCCTTCACGTCGACGAACTGCGAGTACGGCGTGCCGCCAAAGCGCGTGTTGTCGATGCAGGACACCGGTTCCTGCGTCGGCGCCAGGCTGTCGGTGTCCAGTTGCACGACATGCGTGCCCGGGCGCACGCCCTCGAAGTGGTACTGGCCGTCGTCGTCGGTCACCACATAGGTGCCGTCTTCCATCAGCATGCGCACGTTTGGCACGCCCTTGAGTTCATCCCAGGGCGTGTTGCACTCGCCCTCGAACACGCGGCCGATGATGGTGAACCGGCCACTGAACAAGGGCTCGCGGATGCGCACCGCCGCCTGCGCGAGGTTGGACAACCGGCGCCCGCTATTGCCGGCTGCAGACGCCTCGTTCACCGCATCGCCAACCTGCGTGCCGGCACCGACCATCACCACATAGGTCACCTGCAGCGACGCGTTGGCGGCCAGGTCGCCCACCGGAATCGTCAGCGTGCGCCGGTCTGCCGAGATCGCCGGGTCGGGCTGCGGCAAACCGTTGAGCCGCAGCGAGCCGCCCTGGTAGACCAGGCCGAACGGCAACCGGTCGGTGATGTCGATCGCGCTGGCCGCGAATGCCGTGTCGATGTTCTGCAGCGTCAGCCGGTACTGCAGGAAATCGCCCGCCGAAGCTTCCTGCTGCGACGCCGTCTTCTGCAGCACCAGCGTGCGGCGTTGCGGGTCGATCGGCACATCGATGTTCAGCGCCGGGCCGGGCACGACGACGAAATCCTCGCCATAGGAACCGGTGGTGATGGCGTAGGGCACGCCGTTGGGATCGTCGGGCAGGTTCGCCGGAAGGATGGCCGACGGCGCCGTATAGCCCGCCGGCACCTGCAGCACGAAGCGGTAATTGCCCGGCGCCACGAACGGGAACCGGAAACCACCCGGCGGGAACGTGTAGTTGAAACCGCTGCTGTCGACAGCACTGCCGCCAGTCTGCAGCGTGGCCGGGAAAGCGCTGGTTCCGTCATCGCCGAACACTGTCGCCGGCAATCCCGTTGCCACATCGATCATGGTGATGATGACGCCATCGACGGGCGCGCCGGTCTCCGCGTCGAACACGATACCAAACGGATCGACCAGGACATCCGCCTCGGCGGTATCGAACGGGTACCAGATGTCCTGGTAATCACCGGTCAGCCGCGTACTGATGCCCAGCGTCAGGCGGCCGTCATTCTGCGTGACGCCCACCGCCGCGCCGACGGTCGAAATCACCGCCGAGAACACGCCGGTGTCCGGGCCGGTTTCCTGCAGCCGGAGTGTCTCGACATCACCGGTGCTGGTGATGATCCGCAACTCGATCACCTCGCGTGCAGCGGGGTCGAGATTGCGGTTGGCGTCGGTGAGCACGAGAAAAACCGGCTCGCCAACATGGAAAACTTCCGTCTCGCGCACTTGAACGGGCGAGGCGAGATTGACCGGCGTGCCGTCTACGGCCTGTGGTGCCCGCAGCGTGACGAAGGTGCCGGTGGTGGCGTCGTAGTACTCGCCGCCATCAAAAGGCAACGCACTGGCGCCGGTGACCCCGGGTGCGTACTGGTAGAACCTCAGAACAGAAGGCGTGGGTGCCGGGATTGTTGCCACGGTCACCGGGTTGGACGGCTGCACGAAAGGACCGTCCGGCCCGTTGTAGCTGACGCTCGCCGTGTTGGAAACCGTCAGCGCACCCGCCGGCAACGACAGCAGCCCGCTGGCCAGGATCGCCGCGCACACAAAGTGCAGCAGCAAACCTGGCCAGCGGGCTGGACGCGCCGGCTTTCGGGTGTTCATGAACATGCAGCTTCCATCACGAAAACGTCTTCCTCCCTGACCAGAAAAAAACCGGGTGACGGCGAATCGGTCCGCCACCCGGCAATTCCAGTTCTCTCAGGCAACGCCACGCGCTACCGGGAACGATCAGTTGTTGATCGTTACCCGGAAGGTCGCGCGGAACACGCCGGTGGTCGCCGGCAGCGATGGCGTGCCGATCGTCACGGTGCCGTTTGCGCCCGCGCCGGCATCGAAGCTGCCGGAATGCGGATCGGTGGCATCCGGCGCAGCGACAGCGTCGTCTTCCGCGCTGCCCGTGCCGGACGTGCAGGAGACGTTGTCACCGGCGACCGCCGTGCGGATGGTGCCCGCCACATACTCCGTGTTGGCCGGGATCTCGTCCGTCAGCACGATGGTGCTGGCGGCAGCGGCACCGGTGTTGCGCACGATCAGGCAGTACTCCACCACCGCGCCCGGAATGGCTTTCGGGTTGGTGGTGCTGTTGAACGGATCGCTGATCACGGTCGAGTACTTGCCGACCTGGATCGACGCCGTCTCGAGGATGTAGTACCCGATGGCACTGTGGTCGGCCTCGCCTTCGTTGTCGGTCTCGCCCGCGACATCACCGAACACGTTGTCGATATCGGCCGTATCCGCGCCGGCCGTCTCGACGGCTGCCGCGCCAAGCGCATCGGCCGAAGCGACGTAGATGCCACCGGCCCCGGTATCCAGGTGCGCTTCGGCCGTGAGGACGATGCCCGCCTGGTCGCCATCGCCGTTGCCGGCGTTCGGGATGGTGGACACGACGAACACCTTGCTTGATGCATCGGCAGCCAGTTCGTCGATGTACTGGCGGTTCCAGGCGAGGTCATCGGCATCGAAGGTGCCGACCGAAGTACCACCGGCGGATGCCGGACGGTCGGCATAGATCGTGTACGCCGTGACGTCGAAATCATCACCGGCGTCCTGTGCCACCGACAGGGCGAAGTCCAGCGTGGAGTTGGCGTCGTTGGTGACCGTAAACGCCAGGACCTGCCCGGTCGCACCCGGCAGCACGCTGGTGTTGCCGTCGGAAACAACCGTCAGCACGATCTTGCGATCGACCTTGAAGGTCACGTCGGCCGTCTCGGGATCCTGCGCCGTGCTGTTGACCTGGTAATTCACCGTGACGGTGTTGCTGATGTCCGTGCCTGCCGTCACACCCACTGCGTGGGCATTCGGCAAGGCAGCAAACATCAGCCCGGCCGCGAGGCCGAACTTCAGCCTGTTGTTGAACTTTTTCATGATGACTCCGAATGATTCTCTGGAACTGGAATGGGCCCGGGACAACTACCAACGGTGACCAGCGTCCGGGCCCGGCACGCTCATCACCGCCACACACCTGCAGGCCGCATCACCGACGTGATGCGGCCTTCATTACTTGAGTTGCGCCCGGTAGGTCACCGTGCCTTCGGCGCCCGGCTGCAGCGGTGCAACCAGCGTCCAGCGCACGTCGGTGACGTCGTCGGCCGTTGCTGGCCGCGTCTTTCCGTCCGGGCCGCGAACCGACAGCATCGGCAGCGCACCGAACTGCTTGCCGCCGTCGACCGATACCTCGGCGCGGGCGCCGGCACCCTGTGCCGACCCCGCCTTGTAGGCCAGCCCTTCGGGAACCGGGTTCTTCAGCACGACTTTCGCCGCCGGCTCATTGCCGGTGTTGCGGTAAGTGGTGATGTAAACCACCTCCTGCCCCGGCACGGCGCGCATTAGCGGCTGCAGTTCCTTCGCCTTGCTGCCGTTCTGGCGCGTGACTTCCACTTCGTGGAAGGCCTCGGTCTTCAGCTCGACGCCGGCACCGAATGCAAGCGACGGCACGGCCAGCAGCAATGCCATCAGCACGTGCTTGGCGCGGCTTTGCAGGTCAAAAGTTTTCATGGGTCTTCTCCTGAAATTTCCCTGTCACGCAGGCAATCAGTACGGGTTGCACTGGTTGCCGGTACCCGCTGCGGTCTGGCAATCGATGCGGACATCGAAGGTGACCACGTGCGTGACCGGTGCATTTACCGTGCCCAGGTTGACGTGGACGCCCATCACGCCGCCGAGATCACGGAAGCTGCCGATGTCGCCGTCGACCGGATCGGTCAGCACGCCGGCGTCCAGGCGCAGCGAGCCGGGCACGTAAGTGGTGTTGGCCGGAAGCGGGTCGGTGATCAGGGCGTTGGTGATGCTGCCGCTGCCGGTAACGACGAACGTCAGCGTGTAGGTGATGATCGCGCCGGGTACCGGGCTGCTGCCGCCGAAGGGGTCGGCAACCGACTGCGTCTTGGTGAAGGTCGTCTGCACCGACGACACGTAGTAACCGTGCACGACGTCCCCGTAGGCACCGCTGGCGCCCACGACGGCATCCGTACCGCCCACGCCGGCACCGGCGAAGGTAGTGCCGGGTGCATCCGGCCCGAGCGTGGTGATCGACGTCACCGCCTCGGCGGAGAAGTTCACGTTGCCCAGGTCACCGTTATTCAGGGCCCCCGGCATGTCGGCAACGACGAACACGATGCGCGAATCGTCGGCGTTGATCAGCGGGTCGTTGATGGTCGGCACGTACAGCGTGTCGACCATCGGATCAAAGACGCCGTCGCCGTTGTCCAGGTAGATGCGCACGTTCGTGGGGTCGAACTGGTCGCCACCGAGGGTCGCGTTGAAGGCCAGTCGCATGTTCTCGGGGCCGTTGCCGGTGTTGGTGACCGTGAACGACAGCGGCACATCGGTTACACCGGCATCGACCAGCACGTTGCCGGCGTCGTTGCGTGCAACCACCACATCAAGCAACTCGTCGACCGTCACCACCGACGGGTTGGAGTTGACCGTGACCGGGTTGCCGTCCGGGTCGTCGAACGTGGCTGTCGCCGTGTTGGTGATGGCGGTGCCTGCGGCCACGCCGGCCGCATGGGCCGCCGGGGCACCAATGGCCAGCAGCAACAGTGCCGCACCCGTCATTTGCCTGATCTTCATTGCACTACTCCTTCCCGTGATGAATTCGGAGAACGCCATTGAGCAATGGCCCGCACACCGGCCTTACCGGTCAAAACCCGCGACCGGATGCCTGTTTTTGGGTCATAACTGCCCTGCTCCTCTTGCGAAAGACCGCAAGACGGTATTAGGACTGCGCCGCGAGTGTGACCGGGTTCTCAATCCACCACTGTTGCCCGACCGCCGGGCACTGTTGGTCGACGGACTTTTTTCGCAGGAAAGGCGGCCGGCGGCTGGGGCAGCCGGCGCAGGGGGGACCGGCATCCGGAAGGGCGATACGGAAGAGCGCGTCAGGCGAAAGGCTTATCCCGCGGACGCGAGGCGCTCGATGGCGGCCAGGTCGATGCGGGCCAGCGCCGCCTCCACCCGGGCAACGAACCCGGCGGCCGCCGGCTCCTCATCCAGTGTCTGGCGCACCCAGTCGTCGATGTCGCTGACCAGCCCCAGGGTCGCCGCCCGGCGCAGGCGTTCCAGCGCGGCAGCCGAGGGCCGCACCTCCTGCGGCGGATGGGGCGGCCTTGCCGGCCCGGGGACGGCCGCCGGCCTGCCGCCGCCCAGGCGGGCCACGAGGTCCCGCAGTTGCGACAGGGGCACGGGCTTGCCCAGGAAATCGGCAAACCGGTATTCGCCCGGCCAACCCGGCGGCGGCGCCGGCACCGCCGCCGAGACCAGGACGAAGGGGACATCGACCCCCGCTTCCCGGGCGCGCTGCAGCAGGGTCCAGCCGTCCATGCCCGGCATCATCTGGTCGACGAGGACGAAGGCCACGTCCTCCCGGGACAACACATCCAGTGCGGCCTGGCCGCTGGCCACGGCCAGCGGCTCGCACCCGGCGGCGCGCAACATGTCCGCCATCAACTCACGGTTGATCTCCTGGTCGTCGACGGCCAGCACCCGGGGGCGACCGGACGGCAACGCATCAGCGGCTCCGGCGCGCAGCCCCTGCCCTGCAGGCACGACCGGTGCCGGCGCCAGCGGGACCGCCAGCGTGAACTGGAACAGGCAGCCGGCACCCTCGGCCGAAACCACGGCCAGTTCCCCGCCCATGTGCCGCACCCACTGGCGGGCTATGGGCAGGCCCAGGCCGAGGCCGCCCGCATCGCTGCCCGGTCGCTGCCAGAACAGATCGAACAGGTGCCTCTGGTCCTCGTCGGAGAGCCCGATACCGTCATCGCGGACGCCCAGGTACAGGCCAACGGTGTCGTCCCCCCGGGATTCAGCACTCACCCGCAGCACGACGTGCCGTCCGCCGCTGTGCCGGCAGGCATTGGCCAGCAGGTTGAGCAGCACCTGGCGCAACCGGGTTTCGTCCAGCAACACGCCCGCCGGCAAGCCGGCAGGGATGTCCATGTCGAGCAGGATGCCGTTGTCGCCGGCGAGTGGCTGCACCTCGTCGACCACTGCCTGCAGGAATGCCGGCAGATTCACCGGGTGTGCGTACAGCGCGGCGCGGCCAGCCTCCAGCCGCGAGAACTCCAGCAACTCGTCGATCAGCGCCAGCAGGTGATTGCCACTGCGCCTAATCGCGGCCAGGCGCCGCTGGTCCGGCACGTTGCGTTTCTCCTCCGCCATCAATGCCGCGTACCCCAACACACCGTGCAGCGGCGTGCGGAACTCGTGGCCCAGTTGCGCCAGGAATTGTGATTTCGCCGCGCTCGCCTCCTCCGCGCGCTGTCTGGCAGCCTCCAGTTCCTGCGTGCGCAGGCTGACCTCGGCTTCCAGTTGCACCTGCGCATCGACGGCGGAACGCAGGGCCTGCTGTTGCAGCCGTTCCTCGGCCCGGCGAATCGTGCGGACGTGCTGCGCCAACATCACCGTCATCAGCAATCCGCTGATAACGGCCGCGCCGGCCCACGAGTAGTCATAGGCAAGGAACTCCCGCGACAGGACCCCCATGATCTGCAACGAGCGGACGATGGCGACCAGCCAGAACAGGCCAAATGCCGCGATCAACGGCAGGGCCAGACGATTGCCCCGCAGGAACGCCGCCACGCAAACGACGGCGGCGCTCAGGGAAAGCGTCAGCGCCAGCAGGTTGACGACGCCGACCGCCGGCGGATACGGCCCCCAGGCAACCACCGGCAGCGCCAGCAATGCCAGCAACGCCTGCACCTGGATGAGACGGTCCGCGCGCGACCGGCCGCGCAGGCTGCGCAACAACTCGACCGTCAGCGCGCCGACAGCGGCGATGGCAACCGTTACGAACACGCCCGGGCTGCGCAGGCTCCAGTCCGGCGCGTTCGGCCACAACCACTGGTGGCCGTACTGCAGGATGCTCGCCTCGTACAGGCACTGGGTGAACATGCCCAGGCCAAACAGCAGGAAAACGCGGTCACGGACGATGGCAGCCAGCAGCAGGGCAAAAACCGCAAGCAGCGCCAGCGCGCCGAACTGGAACAGGTTGACCTGGTCCAGCCGGTTCTCCCAGGCGACGAAGGCCAGCGGCGTCCACAAGTCTGCTTCCAGGGCAATGGCGTTGCCGCTGGCGACGCGCACATAGACGGTGCGCGTCTCGTGCGGCGGCAACGTCGTGCGCAGCAGGGGCTGGCGCGAGGCCACCTCGCGTTGCTGCACCGGCACTTCGAGGCCGGTGGCATATTCGCGCCAGCCACCGTCGGCCCGTGGTTCGAAAAAACGCACGTCGCGCAGGCGCGGCGGGCCAATGTCGAGGTAATAACGCTGTTCAGACGACTGCAGGTTCGCCAGCGACACGCGCAACCACAACACATCCGTCGTATAACCCATGTTGTGGGTGTCGGCGGTGTAGGGCACGAAATCCCCGGCACGCGCGGCGACATCGTCCACCGCCAGCACACCACCCGCGTCGCGCAGCAGGGCAAACGGCAAGGCGGTGCGTCCGGGCGCCACCGAGGGCTCGTCGACGGCCTGCAACGGACCGGCCATCAACA
>JBKHWN010000189.1:0-6368 GCA_046566505.1 Gammaproteobacteria bacterium
ACACTGTCCGGAATGTTGCTTCGGGCCCGATGCCTGCTGGCCGCAGCGCGGGCCCTTTTTTCTTTGGAGACCCAACGCCCGTGGCGACATCACCCAACAGCCCCGGTCAAAACAACCGGGGCTCCTACACCCCCGGTGACACCGGCCTGCGCAGCATCAGCGATCGGGAGTTCCGGCTGTTCCAGGACCTCATCTATCGCGAGGCAGGCATCCACCTGTCCGACGTCAAGCGCGCCCTGCTGGTCGGCCGGCTGGCCAAGCGCCTGCGCACCCTGGGCATCGACAAGTTCAGCACCTATTACGACCGCGTCACCGGCGATGAAACAGGCGCCGAAATGGTGATCCTGCTCGATGCCATCACCACCAACGAAACCAGTTTTTTCCGTGAGCCCAGGCAGTTCGAGTACCTGGAGAAGGTGATCTGCCCGGCGTGGGAAAAGGCAGCGGACGAGGGCCGGCGCACCCGGCACCTGCGGATCTGGAGCGCCGCCTGCTCCTCCGGCGAGGAACCCTATTCGCTGGCCATGCTGCTGCTGTGGCTGCTGCCGCCGGAAAACGGCTGGCAGATCGACATCCTGGCCACCGACATCTCGACCCAGATCCTGGAGCGCGCGGTGAACGGCCTGTGGCCGATCAACCGGGCCACCAGCATCCCGGACCACCTGCTCAAGCGCTACATGCTGCGCGGCACCGGCGCCCAGCAGGGCCTGATGAAGGCCGGGCCGGCGGTGCGCGTGCCACTGCATTTCGACCGCATCAACCTGAACGACCCGGTCTGGCGCGGCGTGCAGGGGCCGTTCGACGCGGTTTTCTGCCGCAACGTGCTGATCTATTTCGACCAAGCCTCGCGTTCGCGGGTGATCGAACGGATGATTGACCTGCTGGCGCCGGACGCCCACCTGTTCCTGGGCCACGCCGAAAGCATCACCGGCATGACCGACCGGGTACGTTCCGTGATGCCGGCGGTCTACATCAACTCCCCTTCTGTACGCAGCAGCGGCGCGTCCCGCGCCCGCTGAACGGTAAACACCCATGCCCCCGACCATTCGCGTACTGGCCGTCGATGATTCCGCCGTCGCGCGGGCGATGTACCGCGAACTGCTGACCCTCGACGCCGGCTTCGACCTGATCGCCACCGCGCCCAACGCCGATATCGCGCGCCGGAAGATCACCACCATGGACCCGGACGTCGTCGTGCTCGACATCGAGATGCCCGGCGAGAACGGCCTGTCGTTGCTGCAGTGGCTGATGCAGCACTTTCCGACGCCGGTGGTGGTGTCCAGTTCGTTCAGCCCGCGCGGCGCGGAGCAGACGATGCACGCGTTTTCCCTGGGCGCGATCGACGTGGTCTGCAAGACCTCGGTGGCCAGCGCGGACGGCGAGCGTGATTTTTCCACTGCGCTGCTCGATGCCGTGCGCGCGGCCGCCGCTGCGCGCTCGAAACTGCGTCGTGGCTATGGCGGCGCCACGCCAACGGTTCCGCCCGCCGCCGCGTCGGCAAGGCCCGTACCGGCGCCGGCAAACACCGCGGCAACTCCCGAGCACCGGCCCCTGCGCCCGGTCGCCAGTCCGCGCCGGGTGCTGCGCGGCCCGGTGGTCGTGATCGGCGCTTCCACCGGTGGCACTGAGGTGCTGGCGCGCATGGTGATGCAGATGCCGGCGGACTTCCCGCCGACGCTGGTCGTGCAGCACATGCCGCCGATCTACACGCGGGCCTTCGCGCAGCGGTTGAACACACTGGGCGCCGTGCGCGTGGAGGAGGCCGGTGACGGGCAGACCGTCGGGCCAGGCCAGGTGTTGATCGCACCGGGCGGCCAGCAGATGCGCCTGCAGGCCGGTGCCGGCGGCCCCATGGCCATCGTGCGCCCGGAACCCCCGGTCAACCGGCATGCGCCATCCGTGGACGTGCTGTTCGACAGTGCGGCGGATCATTACCGCACCCGAGTCATCGGCATCCTGCTCACCGGCATGGGCAACGACGGTGCCCGCGGCCTGCTGCGCATCCGCGAGTTCGGCGGCCGCACCATCGCCCAGGACGAGGCCTCCAGCGTGGTCTGGGGCATGCCGCAGGAAGCAGTCAAGCTCGGTGCCGCGGAGGTCGTTTTGCCACTGGACAGGATCGTCCACCATGTTTTGAACTGGCTGTCCGGCCCGCCCTGACCCGCCAACCACGACGCCCGGATTTCCCGCCATGGCCATACGCACGGATGCGCCCTCGAAACTGAACTCACCGGAGTTCCGCCAACGCTGGCAGACCGGCCTCGACCTGCTGGCGGAAACCGGCAGCGTGCCGGTGGTGCTGGTCGCGCGTTATCTCGGCGAAGCATTCGAGGTCATGCTGGTCAACCAACGCGGTGAAGACCGCATCCCGGTCGGGGCCCGGCGGGTCGTCGGCGAGGGCAGTTACCAGGACGCCGTGCTGCACAGCAATGCGCCGGTTCATGTGTTCAATGCACTGGCCGATGCGCGCTGGATGAAGGCCATCGCCATCAGCGGCGGGCTCACCAGCTACATCGGCTATCCGCTGCGCTGGCCGGACGGCACGCTTTTCGGCACGCTCTGCGCGCTGGACTCGGCGCCCAACAACTTTGACGGCCTGTTCTGCCGGCATATCGAGCAGGCCGTGCGTGCGATGGACGCCGAACTTGCGTCGCTTTACGAAGCCCGACGCCTGGAACAGGAGATCGCCGCGCACCAGGCAACGGAAAACGCCCTGCGCCTGAGCGAGGCACTGCACAACGAAGCACAGCGCATCGCGAAACTCGGGCACTGGTACCACGACCTGCAGACCGACCGGCTCACCTGGTCGGACGAGATGTTCCGCATCTACGAGGTGGACGTATCGCGCTTCGGCACCGCGTACCAGGACTTCCTGTCGCTGGTGCACCCCGAAGACCGGGCCGCGCTCGATCAACAATTCATGCAGGCGGTGGCCACGGGGCGCGATTTTACGCACGAATACCGTCTGCAACTGCCGGACGGCCGCAGCAAGTGGCTGCGCGCGCACGCGATCACAACCTATGCCGCAGACGGGACGGCGCAAGCCTCGCTAGGCACCACTCAGGACATCACCCAACAGAAGGAAAGCGCACAGGAACGGGAACTGCTCGCCAACATCATCCGCCACGCGCGTGAGCTGGTGAATGCCGCCGACCCGCAGGGCCGCATGCTGTTCCTGAACGGCGCCGGCGGCGACTTCCTGGGCATCGCGCCGGCGGACGCGACCCGGTTCGAAATTTTCGACGTGATCCCCGAGCACCTGCAGGCCTTTGTCAGGCAGGAACTGTTGCCGACACTGCTGGCCACGGGGCACTGGGAGGGCAACCTGCAGTACCGCAACCTGCGCACCGGCGAACTGCGCGATTTCCGCGCGCGCTGTTTTGCCATCACCGACCCGGAAACCGGCGTCATTTCCAGCATCGCCAACGTATCCGAGGACATCACCGCGCGCCTGGCCTTCGAGCGCCAGCAACGGAATCTCGAACGGCAATTGCAGCACGCCGACAAGCTCGACAGCCTGGGCCTGATGGCCGGCGGCATCGCCCACGACTTCAACAACCTGTTGCAGGCCATCCTCGGCAACCTGGCGCTGGCCGACGAAGACCTGCCCGATGCGCATCCGGCACAGACAGCAATCGCGCGCTGCGTCCTGACGGCGCGGCGCGCCGCCGATATCTCCCGGCAACTGCTGACGGTGGCCGGGCAGGACGCGGGAATAACGGAACCGGTCGACGCCGTCACTGCTGTGCGCGAAAGCATCGACATGCTCCGGTCGGTAATCGACAAGCGCATCCGGGTCACAGTCACGGCACCGGATGATCCGCTGATGGTGCAGGCGGCACCCGGCCAATTACAGCAGGTGATCGTCAACCTGGTGATCAACGCGGCGGACGCCATGAGCGACCGCCCGGGCATCCTGTGCGTCAGCTGCCGCGAGCGTCTGGTCGAACAGCCGTTCCGCGATGCCGGCGACATCGGCGGCCCGCTGCCACCCGGGGTCTATGCCGAACTGGAAGTGGCGGACGAAGGCTGCGGCATGGACGAGGCGACCATCGCCCACCTGTTCGACCCGTTTTTCACCACCAAGGTGCACGGCCGCGGTCTGGGCATGCCGGCGGTGATGGGCATCGTGCGCAGTGCCGGTGGCCACTTCAATGTCCGCTCGGCACCCGGGGCCGGCACGGTGATACGCATCTGCTGGCCGCTTACCGATGGCGAGTCGCTGCCGGTGGCGCCAGCCGCGCCACGGAATCACGGACAACAGGACTCCACACCACCGGACCCTGTACTGCCGTTTAGCGGGCGCCACCTGCTGGTCGTCGATGACGAGGAAACCCTGCGCTTCGTGGCCGCCGAATTGCTGCGGCGCAAGGGCGCGCGGGTCACGGAAGCCGCCAGCGGCAGCCACGCGATCACCATCGTCGAGTCCGCAGGGCGGCCGTTCGATGCCGCAGTGCTGGACATCACCATGCCGGGCCTGGACGGTGGCGAAACCTTCCAGCTGCTGCGCGCCCTGCAGCCGGGAATACCGGTGCTTTTTGCCAGCGGCTATGACGCGCCGGACGTGCTGGTGCGCGTCGGTGAAACCCGTGGCACCGCGTTCGTCGGCAAACCCTGGCAACCTGGGGAACTGTTCGAGGCCCTCGCGCAGTTGCTGCAATCGGCGGCACCGGCATCCGGTTGAGGCCCGCCCCGGGGCCGTCGCCTTGCGCGGCAGGCCGCCGCGCTTGCCCGCAGCCACGCCTCCGCACCGGGCGCCGCGTCATGACGCCCCGGATCCGCGCCCGTATGATGACCGCCGTCTTCCCTGCCGACCGGAGAGCCCCATGTTGCGCAACCTCGACTACTGGCAAGGCGCCCGCTACCAGCACGGCCAGAAAAAAGGCCATTACGAAAGCTGGTTCCTGCGCGGCAACCACCCGACACGCAACGAGGCGTTCTGGATCCGCTACACGATCTTCTCGCCGCAGGGCCGGCCTGCCGATGCCATCGGCGAGTTGTGGGTGATCCACTTCGACGGCGAGACGAAAAAAATCCGCGCCGCCAAGGACGAGATCCCGATCCGCGACTGCCACTTCGCCGCGCGCGGGCTGAACGTGAAGATCGGCAGCGCGACGCTCACGCCGGGCGCGCTGCAGGGCTATGCCGGCAAACCGCATCGCATCCGCTGGGACCTGCGCTACGCGAACGGCGGCGAGCCCATGGTGTTCCTGCCGGAAAACCTCTACGAGGCGCCGCTGCCAAAAGCGAAGGCCGTGTCGCAACGGCCGCACGTCGTCTTCAGCGGCACGCTGGAGGTCGATGGTGAAACCGTCGTCATCGACAACTGGACCGGCAGCGAGAACCACAACTGGGGCAGCAAGCACACCGACACCTACGCCTGGGGCCAGGTTGTGGGTTTCGACAACGCGCCGGACGCTTTCCTGGAGGCGATCACCGCGCGACTGAAACTCGGCCCGGTGTGGACACCGCTGATGTCCATCCTCTGCCTGCGCGTGGACGGCCAGGACTACCGGCTGAATTCGCTGCCGCAGGCATTCCGCGCCAAAGGAGACTGGTCATTTTTTGACTGGCGCTTCGACAGCGCCCGCGACGGCGTGCGCATCCACGGCCGCATCCATGCCGCGCGCGAGGACTTCGTCGGCCTGACCTACTACAACCCGCCCGGCGGCAGCCACACCTGCCTGAACAGCAAGATCGCCGGCTGCGAAGTGACGCTGGAGCGCCCGGGAAAACCGCCGCTGACACTGCACACGAAACACCGCGCGGCCTTCGAGATCCTTACCGACGAGACCAGACACGGGGTGCCGCTGGCCACCTGAAAAGCTTTCGCGCGCAATTACATCCCCATAAGTAATCCTTACAACCCATCGGGTTGACCCATATCAATAATCAGAAAAACCGATTACCTACAATGCGCCCCGACACCGAGGAACGGCTGCCGAAAACTGTCAGGAGATGCTCTGTAGTGCTTCACCACGCCCCGTCAGGGGTCGTGATTGACAGAAGGAAACACCGTCATGTCCGCGTACTCGAAAGACCGTAGTGAGTCCGCCCCTTACTGCCCCCTCGACTCGCGCTGCCACGTTTTCCACCTCGGGCTTTCCCACCGCGAAGTGCTGGTGCTGGAAAGCCTGTTCCGCCTGCGCAGCGATGTTCAGCAACGCTACACCTTCGCCCCGCCGACCGACATCGACCCGGCGAACGTGCTGTTCGTCGACGGCGACAACCCGGACGCGCTCGCCCAGTGGCACAGCTACCACCACCGGCATCCGGAAACGGTGCCGGTATTCGTGAGCAGCAACCAGCCGGCCGACAGCGATGCCGTTTCCCTGGCCAAGCCGCTGTCGTTCCGCCACCTGGAAGAC
>JBKHWN010000190.1:0-8094 GCA_046566505.1 Gammaproteobacteria bacterium
GTCGACATGCTGGTGCGTTCGAACGCGGTGGACGTGGTCATCGTCGACTCGGTGGCGGCACTGGTGCCCAAGGCCGAGATCGAGGGCGAGATGGGCGACTCGCACGTCGGCCTGCAGGCACGCCTCATGTCGCAGGCATTGCGCAAGGTGACCGGCAACATCAAGAACGCCAACTGCCTGGTGATCTTCATCAACCAGATCCGCATGAAGATCGGCGTGATGTTCGGCAACCCGGAGACCACCACCGGTGGCAACGCACTCAAGTTCTACGCCTCCGTACGCCTGGACATCCGTCGCATTGGTGCCGTGAAGCAGGGCGAGGAAGTGATCGGCTCGGAGACGCGGGTGAAGGTGGTCAAGAACAAGGTCGCGCCACCGTTCCGGCAGGCCGAGTTCCAGATCCTCTACGGGGAAGGCATCAACAAGCGCGGCGAGATCATCGACCTCGGCAGCAAGCTGGGCCTGATCGAGAAATCCGGCGCCTGGTATGCCTACCAGGGCAACAAGATCGGCCAGGGCAAGACCAATGCCTGCGACTACCTCAAGGAAAACCCCGCCGTGGCGCTCGAACTCGAGCAGCAGATCAAGGCGCAGTTGATGGACATGCCGGTGACGGTGGCGCCGGAAGGCGATGACATCGACGAGGAAGTGGATGCCTGAGCAGGACGGCCAGGCACATGAACCACGGGCGGCGCGCAAGTCGCCGCCCGGCAAGAACTCCCTGGTGCCGTCTGCTACCGGCATCCGTCGGGCTGCCATGGACCGGCTGGCCCGCAGGGAGCACTGCCGGCACGAACTCGAACAGAAATTGTGCCGGCAGTTTCCTGACGCTACCGCGGCGATAGGCCCGGTGCTCGACCAGCTCGAGCACGAGGGCCTGCTGAGCGACATCAGATTCTCTGCTTCCTTCCTGCGCAGCCGTGTGGCGCGCGGCCAGGGGCCGTTGCGTATTGCTGCCGAATTGCGCCAGCACCAACTTGCTGTTCCTCCCGATGAGTGCATCGACTGGCTGACGCGTGCCCGTGATGCGCGCAGCCGTCGTTTTGGTGATGCATTGCCGGCCGATGCGGCCACTCGCGCGAAGCAAATGGCGTTCCTGCAGCGGAGAGGGTTCCCCTTGGACATCTGTCGTGCGGCCTGCCTGCCGGTGCGTGATAGCTGACGTAGACTTGGCGAGCCGCCCGTCCGTTTGCTTGCCGTACCGGAATCCGTCGCATGAACGATGCCGCACCGCCCATGGGCCTGTTTGCCGCTTTCCATATCCAGCCGGACGGGAACTTCCGCCGGCTGGATGCCGTCGAGGCATTTTCGTTCGACCCCGGCGAGGGCCTGGTCTGGCTGCACCTGGATCGTCGGGCCGACGTCGTGCAGACCTGGCTGTATGAGCACAGCGGCATCAATGAAATCGATGTCGATGCGCTGTTGTCCGAGGAGACGCGGCCGCGTGCCTATCGTCCTCACCAGCAATCCAGCTTGCTGGTGATACTCCGTGGCGTGAACAACCAGCCGGGTGCTAATCCAGATGATCTGGTCTCGATGCGCCTGTGGGTCGAGAAAGACCGGGTGCTGGGTTTTTCTTCGCGTCCGCTGGCACCCGTGGAAGACGTGGCCGCGATGCTGGGTGGTGAATATGCCCCAAGCACCAGTACTGATCTGCTGGCCGCGCTGGCTACTCGCATGGTGGCGCGGATGGAGCCGGCGATTGCCGCGCTGGGCGATGCCCTCGACGCGATGGAAGAGCTGCAGGACGGTGGTCAGCGCATCGATACCGCGCAATTGATATCGATCCGGCGCCAGTCGGCTGCATTGCGGCGGTTCCTGGGGCCGCAGAAGGACGTGTTCGTCATCATGGATTCGCTGCATTTGCCCTGGCTTGGGCTCTCGGTCGACGGCGAGTGGCGCGAGGCCACCAACACGCTTTACCGTTACCTCGAGGAACTGGATGCGATCCGTGAACGGGTCGTGATCATCAACGACACGCTGAATTCCCACATCGTGGCGCGCGCAAACCGGACTTTCTACGCGGTAACACTGGTCGCAGCGTTTTTTGTGCCGTTGACGTTCTTTACCGGGTTGTTGGGCATGAATGTCGGCGGCATTCCCGGTGGTACTACACCCTGGGGTTTCCCGGGTGTCCTGCTCTTCCTCGTGAGCTGGTCCGTCATCCAGTACCTGGTGTTCCGCCGGTTACGCTGGCTTTGATGCCGGGGCATTCCCGGCACGTCGGGCTCAGAACTCGAACGTGTAGTAGACGTCCAGTGCGCTCTCGATGCCCGACACGGCTTCCATGACCAGTCGCCGGGTCATGCGCAGCCGGAGCATCAGGCTGTCCTCGCCGGAGAATACGCGTCGGTTGTAGCCGACGTAGACGCGTTCGTTGAGCTCGGTGCCCACCTCGACCTCGGTTTCTTCACCATCGCCGCCGGCGCTGAGCTGGAACTCCTTGAGTCCGAGTTGTTTGCCGGCCTGGTTGAGCAGTGCACTGCCCTGGGCGATGCCCAGCGACAGGGCAGCCGAGGCGGCCTCGCCACGGTAATTGATCGCGTCGGTGGAGGGCGCGCGGCCGGTCAGCAGCCAGGTCAGCGCCTCGTTTTGCGGCACTTCCGGTGTCGACCAGAGCGTCGTTTCCGGCTGGCGCAGGGAACCGGACAACTGGACCCCGACCTCTTTCATGGCGGGGTCGTTTATTTCGCGGACGGCGACGGCATCGACCAGCGGTTGCTCTGCCGGGCCGTTGAAGATGATGTCCGCCTGTCGCAACTGCAGGGTTTGGCCGAACGCACTGTACTTGCCGTCGAGGACATGGAGCTCGCCATCGACCAGCAGCGGGCGATCCGGATTCTTGCGCACGCGCAGGTTGCCATTGACGCCGCCTTCCGCGCCGAAGGCCTTGAACTGCACGTCATTGCCGATCTGCAGGCCGACGTCGATGTGGCTGGAGAAAAGTGGCCGGTTGGCGGCGAGTGACTGGTCTTCGCGCACGACAACCACATCGCGCGAGAGGTCGACCGATTGCGTGGGCAGTGTCTTGATCTCGATGCGGCCGAACGGGACATTCACCGTGCCGCCAAGCAGCAGTGCCCGGTCGTCCACCCGCAACGTCAGGTCCGGTGCGGTGGTGAACTGGTATTGCGGTGGCAGCGCGACCACCAGGGCATTGCCTTTCGCGGTGGCCGTTCCGTGCCAGCTTCTTCCGCGCAACTCGAAGGCGCCGTCGATGCGGACGTCATCCGCGGAGCGCGGGGTGCGCAGGCGGCCGCTGAGCACCATGTTCCGGCCATCGAAACGGCCGTCGAGGTTTACGTTTTCCACGGACAGCGGTGCGCGCACG
This sequence comes from Gammaproteobacteria bacterium, assembly GCA_046566505.1. GTDB lineage: Bacteria > Pseudomonadota > Gammaproteobacteria > Pseudomonadales > JADFDG01 > JADFDG01. The sequence goes on from JBKHWN010000190.1 coordinate 3,332, forward strand.
AGGCTGCCGCGACCGTCGTGCAACGCCGCTTGCCCGGTCAGCTGCGGAGCGCTTGCACTGCCGCCGAGGTCGATGCGTGCGTCCAGCGTGCCGCCGATGTCGTGGGCGAGGTAGGTGAAGGCATCGGCGATGCCGACGTTCAACTTTTTGACGTCGATGAGGCCGGACAGCGCCTGGGTCGCCGGCTCCACGTTCGCCGTCGCGTCGATGGCGCCGATGGAGTCGCCGGACAGGTGCACGTCGGCGCGTCCGCCGCCGTCGGCGGCGCGGAGCAGGGCGAGCAACTGGTCGATGCGGGCCACTTCGCGCAGGCTGCCGTCGTCACGCTGTTCGGCAAATGACAATGGCGATGCGCTGCGCAGGTCCGCATCCAGTGCGGGGGGTACCCCGGGTGCCCAGCGTGCGTGAAAGGTGGCGCCGACCTGTCCGGACACCGAGGCCTCCAGTGGCAGGAAATCGGTGATGAAGAGGCCGGGCGAGAGATGGAAGGCTTCACCCTGCAACTCGCCACTGCTGCCCAGCACCGCAGGTGCGGTGATGCAGGCGCGCGCGGTGTCGTCGGTCCAGCAGTGCGGGTCGAGGTGCAGCTGCTGTGCGTGTATCGACAGCGCCGGGTTACCGACGGCGGCCCAGTGCCAGTCGTGCCAACTGGCCTGTCCGCGTGACAGCCTGCCCTGCCAGGAAACTTCCTGTGCCGTGCTGCCGGTACTGCCCGTCGTGCCGAGCGCCAGTTGCAGCGCCCCCTGGCGCATGTCGATGTCGATGCCGTGGGCTTCCCGCGTGCCGCTGGCGATCGCCGCGACGTCCGTTTTCCCCATGTCCCCGGCCTTGAGCCCGCTGATCGCCAGCGACGCGCGCGATGCCCCGTGGCCGCCGGCGGCCAGCGATATGGCGGCGTCCAGGTTGTCGATCTGCAGCGGGCCATGGCGCAGCGTGGTCGCCTCGGCGGTGAGCACGGCGTCCGGTGCGTCGGCGTTGCCGAAGGTGCGTCCGTGGACGGTGATGGCACCTTCGAGGTCACGAAAACTCATGGCGAGTTGCGGTACTTCGACGTCCAGCTGCAGATCGACATCGTCGGCTGTCCAGTGGCCGCGCGCCTCCAGGCTGTTTTCCCCGTGCCGCAGGGTCGTCCGGGGAACGGAAATGCTGCCGGGCCGGTAGTCGAGCCGGGTATTCACCGCCAGGGGCAGGCCATCGAGTGCGCCGGCCAGGCGGGTGTCGACGGCGAGTGCTTCGAGGCGCTCCCGCCAGGTGCCGTGCGTGGACAGCGGGCCGCTGAGCCGCCCGCCCAGCTCGGGCGCGAGGCGACGCAGCGGCATGTCCGCCAGCAGCAGTTCGATGTTCCAGTCGATGCCGTCCTGCCAGCGGACGTCGCCGGTCCCGCCGAGGGTGAAGTCGCCGCCGTCCGCTTGCGCACGGTCGATGCGGACGCCGTGCCTGCCCACCTGCCCGCCGATGACCCAGTCCGCCGCGGGCGGCTGGATCCGGCGGCCACCGGCGATCGGCAGCAGCACTTCCGGCAGCGTGAGTGCCTTGACGGTGAGATCGAAATCCGCGGACGGGTCGGTCGGGGCGCCGCCCACGCGGGCTTTGCCCTGCGCCGAACCGCCGATGGTCGCGTGCAGCTCGCGCAGGTCGTCCAGGTCCAGCGCGGCGTCCAGTGCCCAGGTGTCGGCGAGGGTGCCGTTGAATCGCGCCCGGTTGCGGCCCTGCTGCACCAGCAGGTCCTGGAAGTGCAACTGCTGTGCGTGCCAGCGCAGCCCGCCGCGTGCGCTCAATGCGCGCGCCCCGACCAGGCCTTCCAGCGCCGGGATGTCGATGCGCACGTCGGTGGCGTCGCCGGCGAGGGTGCCGGCCAGCCGGGTCTGTCCGGCGATGCGTGACGTGAGCGCCGGTGCCAGCAACGAAAGATCCAGGTGGCGGATGTCGGCGTCCAGTTCGAAAGTCTGTGCGCCGACCCAGTTGAAACGGGTTTCGATCCGGGCGCGGAGTTTCGGGTCGTCGATGGCAAGCGTGCCGTCCTGTATGCCACGGGTCGTTGCGATGACGTCGGCGGTGACCGGCAACGGCGGCGTCCAGGGTGTCTCGACCTGCAGGTTGCCGGTGATGCCGAAGCGGCCGGTCAATGACCCGTTGGCAGTGAGATGGATGTCGCGGACCTGTGTCGCCTTGTCATCGGGCGCCGAGGGCGGCAGGCGCAGTCCGGGTGCTTCGGCGGCGAGCCTGAACGGCATGCCGGGCGTGAGCATCGACAATGTGCCCCGCAGTTGCGCCTGTATCACGCCACTGCTTCGCGCGGCCAGCGCGAGTTCCGCCAGCGACCCGGTGGCGTCGCCGTCCAGCGCGAAGACCGGGTCGCCGGTGCGTGGTGTGCGGAACTGCACGCGGGCAGCCAGCGGCCAGTCGCCGGTGCTGCCCAGCGTGCCGCCGGCGCGCGCGGACCACTGCGGCATGGCCACCGAGAGGTGGTCGATGTCCATGTTGCCGTCGGCCCAGCGCAGGGCGGCATCGACATCGAGGAGCGTCGTCACCTGTTCGCCGCGCACGATGTCGAACTGCCCGACGTACACATGGCCGGCATCGATCACCATGGGCAGGCGCAGTGACGGCAGGCGGGTCGGTGCTGGTGTCTGTGCCGTGCCGGGGGCAGCAGGTGACAGGGTCAGCACGAAACGTTCGGCGCGCAGTTCCCGGATACAAAACTCCCCGACCAGCAGGCAGGAGGGTGCCCAGTCGAGCACCACGTCGTCCAGGCGGATGCGCGACTTCTTCAACTTGATGTCGACGATGCGCAACTGCAGCGGGCCGAGCAGCGTTCCGCTTTCATGACGCAGCTTGACGTTCGGCACCGCGCCGCTGATCCAGGTGATCACGACGCGCGCGCCGGCCGGCGTGCCGAGCAGGAAGGCGCTGCCCGCCAGCGTGCCGAGCAGGATGCCCAGCAACAGGCCGAGGCCGATGCGCCGGATCACAGTTCCGGCCCCATGTAGAAGTGGATGTTGAACGACGGGTCCGGCAGCGATACGCCGTAGGCGAAATCCAGGCGCAACGGCCCGATCGGGCTCAGCCAGCGGATGCCGGCGCCGACGCCGTCGAAGAAGTCGGGCGACTGTTCCTTGTCGAACGCCGAGCCGCTGTCGGCGAACAGCGCGACCAGCCAGCGATCTGCAAAGCGGTAATCCATCTCCACGCTGCCTTCCAGGTTGTAGCGGCCGCCGATGACCAGGCCCTGGTCATCGACCGGGCCGATCGACCGGTAATCGTAGCCGCGCACGCTCTGGTCACCACCGGTGAAGAAACGCAGCGAGAGGGGGATGTCCTGGATGTCCGGTGTTGCCATGGCGCCCACGGCGCCGCGGAGGATGCCGCGTGTCCGCGAGCCGAAACCGTGGATGGCCTTGGCGTTCAGCGTGAAGCGCAGCATTTCCGCGTCGGACAACAGGTCGCGCGATGCGGCCTGGATTTTGCCGGTGGCCCGCCAGCCGCGAGTGACCAGCAGCGCGCCCTCGCTGTCGGTGCGCGACAGCGTGATGCCGGGCACGACCAGCGTGGTGCTTTCCTCGCGTGCGCCAAAGTCATCGGTTTCCCGCTCGACCTGCACGGCACGCGTCAGGCGCCAGCGGTTGGCCAGGCGCTTGCGGTGTTCGATACCGGCGGTCGTGCGCCAGAAATCGAAATCCTGCAATTCCTCCAGTTGCAGGCCGTAGGTGAACGCCAGTTGCGAAGTCACCGGGTCCTTTAGCGGAACGACGTAACTGGCCTCGAACTGGCTGCGTACCTCGGACAGTTCCGCGTAGGCGCCCATCGAATGGCCGCGCCGGTTGAGCCGGGGCTTTTCCCACTGGACCTTCACCCTCGGGCCGACGTCCGTGCTGAAGCCTGCGCCGAGGCCCACGCGGTTGCGCTGGCGCAGGGTGTAGCGGATGACCACCGGCACGGTGAGCGGCTGCACGGGGTCGGGGTCGGCGATGATCCTGACCGACTCGAACCAGCCCGCGCGCACCAGGTCGCGATGCAGTTCGGCGATCTGCATCGCGTTGTACCAGTCGCCGGTCCGAAAACGCGGGAAGCGACTGACCAGCTCCAGGTTCAGCCCTTCGCCCTCGATGGTGATGTCGCCGATACGGTGGCGCGCACCGGTGGCCAGCGCGAGCGTGACTTCCGCGGAATGGCTGGCCGGGTCGACCCTGACTTCCTGCTGCGTGTAGCGCGCGTCGAAGTAGCCGAGCATCAGCGCGCTGCGCAGGAAACTGTCGCGGAAGGAATCGTAGGCGCCGTGGTGGAAGACATTGCCGACGCGCGGTGCGCTTGCGGCAATCAGTTCGTCGAGTTCCCGGTGGCCTTCACCACTCAGGCGGATGTCGATGCGGGTGATGCGCACCGGTTCCCCGGCATTGATGAGCAACAGGCAGGTGATCCGGCTGCCGGCGGTCTCGCGCTCGGTCGAGATCACCGGGTCGTAGTAGCCCAGCGCCTGCAGGGCAAGGCGGGATTTTTCCGTGGCGTGTTGTTCCAGTGCACGGAAGGTCATGCGGTCGGTCTCCTCGGCGGGACCGATCCAGGCTTTCACGTTGGCGAGCAATTCGTCTTCTATGCCCTCGATGCGCAGCGTCACCTCTGCCGATGCCGTGGCGGTGGCCAGCAATATGAGCAGGGTGGCGAGCAGGTTGCGCATCAGCGTCATCGGCGGGACGGGCTGGCGTCAGCGGGCGATACGGTAGCAGGGCACATACCGGTCCTGCCCGATCTTCATGCGCCGGTGC
>JBKHWN010000191.1:0-5999 GCA_046566505.1 Gammaproteobacteria bacterium
GCCACGGTTTCGGCGATGGCGGCGTGATCGGGGATGCGCGTGTGCCGCAACTGGAACAGGCCGACCAGCAGCAACAGCTCGAGATCGCGGTCCTCCGGCTTCAACGGCTTCTGCAGCCGGCGATTCACCAGCCAGGACAACTCGGTGTGGAAGCGGCAGACGCCGAAGGCGATTTCCTGCAGCAGCGGCGGATCGCAACTGCGTTCACGTGCCGGTGGCAGGACGTCGGAAAGCGAGCGCCCGCCGCGGGCGCTGCCGGGGGTGGGCAGGACTTCGGCCAGCAGGCGCGCGGCTTCGGCGCGGACATTGCCGCCGTGCGCGTTCACGCCTGCCCCAGTCGCTCGCCGATGCGGAAGGCATCGGGATGGCCGTTCAGCAGGTCACTCGCTTGCATCGCCTTGCCACCGGGTAGTTGCAGTTGTGTCAGCCGTACGCCGCCACCGGCGCAGGCTACGCCGATCCCGCTGCGGGCGATATCGGTGATCGTGCCGGGATCCGTGCCGCCGGCAGTGTTGTCGGCCGTTGCCGACCAGATGCGCATCGTCCCGCCCCGGTGCGCGGTCTGCGCCACCGGCCACGGGTTGAAGGCGCGCACCAGGTTGATGATCTGCTCGGGCCCCTGCGACCAGTCGATGCCGCCCTCCTCCTTGCTGAGTTTGTGTGCGTAGGTGGCCTGCGCATCGTCCTGTGCCTGCCGGCCGGCAAACCGGCGCGGAAAATCATCGAGCACGGCGACCAGTGCCGCTGCGCCGAGTTGCGCCAGCCGGTCGTGCAGCGCGCCGCCGGTGTCGTCGGGGCTGATCGGCGTGCGCACGGTGTGCAGCATGTCGCCGGTGTCCAGGCCGGCATCCATCTGCATGATGGTGACGCCGGTTTCCGCGTCGCCGGCGGCGATTGCCCGCTGGATCGGCGCCGCGCCGCGCCAGCGCGGCAGCAGCGAGGCGTGGACGTTCACGCAACCCAGTCGCGGTATGTCGAGGACGGCCTGTGGCAACAGCAGGCCATAGGCGACCACCACCAGCAGGTCCGGGGCGAGCGTCGCCAGTTCGGCCTGTGCCTCCGGCGTCTTCAGCGACTGCGGCTGGAAAACCGGGAGGCCGGCGGCAAGCGCACCCTCCTTCACCGGGCTCATGGCCAGTTTCCGGCCGCGACCGGCCGGCCGGTCCGGCTGTGTCCAGACCCCGACCACCGGATGGCGCGAAGCCAGCAGCGCATCGAGGCTGGTGCGGGCAAAGCCGGGGGTGCCGGCGAAGGCGATGCGCAGGACGTCAGGCATGGTGGGCAATGAGGGGGGTTGCTGGGTGGCCGGGGTCCGGCCGGTGGTTGAGGCGCCGGGCAGGGTCGTCAGGCGCGGCGCGCCCGCTCCTTCTCCAGCCGGCTGCGGACCCGGTCCCGCTTCAGGCGGGACAGGTAGTCGACGAACAGCTTGCCGTCGAGGTGATCGATTTCGTGCTGGATGCAGACCGACAGCAGGCCGTCCGCCTCCATCTCGAAAGGCTGGCCCCGGCGATCCAGCGCGCGGACCCGGATCCGGTCGTGGCGCTGGACGGTGTCGTAGTAGCCGGGGACCGACAAACAACCCTCGTTGTATTCCTGTTCGCCGGAGATCGGCTCGAATTCAGGGTTGATAAAGACCAGTGGCTGCGTCTTGTCTTCGGAAATATCGAGCACCAGCAGGCGCTGGTGAAAGTTCACCTGGGTGGCGGCCAGCCCGATGCCCGGGGCGGCATACATGGTTTCGAACATGTCGTCGATGATTCGACGCAGGGCATCGTCCACTGCGGCTACCGGCTGGGCGACGGTGCGCAGCCGGGGATCGGGAAACTCCAGGATGTCGAGGATCGCCATGTCTGCCGAGGGTGCCCTGATTTCAGAAGCCGCTGGAGATTTGCTTGCTAACGCAATGATCGCATTGATAATATCGGGCGTGATCCCGGTCCGGTTGGCGAGAGGGTTGTCGGGGTTCGCCCGCCCGACCGCACCGGCTACACAACTCGAAGAATGATAAAGGGAAACTCCCCATGATCAAACGATTCGCCGGGTGGACGCTGCTGATCGCCGCCTGTCTCGCCGGGCCCGCGCTGGCTGCAGATGACGAAGTCGTGCCGGTCAAACCGGACCAGCCCGGCACCTACACGGTCCAGCCCGGCGACACGCTGTGGGGCATTTCCGAGAAATTCCTGCGCAATCCCTGGCAGTGGCCCGAGGTCTGGCATGTCAACGAGCAGGTAGGCAACCCGCACCGGATTTTCCCCGGCGACGTGCTGCGGCTTACCTGGAAGGACGGCAAGCCGTCCATGACGGTCGAAAGCCGCGTGACGGGTGAAGCCGGTTCTGCCGTGGTGAGCGAGACGGTCGAGGCCGGCATGGACGTCGTGAAACTGCGGCCGGCGATTCGTGAGTTGCCGCTGTCCGAGGCGATTCCCGCGATTCCGTTGCGTGCCATCAAGGCGTTCCTCAACGACAGCCGCGTGGCGACAGCGGAAGAATTGAGCGCGGCACCCTACCTCGCCGCCGGCCCCGATCGCCGCATCATCATGGGTCGCGGTGACCTGGCCTACGGCCGGGACGTTATGGATCGCTGGGCCACGGCCTCCCCGGAGTACGGCGTGTATCGCGCCGGCGTGGTGTACCGCGACCCGGACACGGACGAGTTGCTGGGCTATGAGGCAAAGCGGGTCGGCAACGCGCGGGTCATCGATTTCGAGGGTGAAATCGCGACGCTGCGCATCCTTTCATCCGACGGCGAGTTGCGCGTCCAGGACAAGTTGCTGTACGACGATCCGCGCGCCATCCAGTCGCTTTTCAACCCGCGCGCAGCGCCGGAAGGCGTGCAGGGCAAGATCATCGAGATGTTCGGCAGCCTGGGCTACGCGGCCCGCAACGATGTCGTCGTCCTCAATCTCGGCTTGCGCGACCAGATCCAGCCGGGGCACGTCTTTGCCGTCATGCACAAGGGCGAGGTGGTCCGCGATCGCCAGCGCGGCGACCTGATCGCGACGCCGGCAATAAACACCGGGCATGTCATCGTGTTCCGTTCGTTCGACAAGGTGTCGTATGCGCTGGTGACGGGTTCTACCCGCCCGCTGCTGCGGGGCGACCTGGTCAAGCGGCCGCGCGCAGAACTCTGATCGCAGCCAATTCGCGATAATTAACCGCCCGTGGGCAACCACGGGCGGTTTTTTTGTGCCTGCTTCATGGACGAGGTGGTGATATGCACGGTGTTTTGCCGCGCGAAACGTTGTTGCGGCTTGCCCTCCTGCGGCAGGCCGAGGGTAATCCGCGCCCGCTGCAGGCGGTGCTTGGCGCCTTCCCCGGCGTGGCGGCAGCCGTTGCCCGCCAGCGATTTCTCGATGCGGGGTTGCGAGACTGGTTGTCACCGCTGTGCGTCGATGACGCCGCATTGTGCCGGCAGTACGCGGCGGATATCGCGGTGCTCACCGGCGAAGGCGTATCGGTGGTCGCGGTGGACGAGCTGGCTTATCCGCCGCTGCTGGCAGAGATCAACGCCCCGCCACCGATGTTGTTTTGCCGCGGAGATGCCGGGCTGCTGGCGCGCCCGCAGATCGCGATCGTCGGCAGCCGCAACGCGAGCCCGGCAGGGCTCGCTGCCGCAAGGGCCTTTGCGGCGGACCTGGCCGCAGCCGGCTTCGTGATCACCAGCGGCATGGCGCTCGGCATCGATGCGATGGCGCACGAAGGCGCCATCGCGGCAGGCGGCGCCACGATTGCCGTGCTGGGCTGCGGGGTCGATGTGGTCTATCCCCGCCGCCATGCGGCGCTGGCCCGGGCGATCACGCACCAGGGGTGCCTGGTCACCGAATACCTGCCGGGCACGCCGCCGCGGCCTGCGCAGTTTCCGCTGCGCAACCGGATCATCAGTGCGCTGTCACTGGGTGTGCTGGTGGTGGAGGCGGCGCCGGACTCTGGCTCGCTGATCACGGCCCGCTTTGCGGCGGAGCAGGGGCGCGAGGTGTTCGCGATTCCCGGCAGCATCCACTCCCCGATGTCGCGCGGGTGCCACCAGTTGATCCGCGAGGGCGCAACGCTGGTGGAGACGAGCGCCCAGCTGGTGGAGGCCCTGGCGCATTTCGTGTTGCCGGCGGATCGTGCTTCGTTTGCGGTATCCGTGCCCGTTGTGCGGCCGGCATTGCCGCCGGAGGAGCGCCGGGTGCTGGATGCCATACCGCCGGACGGGTGCGCACTCGACCAGATCGTGCTGGCCAGTGGCATGCCGGTCGCCAGGGTGGCGGGCGCCCTGTCCGCACTGGAAGTACAGGGGCTGGTGCACGCATTGGCCGGCGGGCTCTGGCAGCCGGCCTGACCACCCGGGGCGACCGTCGCCGGGGACTCGTGGCTCGCGCCGCCGGCCGATGGCGGGACCCGGCCCGGCCGATATACTGCGCGCCCACCCCACACGGAAGCGCCCGCCGTGAGTGCATTCGACATTGCCGCCGTGCAGGCATACCTGCAGGACCTCCAGGGCCGGATCTGCGCGGCACTGGAAGAAATGGACGGCAGCGCGCGGTTCCAGGCCGACAACTGGCAGCGTGATGCGGGCGGCGGCGGCTGCACGCGCGTCATCGCGGGCGGGGCTGTGTTCGAAAAGGGCGGCGTCGGCTTTTCCCACGTGTTCGGCGACCGCCTGCCACCTTCTGCCAGCGCGCATCGTCCGGAGCTCGCCGGCCGTCGATGGCAGGCCATGGGCGTGTCGCTGGTGATCCATCCGCACAACCCGTTCGTGCCGACGTCGCACGCCAACGTGCGGTTGTTTGTCGCGGAACAGGAGGGCGCGGCACCAGTCTGGTGGTTCGGTGGCGGATTCGACCTGACGCCCTGCTACGGTTTCGACGAGGATTGCGTGCACTGGCACCGCACGGCGCGGGATGCCTGCACGCCTTTTGGCGACAGCCTCCATCCACGCCTCAAGCGGTGGTGCGACGAATACTTCTTCCTGAAGCATCGCAACGAGCCGCGCGGCATCGGCGGCCTGTTCTTCGACGACTTCAGCGAAGGGGGCTTCGACAACGCCTTTGCCTTCCTGCGCAGCGTCGGCGACGCCTACCTGCCGGCCTACCTGCCAATCATCGAGCGCCGCAAGGATATGCTCTGGGGGCAGCGTGAGCGTGACTTCCAGTTGTATCGCCGCGGCCGCTACGTCGAGTTCAACCTCGTGCAGGATCGCGGCACGATCTTCGGGCTGCAGAGTGGCGGGCGCACCGAGTCCATCCTGATGTCCATGCCGCCGCTGGTGCGCTGGGACTATGGCTGGCAGCCGGAACCGGGCACGCCGGAGCGGCGCCTGTACGACCATTTCCTCCAGCCACGAGACTGGGCCGACCTATGACAGACCTGTACGCGGTGTTCGGCAACCCGGTCGCCCATTCGCGCTCGCCGCAGATCCATGCGCTTTTTGCCGAGCAGACCGGCGAAGACATCCACTACGAGCGCGTGCTGGCGCCCCTGAAAGATTTCCCGGGCGCGGTGCGACAGTTCCTGCACGACGGTGGCCGCGGGTTCAACGTCACCGTGCCGTTCAAGGAGGAGGCATGGCGACTGACGCGCCGGCGCACCCCGCGTGCGGAACAGGCCGGTGCGGTGAACACCGTCATCGTCGGTACCGACGGATTCCTGACCGGCGACAACACGGATGGCGTGGGCCTGGTGCGGGACATCACGCGCAACCTCGGCTGGCCGCTGCGCGACCAGCGCGTGCTGGTGGTCGGGGCCGGCGGTGCGGTGCGCGGCGCGCTGGGACCGTTGCTGGCGGAGCAGCCGCGCCTGCTGGTCGTTGCCAACCGCACGGCTGAAAAGGCGCAGGCCCTGGGGACCCGCTTTGGCGGGGACGGCGTCATCGAGGGTGGCGGCTTCGATGCGCTGGCGGATGCGCACCCGTTCGACATCGTCATCAATGGCTCATCGGCGAGCCTGGCCGGTGAGTTGCCACCTGTTCCGCCCACCGCCATCGATGGCAGTACCCGCTGCTACGACATGATGTA
>JBKHWN010000192.1:0-2949 GCA_046566505.1 Gammaproteobacteria bacterium
TCGTCTATTTCGACCAGTTGCTCACCCAGCTGGACCTGACGAAGAACGTGATCGACAACGTCGCCGAAGGCTCGGACGTGGTCGAGATCAACGGCAAGCGCAAGCACATCGTCGGCTACCTGCAGGATTTCCTGTTCACGCCGGACCGCATCCGCCAGCCGGTGGCCGCGCTCTCCGGCGGCGAACGCGCGCGCGTGATCCTGGCAAAACTGTTCACCAGACCGGCCAACCTGCTGGTGCTGGACGAGCCGACCAACGACCTCGACATCGAGACGCTGGAGTTGCTGGAGGAAATCCTGCTCGACTATCCGGGCACGCTGCTGGTGGTCAGCCACGACCGCGCCTTCCTCGACAACGTCGTTACCAGTTCACTGGTGTTCGAAGGCAACGGCGTGGTGCGCGAATACGTCGGCACCCACTATCCGGCCGCCGCATCGATCGCCCCGCAGGGCACGGTCATTTCCGGCAGCAAGGGCAATGCGCCGGGCGTCTCGGCACCGGCGCAAAACCCCGCTGCGGGAAAACCGACAACGGAAAAAGCCCGCAAGGCGAGCTACAAGGAAAAACTCGAACTGGAAGCGCTGCCGGCGTTGATCGAGAAAACGGAGAACAACGTCGCGGCGCTGGAAGCGCGCATCGCCGACCCGTCGTTTTTCGCGCAACCGCGCGAGGTGACGGAAAAGGCGCTCAAGGACCTGGCGGAAGCGCAGGCCGCGCTGGCGAAGTGCTACCAGCGCTGGGAGGAACTGGACGGCCTGGACGGCTGACCGGTTCCTCCCGTACCGCTTTTGTCAGATCAGGTGCATCGCATTCATGGCGATGTAGACACCGGCACCGGCGAGGTAACCGGACAGCGCGAGGAAACTCATCTTCTTCAGGTACCAGATGAAGTCGATGCGCTCCATGCCCATGGCGGCGACGCCGGCGGCGGAACCGATGATCAGGCAGCTGCCGCCGGTACCGGCGCAGTAGGCGAGCAGTTCCCAGAAGTGGCCGTCGACCACGAACTGCGACAGCCAGGCCGCCTCAACACCGGTTGCCGCCGCCAGCGCCTCCGGCGTCACCAGCGGATACATCTTCATCGCGCCCGCCACCAGCGGCACGTTGTCCACCACCGATGACAGCAGTCCGATGGCGATGTTGATCGAGTAGATGTTGCCGAGGCTGTCCTTCAGCGCGGACGCGACCTGCGTCAGGTGGCCAGCCGTGGCCAGGCTGGAAACCGCCAGCAGGATGCCGAGGAAGAACAGTACGCTGGTGGTGTCGATGCGGCGCAGCACGCCGACCACGGACAGCGGATGCTTGTCCTCGATGTTCTTGTTGCGGTGCAGGATTTCCGTTACCACCCAGAGAATGCTCAGGCCGAACAGGATGCCCATGTACGGCGGCAGGTGGGTCACCGTCTTGAACACCGGCACGAACAGCAGCGCGCCGATGCCCAGCGCGAACACCAGGTTGCGCTCGAACGCCGTGGTCGGTTCGCGGCGCTCTTCTGCGGTTTCCTTCACCACCGGGCGCTCGAACTCGCCCTTCATGGTGACGCTCAGGATGAGCAGCGGTACCAGCAGGCACACCACGCTCGGGATGAACAGTTGGGTGATGATGCCGCCGGCCGAGATCTGGCTGCCGATCCACAGCATGGTGGTGGTCACGTCGCCGATCGGCGACCAGGCGCCGCCGGCGTTCGCCGCGATCACCACGATGCCGGCATAGAACCAGCGCTCGTGCTGTTCCTTCACCATCTTGCGCAGCAGCGACACCATGACGATGGTCGTGGTCAGGTTGTCGAGCGCGGCGGACAGAAAGAACGTGATGAAGCCGATCATCCACAACAGGTGCACGCGTTTCGTCGTGCGGATGCGGTCGGTGATCACCTTGAAGCCTTCGTGCGCGTCGATCAGCTCGACGATGGTCATCGCGCCCATCAGGAAGAACAGGATCTCGGCGATCTCGCCGAGGTGGTGGCGCAACTCGGCGCTCACCCCGTGCGATACGGCACCTTCCACGGCCGGCAGGATGGTATCTGCGCCCAGGACGAGGATCGTCCAGCAGACGACGGCGGTCAGGATGGCCGAAGCGGCCTTGTCGATCTTGATCGGGTGTTCAAGCGCGATGCAGAGATATCCGATAACGAATACCACCGCCATGAGCACATAGGCAGACATGGGCAACTACTCTCTTGGGTCGTTGGAAGGGTGGAGCGGGAACGGGGGCGCACGGATGGTGCAGGAACGCCATGTGCGCGAAGGAAAGCGGAAGCTGGATCAGTTCCGGTGCCGGTGGCCGTGCCGGTGACGGCCGAAGCGCAAACGAAAAGAGCCCGGCGCCGGGACGGCTCGCAGGCTCTTTCTGGGGGCAGGCAGGAAATCCGGCACTGAAACCGGAACGGACAAGACGCGACAGGCCAACTCTGCGATCGGATTGATCCGCATAGCCACAGGGCTCCGCACCCGCTTTGCACCGACCCCGACCGGGGTGGTTACGGGGGCGCATCATATTCCCCGGATTTGCATGCCGCCACGTCCCGTGGCACACGCTGGCAACTATTTTTTCATGCCTTCTGACAGGCCCCGGCACGGGCGCCAAAGCGGACTCCCGGCCGGACTACGGAGCACCCTGCGGTTCACCCGCCGCCACCTGACCCTCGGTCTCCGCCTCGATGGCCTCCGCCGCGGCCGGATTGCGCAGCAGCCGGTCACCGCGCTGCAACTGCTCGACCAGGCGCCGGGTGTCGCTCAGCGCATCGAGGTACACATTGGCCCGCTCCACCGGTACGCGATGGGCCGCTGCCGCATGCAGCAGCGTGCTGCGCGCCCGGTCACACCCCTGCTGGAAACGTGCCAGCGCGGCAAAGCGTTCCTCGTCTTCGATCTGTTCCCCCGCCGGGAGCGCGACCAGGGCGAGGCAGTCACCCACCAGTTCCAGCACCTGGTGCACGGCTTCCCGCGC
>JBKHWN010000193.1:0-11612 GCA_046566505.1 Gammaproteobacteria bacterium
GGATGGCCACCCTCCCACAGCGTCAGCAGTTTCCCGGCGTGATAGACCACGCTGGTGTTCGCGGCATTTGCCGGCGGACGACCGATGTTGGCGAGGATGCCGCCGGGCCGCTGGGTGCCGAAACCGCGGTAAACGATCTTCTGCTGCGCCGTTTCCGCCAGGTACTTGGGCGTGCGCACATAACGATTCGCGTAGTGGACGCGCCCGTCGCGGAACGTCACCCGCGACAGCATGCCGTCGCCGTCGAACCAGTGGCCGTATTTCTGCCCGCCAATGCGGTTCCGGCCGGGGCCGTTGCGGAACAGCGTGCCGCTGAAATCCGCCGGCAAGCCACCCTGGGTGAAATCGAGCCAGTAATCGTGTTCGGTATTCAGCGCGTCGAAGCCACGCCGGTGCGTGTGCGACGGCAGGCCGACATCGGCATGGGTCAGGCGCCGGTGGCCGGCGGCCTGCGCGCCGCCCGTCCGGCTTGCGCCGGTGAACGGGCACTGGCCGATAGCGGTTTCCTCGGGGGTATTCATCGGTGCATGCTCCGCGCAACTCGGCGACGGTCGGGACCCGTCGCCGGACGGGGAACTATAGAACCACCCGGTCACACTGCCAACCTAGCGCTCGCTTGGTCCTCGGGTGGCGTTTACCATGACCGGCCGTTGCCATGGGGAAGATCAAGAGGGGCTGTGGCGTGATATCAGGACGTACCCTGCTGGTGCTCGCCGTGGCGGCCGCAAGTTGGTGGCTTTGGCGCTCGGGCGAATGGCAGACCATCGCGGCACGGTTCTCCTCATTGCCACAGCAGGTCACATCGACCATCGACAACGCACTGCCGGCCGACGGTGAAGCACCCGCGACACAGACCGTCGACGGGCCGGCGGCCGAACCCGTGGCCGGGGACATCCGCACCTGGGTCGATGCCCAGGGCACGCGGCACTTCGCCTCTGCTGCCGACGCCCCGGAAAACAGCGTCGTGCACAACACCAGGCCGGCCACGATCCTCAAGGACTACGACCAGCCCCTGCGCGAAAACCAGGCTCGCACCGAAGCCGCCGACAACCAGCAACCCACGCGCAGCGCCCCCGACGCAACAACCGCCGCCTACGAACTCATGGACAATCTGGAACAGCGGCTGGAAGCCATCCGCCAGGAAAACAATCGCTGAGGCTTGAGCAGATGCAGACTCCCGACAAACTGGTTGCAGTCGACGGGCAGGTTTCCTGCGGCCTGTTCGATGGCAGCGTACGCACCATCAACGGCAGCGACTTCGATTACCGCACGCCGATGGGCGCCAGGCAGGGTGCCCTTGCCCGGCATTTCCACTACAAGCAATTCCAGTATTTCGGCGTGCTGTCCGGCCGGGTGCTCGCCGGCTGCGCGCTCGCGCATACCGGCTACATCGGCCTCGTGTTCGTCTATGTCTACGACACCGTGTCGAAAAGGATGCTGTCCGAGACCTTCCGCCTGCCTTTTGCCCGCGGGCTGCAAATGAGCGATTCGCCCGTTGCCGGCGATTCCGGCCTGTCCACACGCGGTGCCGACATCCGCATGGCCTACCGGCAGCGCCCGGACGGCACGCTGGAAAAAGCCCTGTCCGTGCAGACCGCCAAGGGCATCCGCATCGAGGCGCAACTCCACGAAGCCGCACCCTACGAGGTGCTCTCCCTGTGCACACGCACCGGCTACAACGGCTGGACCTACACCAACAAGGTGGCCGGCCTGCCGGTCAGCGGCCATGTCGAAAGCCCGCTCGGTCGCGTCGACCTCGCTGAAGCACATGCCTGCGGCAACCACGATTTCTCCACCGGCTACATGCGTCGGGAAACGTTCTGGAACTGGGCCTGCCTGTCAGGGCACGCCGGGGAACATCTGGTGGGCCTGAACCTGTCCTGCGGCGTCAACGAAACCAGCCACAGCGAAAACTGCGTCTGGCTCGATGGCCGGCGCCATGCCACCGGCAGCGCGCAATTCACCTTTGATCGCGAGCACCCCGAACGGCCCTGGCATGTCACCGCAGGCGATGCGGGTACGCCCGGCAGTGTCGATCTCGTCGTCACACCGGCCGGCCTGCACGCCGAACGAATGAACGTCGGCCTGTTCGCCACCAACTTCAAGCAGTTCTTCGGCCAGTACAGTGGCACGATACGTGCGCAGGGGAAGACGATTCACGTCGACGGCCTCTGGGGTTTCGTCGAAGACCAGTACGCCAAATGGTAAAGCGCATGAAACCTGATCCCGGGATGAACACGAACGACAACTACGACAGACGCTCGTTCACCGAGCGGGCCCGGCGCGCATGGTTATGGCTGGCGCAATACTGGAAGGCCCTGTTCGACTTCTCGTTCGAGAAGTACATGATCATCCAGATGCTGCCCATCCTGTACGGCATGCTGCTGTTCGCGATCGGTGCCGGCATTCTCTACCTGGTGGCCGAGGCTTTCCTGCACGGACAGACCGCACGCGGTTTTTTCTATCTTTTCTTCGCCGGCCCGCTCGCCTTCGTCGTGCTCGCCTCGTTGCTGCGCGGGTTGCTGGAGTTCTACATCGTGATCTTCCGCATCGCCGAGGACGTCGATGAACTGCTGGGCGTGCGCGACACCGTGGACAAACTCTCAGGCCTGCAGGACACCGTCGACTCCATGGCCTCGCTGACGCGGCGCATCCCGTTCTGGAAAGTCATCATGGGCAGGCCGCCCGGAGGTTCGCCACGCCGGCTGTCCGCCGAGCGGCGCGAGGCCGGGCAACGCCCGCCGGCGACAACGCCGGAAGACCGCAAGCCACGCGACAACAAGCCGGACTGACACAGGCTCCGACAAGCCACAGCCGCCGATTCCCCCGACGGCGCCCGATCCCGTTTCCCTGACGAAACGCCGGGCCTCCCGCTTGCCGGTATCGCTATAGTCCGCGCAAACACCCTGTCGCCGGATACCGATACCGCATGCGCGCACTCGCCGAACTGGTTTTCGACAACACCTGGCGGCGCCTGCCCGAAACACTCTGGGCCGACGTCGCGCCGCGCGGCCTGCGCGACCCGAAGCTGGTCGACTTCAACCCGGAAGTCGCGCAGTTGCTCGACCTCGACCCGGCAGTTGCCGACACCACCGGTTTCCTGGCCATCGCCAGCGGCAACGGACGGCTGCCGGGCATGCAACCGCTCGCGCAGAAGTACACCGGCCACCAGTTCGGCGTGTACAACCCGCAACTGGGCGACGGTCGCGGCCTGCTGCTCGGTGAAATCCGCAACAAACGCGGGGACAAATTCGACCTGCACCTCAAGGGCGCCGGCACCACGCCCTGGTCCCGCGGTGCGGACGGGCGCGCCGTGCTGCGCTCGACCATCCGTGAATACCTCTGCTCGGCGGCCATGCAGGGGCTGGGCATCCCGAGTACCCGTGCCCTCGCCATCACCACCGGCAGCGACGTGGTATGGCGCGAGGAAGCCGAACGCTGCGCCATGCTGATCCGGGTCAGCGCGTCGCACCTGCGCTTCGGCCACTTCGAATACCTCTTTCACAGCCGGCAGCACGAAGCACTGGCGCAGCTCGCCGACTACGCGATCGAACACCATTTCCCCGAGCATGCCGGCAAGCCGGACCGCCACGCACGGCTGCTGCGCGACATCGTCGCCCGCACCGCACGGCTGATCGCCCACTGGCAGGCCGTGGGCTTCAACCATGGCGTGATGAATACGGACAACATGTCGATCCTGGGCGAGACCTTTGACTACGGTCCGTTTGCCTTTTTCGACGAGTACGACGCCCGCCTTGTCTGCAACCACTCCGATGAGGCCGGCCGCTACGCCTTCCACCGCCAGCCGGCCATTGGCCTTTGGAACCTGAACGCACTGGCGCATGCCTTTTCGGCACTGGTGCCGCGTGAAGAACTGGTCGAGGCCCTGCAGCGTTACCAGCGCATACAGAACACCCATTTCATGGAAATCATGCGCGCGAAACTCGGCATTCGCACCATGGAGCCGGGGGACGACGTCCTGCTGCAGGACCTGCTCGACCTGCTGCAGGAAAATGCGCTCGACTACACGGTTTTCTTCCGGAAACTGTGTGACTTCCGCATCGACGGCCTGAATACCGGGCTGCGCAACGACGTCATCGACCGGGCGCGCTTCGACGCCTGGGCCAGGCGCTACGCCGCGCGCCTGCGCTGCGAAAAGAGCATCGACGAAGAGCGTGCGGCCCGCATGCGCCGAAGCAACCCGAAGTTCATCCTGCGCAACTGGGTCGCCCAGGTCGCCATCGAAAAGGCGGCGGCCGGTGACTACTCGGAAGTCGCATTGCTGCGACAGGTGCTGCAGTCACCCTGCGAAGAATGGCCGGAACTCGAACACCTCGCGCAACCCCCACCCGACTGGGGGCGACGCATGCCCATCAGCTGCTCATCCTGAAAGTTTCCCGGGCCAGCAGGCCCACCAGCATGACCAGCGTCGCCGCCACGGCGAGCCAGGCCTCACGTTGTTCCCGGGGATTACGCCCCGGCGGCAACATCGACAGGCGCGCCCGCTGTCGCCCTGGTCGCCGCCAGGGGCGCCGCCATCGACAGGACGACGACGGGGATGTTGCCGGGCACCGCCTTACAACCTCATCGCCTGCAACCGGATCGCGCCGCGTGCAGTGGGGGCAACGAAAAGACGCCGTGAGCGTTGGCCCACCGCAATACCTGCATACCGTGAACAGCGACATTGCAGTCATCCATGACGAACGTGCTCGAACCACACCGCTCGACGGGCCGCCCGTTGCAGGCAACGCACGCCGGAACCATCGGTTACCAAACTAGCACACCGGAAGTTTTGTTCGGCGGTGCTACCTTCCCCGCATGCCCGCCCACGACGAAAAGCACGAGTTCAGTACACGCCTGCACGAAGCGCTGGCCCGTGCAGGAATCAAGAACCCCACGGCCACCACCGTTGCCCGCAAGTTCAACGTGCTGTACGCCGGTGAACCGGTCACGGCGCAGGCTGTGCGCAAATGGCTGGAAGGCACGGCGATTCCTGCCCAGGACAAAATCCGTGTTCTCGCACGCTGGCTCAGGGTATCGACGAACTGGCTGCGCTTCGGCGAGGAAGAGGCCAGGCACAAGGACATCAGCGAGGAATACCCCGGCAACTATTCCCGCCGGGATCTCGGCGAGATGATCAGTCTGCTGGATGCCGGCCATCGCCAGATGGTGGCCGAGGTGGTGGTCGCCCTGCTGGCACTCGAGGGCAAGCGCCCGGCCTGACCGGAGGCCGGCATTTTCCCCGCCCGGAAAATCCCATGAAAAAAGGCGCCACCCGGTCCGGGTGGCGCCTTTTTACTGCGCCGGGATCACCCCGCCGCAGCCGGCAGAAAACTCAGGCCGGCTTGTACTCGACGCGGCAATCCTTCAGGACCACGTTGCCTTTCTGCGTCTCGACCTGCACCACCGCCTTGCCGTTACCCTCGTCCCAGATCTTGGTGACGATGGTGTCACCCATGTAGACCTGGTCGGAAAAACGTCCGGACATCGAGATGAAGCGTGCCGGGTCGCTGCCGCACAGCGAATGCAGGATCGCGCGGCCGGCAAAGCCGTAGGTGCACAGCCCGTGCAGGAATGGCTCCTTGTAGCCGCCGAACATCGCGAACTGCGGGTCGATGTGGATCGGGTTGCGGTCGCCGGTGAGGCGGTACAGTGCCGCCTGCTCCTCGTGCGTGACCTGCTCGACGACATGGTCCGGCGCACGATCGGGAATCTTCACGGCCGTCTCCTCCGAGGACGGCCCTCGCTCGCCACCGAACCCACCGGCGCCGCGGATGAACAGCGTGGCATGCGTGGTGGCAACCAGGCCGTTCTCGTCGCTGACCGTCCCCGTCACGCCAATCACCGCCGCCTTGCCCTTGTCGTAGACCTCGGTGATCTTCGCAACGCCCTTGCCGTTGAACTTCGCCGGCAGTGGACGATGCAGCGTGATTTTCTGCTCGCCGTGCAGCAGCATCGCCAGGTTGATCTGGATGTTGCCCACGGCTGCACCCATGATGTTCAGCGCCGGGATCACGGCATAGGTCGGCAGCACCTTCGGGCCCTTGTTCTCGTAGAGGAACTCAAGCTCGGTCTTCGGTCGCGCGCCAACCGCGACGGCATAAAGTTGTACGTCCTTCTCTTCCCACTTGACGTCGATCGGCGGGTATTCACGGCCGACAAGCGCCGGCGAAATCGGATCTGCCATGGTGCACCTTCGCATGTGATTCGGGTGTCGGTGAATCCGGCTGCAACGGAGAGCCGGAACCCGGGGAGGCATGACGCGACAGCCACCCGCAAGGCTGCGACAGGGTGGCAACCACGCCCGGAAGCGCCAATGACCATTGCGATCAAATTGCCCTGCCAATCGGTCATCCGGGCGTCGCTACAGGCGGGCGACATCCACATAGGGCAGCAAACGCCCATCGATTCGCGCGCGCGGGTCACCGCCATAACACACGAGGAAATGCCGGCTGCGCATGCAGCGACGCCGGTGTTTCGCAAGCGCCGCCGTCAGGGGATCGCCGGCAAAGAAGGCGCAGGCCAGTGCCTCGCAATCCGCGTTGCCCGCCAGTGAATGATCGAGCAGCGCGCGGAAAACATGCGGATCGTTGTCCTTTGCCAACACGGTGTGCAGGCTGCGGTAGCGAAAGCACTCTCCGGCTTCCGGCAGACGCATTCCACCCGTCAGCGCTCCCCAGGCGTTGTAGCCATGCCTGAGCCAGCGCAGCACGCCGGGGTATGCCAGCACCCGGGTCCTTTTGAACGCTGACTGGTCCCAGTCGCCGGCCATACCCACCAGCACGTCGCCGTCAAACGCGAGCAGGAAGTTGTCCGGACGCAGACCAATGTAGTAGCGGTCTTCTGTCAGCAGGCGCCCGAGATCGTATTTCGGGAAAAACTGCCGCCGCGGGCCTTCCGCATCAAGGAATGCCTGCATCACCGGCATGTCGCCGCACCGCGCACGCCGCACGTCGATGCCGTCAATCGCCCGCGGGCGCCGCCGCCCCGCCGTGAAAACCAGGTGCGTCTCGATCATCCCGTGCGGGTAATAGGTCGGCATGCCGGCACGGCCGCTGCCAACCGTGGAGAGCGAAAGGTCGTTGCCGTCGAGGATTACCGTCTGCATCCACTCCTCCGGCAGCAGTTCAGCGCGCAGCCGGCGGAAGATGCGGTGCAGCAACATGCCACCACGATGCGCCGGATCGATGCGCAGGTCATGCCCGTATCGCAGGCGGCGAACCGCACCGTTCAGGTACACGGCACGCAAACCGATATTGATCACCGCCACCACCGGGGCTGGCCGGCCTGACCGGCCTGGCGCATCGCCGTGCTCCGCAATCCAGATATCCGGATCCTCGCAACTGACACAGGCTCCCGCATGGAAATCCGGGTCACGCTCGAAATTGAGCCGGAGCAACCCCTGCTGCGGTGTGCGGGCGACAAGGTCAAGGATCGCCGTATTGTCCTGCGGCATCGCCCGGCGAATCAGGTAACTCACATCACAGGCTCCTTTGGACGCAAAACCGGCGTGGCATCCGCGACACTCGCTGCAAGCAAGTTCATCAACGCCACCGGCTGGCCGCCGCGCCAGCGACGCAAGGGCTCCATCTTGATGTTTCCATCGATCATGCCGGTGAAACGGCACAGGTCTGCGTAAGTCCGCCGCAATCCCGGCGCGCAGGCGACGTGTGCGATATCAAGCTGGCCGAGACTCCGTGCAAGCTCGTAATGGAAATGCCGGCAGAGCGCCCGCTCCAGCCTGCCGGCCAACAGCATCTTGCGCGTTTCGGTCATGCCATCCTGCTCGTCATCCAGCAGCAGGACGTAGCCCGGCCGTCCGCGACCGGCGTCATCCAGCGCCAGCAGGGTGACCGGCAGCAGCCCGGAGCCATCGAGGATTTTTTCAATCACCGCTTGCGCAAAGGTCGACCCGATTTTTTCACCGACCAGGTCACAGCCATCATCACGACCCATGAACTCGAGTGTCGGCACGCTGCCGAAATGACCGCCGACGCGCAGGATATCGTTCATGCGATAGCGCAACAGCCCGCTGCCCGTGGATATCAGCGGCGACACCTGCTGCCCTTCCCGCAACTGCCATGGCGCCAGGACGAGCCCGCTGTCCAGGTCCTCGAACTCGACCACGTGGCTGCGGTAGGCCAGCGTGTGCTGCCCGCGGAACGGGATGGTCAGGGCTCCTTCGGTAGCCCACAGACCCTTGCCCTGAAACGCCGCATGCGCGAGCAGCATGCGAAGCCGCTGCGCCCAGGGTTCGGCACCCGCCGTATCCCACGCACTGACCAGCGCGAGCTGCGGCCACAGTTCGGCAAAAAATGCAGCATCCGGTACACCGGACCATGCCCGCAGCAACGCGGCGCTCCTCGGCGAGCGAGGACACGGTAATGGGCCCGCATGCGCCACCCGTGCGCGCCAGTCACCGCGTTCGAGCATTTCCGCCAGCTCCTGCCGCCAGTCGCCCATGCGCTCCAGCAGGTTGAGCGCGAAGGTGGGGCTCCAGACGGATATGGCGCTCAGTTGCCGGTCAGCGGCCAGGTATGCCAGCGTCACCCACAGCGAACCGTCGGACGTCGGCGCCAGCGCTGCACCCGAAGGTACCGCCTGCGTGACCTGCGTGAGTATCCTCTTGCCCGACGAAAGCAGGGTCATGTCGTCGTTGAGTTCGCCATGCTGTCCGGCGCGCATAGATGTCGGCAACCAGGAAAGCGACCAGTAGTGATGCCCGCGGCGCACTCCCGGATGCGCGCGGTACAAGTCACCCAGCCAGGGCGATATCGCGGCATCGAACTCGGCGAGAAGCTGTCGCGTATAGGGAATCCACTTGATCGCCGACGTCGAGCCGCTGGTTGGCTGGTAACGCTCCACCGGCGAATCGATCAGCAGCCGCTGGTGCGTCTCGCGCTGGCGATCCACCATCGGTTGCCAGTCGCGCCAGGTCGTCACCGGCACCCGGGCGCAAAAATCCTCCCAGCGCCAGCGGCTGTCCATCCGGCCGTCGACGGCGGAAACCTGGCACAGCAACGAGGCCAGCCTCGCCCTCTGCACCCGTTCCAGGTCATGGCTTCCGGCAATGAACCGGTAGTGCCCGGACAGCACCGCCGCCCGCAGCGCCAGATGCCCGGCACGCGAAAGCCACGCGTTACTCATACCGCACCTCGGGGGCCGGCGAACGCCGCGAAAGAAGTTTCCGCCATGAAGATCCGAAATATCGCCAGAGATCGGAAAACGCGATCTCCCCGACACACGGCAACTCGGTCCCGCGCTGCCAGCTCGGGTTGCACTGCTCGAAGAAGGCGATCTTCGGGTAACGCCTGCGCATCTCGTCGTTGATACCGGCAACGTCATCCTTGAGCTTCTGGTAGCCGGCGCCGAAATCCAGGAGCATTTTTTCGTTGTCGTAGGACTTCGCGAACAGGTGCCGGCAATAGGTATGGACAACGTGCGCCAGGTACCGGTGCCTGCCTTCGGGGTTCGGGTAGTAGCGCGGGTAGTTGTTGGCCAGCAGCAGGTAGGTCTTGTAGCCCTTGGAGATCAGGAACCAGTAGAGCGGCCGCAGCGGATGTACCAGCCGCTGCCGGATGACGTGCGCAACAAATGCCCTCTGCAGTGAACGCGAACCCCAGAACTGTCGCTCGACGATGGTATCGCCACTGAAAATCCCGCGCGCACTCCGGCCTTCAACGGCAAGATCAAGGTGCATGACCGTGGAAAAACCGACGATGCGTTCCGCCGGGCCATTGCCGGCGCGCATGACGAATACTCCGGTCTTCTTCCCCATGTCGCCCAGGAATACCTCGAGCTCCACATTGTCGTAATAGCCGGTGAATATTTCGTGCATACGCACGATGTCACGCACCGAAACCCTGTTTATGTCGTGGTACGTGCAACGCACCTTTTCCCGGTAACCAGCCATGGCGTCACCCTCCGTTCTTGTTGTCATGGGGTGGTGTAATGAGCGGGCTTGGATTATCGGCACAACACCGACGGACCACAGGCACCCGATGTGGCCATCTTTTTTGCACTTCTGACGCGGCCTCGGATACCGGTGCCGCTATCGCATGAATCTGGTACGAGTGTTTGTCGTACTTATTCACTAAAAACTGACAGGTCACGCCGACAGTTACAGGACTCCAACAGACCACGGCGACATGGCGGATATTTTCCCGGCACCGTCCTCAAAAAAACAAAAACAATGCGCGATACAGGACCGGACAGGGACATACCGCTCGTTCCCGTTGACTACACCGTCGCACTGGCCCGTTTCATGGGGCGACAAGGCGTCGGCATCCCGACGCTGCTGGCGGGCACCGACATCCCCGAAGACATGCTGCACGATCCCGGCGCCCGGCTGTCGATCGCACAGGCCGCGCGCGTCATCGCGCGTGCGACGGCACTGAAGCCAACGCCAGGCCTGGGATTCGAGTACGGACTGGAACTGGACCTGAACACCCACGGACTGCTGGGCTGGTCCGTGCTGCGCAGGACGAGCATGCGTGAGCTGGCAAGGGATATTGTCGACCACCTGCGCGTACGACTGCCGCTGATGGACATGCGAATGGAAACCAGCGACGTCGACATGTGGATACGCATCGAGGACAGCGTGCCACTGGGTGCTGCACGCCAGTTCGTTGCCGAGGCCTACCTCGGCAGCATCTATGCGCTGGCCAGCGCCGGTTTCCGGCAAATAGCGGAAATTTCCTGTGACTTTCCGCAACCGCGTCCGGCGGCTTTCCAGCACCGCATCCGCTGCCCGGTCTCATTCGGACGGCAACACAACCAAATACTGATCAGGCTTCATAGCGAGGACACAAAAGCAGTCGACCTGCGCAATCACCCGTTATACGTCGACCAGTACGCCCGCAGTCTCCTGGCACGGGAGTTGCCACGGGATGGCGGCGTTTCCCAACGCGTGCGCCACTGCATCATGAGTGACCCCGGGCGGCACAAGACGCTGGAAAGCGTTGCGGAAGACCTGGGCCTCAGCGTCCGTTCACTCCGCCGGCACCTGCAGGCCGACGGCGCCTCCTTCAGCGACATCCGGAACGCCATGCGCAAGCAACTTGCCATCTGCTATCTGCGCGGATCCGACCTGTTGCTGGAGTCGATAGCGACCCGCCTCGGCTATGGCGACCAGGCCACGTTCAGCCGCGCCTTCCGCGAGTGGACCGGCCTTTCACCGGGACGATTCCGGCGCGGCCAAAACCCGGGCACGCAACCGCCGGCCCCATGACGCAAA
This sequence comes from Gammaproteobacteria bacterium, assembly GCA_046566505.1. Lineage (GTDB taxonomy): Bacteria > Pseudomonadota > Gammaproteobacteria > Pseudomonadales > JADFDG01 > JADFDG01. Next base: position 11,237 of record JBKHWN010000193.1, read on the forward strand.
AGCCCCGGCCATCCGGCCGGGGCTTTGCGAACTTGCAGCAGGATCCGCCGGAGCAGACCTGGTCACGCGGACAACAGGACTCAGGCAGCCGTCTGGGCCTTGATCTTGTCGCGCAGCGCGTTCTGCTTGGCGGACGGCTGGATGGTGTTCATCACCATCAGCTTGCTCATGTCGCCTTCGATCTTGATCTGGCCGCTCATGAAACCCTGCATGCCAGCGGACTGATCGTTGTCGACAAACAGGCGGTGTGCCAGGTCGATCGGCAGGATCATGGTGGTCGGGGCGTTGGCGTGGTGGTTGCGCTCGAACTTGCCGGAAACCAGCGACATCTTGGTCTCGCCGGCGTCGGTGCCGCTAACCGTGATGTTCAGTACGA
>JBKHWN010000194.1:0-4527 GCA_046566505.1 Gammaproteobacteria bacterium
GCGGCGACGGCTGCGCGAGTTTCCGCCGGGAAAAATTCATCGCCAACGGCGGGCCCGATGGCGGTGACGGCGGTCGCGGTGGCTCGATCTGGCTGGAGGCCGACAGCAACCTGAACACGCTGGTCGATTACCGCTACTCGCGCCTGTTCCGCGCCGAAAAGGGCGTGGCGGGTATGGGCAGCCAGTGCTACGGCAAGGCCGGCGAGGACATGGTGCTGCGCGTGCCGGTGGGCACCACGGTGATCGATACCGAGATGGACGCCGTGGTCGGCGACCTCACGCACGAGGGCGAGCGCTTGCTGGTGGCGCAGGGCGGCAAGGGAGGCCTGGGCAACCTGCACTTCAAGAGTTCGGTCAATCGCGCGCCACGCCAGCATACGGTGGGTACTGCCGGCGAGCACCGCAAACTGCGACTGGAGCTGAAAGTGCTGGCCGATGTCGGCCTGCTGGGTTTCCCCAATGCCGGCAAGTCCACGCTGCTGCGCGCGGTGAGCGCGGCGAAGCCGAAGGTCGCCGACTATCCGTTCACCACGCTGGTGCCGAACCTCGGCGTGGTGAAGGTCGATGCCGAGCGCAGTTTCGTGATGGCCGACATCCCCGGCCTGATCGAGGGCGCGGCGGAAGGCGCGGGCCTGGGTATCCGTTTCCTCAAGCATCTGGCGCGCACCCGTTTGCTGCTGCACCTGGTCGATGTCGATCCGCAGGACGGCAGTGACCCGGCGGACGGCATCAACGTACTGGTCGGCGAGTTGCACAAGTTCAGCGAAACGCTGGCGGAGCGCGAGCGCTGGCTGGTGTTCAACAAACTCGACATGATGCTGCCCGAGGATGCCGATGCGCGGATCGCCGATGTGCTGGCGCGCACCGGCTGGAGCGGCCCCGTGTTCCGCATTTCCGCGCTGGCCGGTACCGGCACGCACGAGTTGTGCTACGCGATCATGCACCGCCTGGAAGAGTGGCGGCGCATCGAGGCGGAAGACCCGGAAGCGGCCGAGCGCGAGCGGGCATTGCGTACGCGCCTGGAAGAAGAAGCGCGGCGGAAGATCCAGGAACTGAAGACGGCGGCGCGCGCGGCGCGTCGTGGCGGGCAGGACATCGACGACGCGGACGATGACGACGGCGGCGATGACGATGAGGGTGGTCTGGAAGTGGTTTACCGCTCATGAGCCAGCGTGACATCAGCCAACGGGAACAGTTGCGCCACTTCCGGCGCTGGGTGGTCAAGATCGGCAGTGCGCTGCTGACCGACAACGGGCGCGGGCTGGACACGGCGGCAATTGCCGGCTGGGTAGACCAGATCGCCGCCTTGCGTGCGTCCGGTGCGCAGGTGGTGCTGGTGTCCAGCGGCGCGGTGGCCGAAGGCATGGTGCGCCTGGGCATGGGTGCGCGGCCGGATTCCATGTACGAGCTGCAGGCCTGTGCGGCCGTTGGCCAGATGGGCCTGGTGCAGGCCTGGGAATCGCAGTTCGCGCGGCATGGCCTGCGCACGGCGCAGGTGCTGCTGACGCACGATGACCTGGCGGATCGCCGCCGCTACCTGAATGCGCGCTCGACGTTGCGCACGCTGCTGGAGTTCGGCGTCATCCCGGTGGTGAACGAAAACGACACGGTGGTTACCGACGAAATCCGTTTCGGCGACAACGACACGCTGGGCGCGCTGGTCACCAACCTGGTGGAAGCCGAGGCGCTGATCATCCTCACCGATCAGCTCGGCATGTTCGAGCGTGATCCGCGCGCCGATCCGTCGGCGCCGCTGATCGGCGAGGCGCGGGCCTTCGACGATTCACTCATCGCCAAGGCGACCGGCAGCAGCGCCAGCGGCCTTGGCCGTGGCGGCATGGCGACGAAAATCCGCGCCGCGCGGCTGGCGGCGCGTTCCGGTGCGCGCACGGTCATCGTCGGTGGTCGTATCGCCGACGTGGTGACACGCGTGGTTGCCGGCGATGAGGTCGGTACCTTGCTGCTGCCGGACGCCGGCGTCATCGTTGCACGCAAGCAGTGGATCGCCGGGCACCTGCAGATGCGTGGCACGCTGGTGATCGATGAGGGCGCGGTGCGCGTGCTGCGCGGCGGAGGCAAGAGCCTGTTGCCGGTCGGTGTGCGTGAGGTGCGCGGTGATTTTTCGCGCGGGGAAGTGGTGTCCTGCGTCGATATCGAAGGGCGCGAGGTGGCGCGCGGGCTGGTCAACTACGGTGCCGACGAGGCGCGGCGCATCGCCGGTGCGCGCACGGCGCAGATCGTCGAGCGGCTGGGCTATGCCGACGAGGCGGAGATGATCCACCGCGACAATCTGGTGGTGTTCTGACGGATGACGCACCGAATCTGAATCGGCCTGCCGCGGGGCGCTGGCCGCCCGCGCGGCCGGCCGGCAAACAACAGGCACAAAAAAACCGGCCATCAAGGCCGGTTTTTTCAAGCGATCTCGTCGTCAGGCCATGGCCTTGACGGCGGCGTTCAGGCGGCTCTTGTTACGGGCGGCCATGTTCTTGTGGAAGATGCCCTTGTCGGCCATGCGGTCGAGCACGGCGGTCATCTCGCGGTAGGCGACGGTCGCCTGCTCCTTGTTGCCGGTTGCGACGGCGGCGCGCACTTTCTTGATGTAGGTGCGGGCCATGGAACGCAGGCTGGCGTTGTGGGCGCGTGCTTTCTCCGACGTGCGGGCGCGCTTGCGAGCCTGTTTGGAATTGGCCACGGTGTTGCTCCTCGAATGCGGTAATTCGTCAAAAATCAGGGTGGGTGGCGCCGTCGACCCGGGAGGGGGTCCGCGCAAGGGCGGCAAATATGCCCGCGACCTTGGGCCTTGTCAACGGCGGAAAGCCCGTTGCCGATGGTCGATCCGGGCGCCGCTGGCGTAGACTGCCGCGCTTTCCGGCAGGCTGCTTTGGGCGCGGGCGGTCGCCGCTGCCCGGGGGTTCCGGCAACCGCGCAACAGAAGCCGTACAACAGGGGACGCGACACGATGGCGCAGCCGCCGGTCAACGGGGGGCAGGAGCCCGGCCAGCCGCCGGCCGGGCCGGAAGGCGGTGCCCGCCGTTCGCTGATGCAGTCGGCCGGGGTGGTCAGCGCCATGACCATGCTCTCGCGCATCCTCGGGCTGGTGCGCGACACCGTGATCGCCAACACCTTCGGCGCCTCCGCGGCCACCGACGCCTTCTTCGTCGCCTTCAAGATCCCCAACTTCCTGCGCCGGCTGTTCGCCGAGGGCGCCTTCGCCCAGGCGTTCATCCCGGTGCTGTCGGAATACCGGGTGCGCGGCCCGCACGCTGCGGTGCAGGAGCTGGTCGACCGGGTCGCCGGCCGGCTGGGGCTGATCCTGCTGCTGGTCACCCTGGTCGGGGTGGTCGGGGCGCCGGCGATCATCGGCCTGTTCGCGCCGGGCTTTATCGGGACCGAGAAGTTCGGCCTCGCCAGCGACATGCTGCGCATCACCTTTCCTTATTTGCTGCTGATCTCGCTGACCGCCTTTGCCGGCGGCATCCTCAACAGTTACGGGCGGTTCGGGGTGCCGGCGTTCACGCCGGTGCTGCTCAACCTGTCGATGATCGGCGCGGCGCTGGGCCTGACCGGGTTCATGCCGGCCGGACGCGAGATCCAGGCGCTGGCCTGGGGCGTGTTCATCGCCGGCATCGTGCAGCTGGCCTTCCAGATGCCCTGGCTGGCGCAGATCAACCTGTTGCCGCGCCCGCGCCGTGCGGAAGGGCACGAGGGCGTGCGGCGTATCCTGACGCTGATGGCGCCGGCGATCTTCGGGGTGTCGGTCACCCAGATCAACCTGCTGCTGGACACCATCCTCGCGTCGTTCCTGATCAGTGGTTCGGTGACCTGGCTGTACACCGCCGAGCGACTGACCGAGCTGCCGCTGGGCGTGATCGGGATCGCGATCGGCACGGTGATCCTGCCGTCGCTGTCGGAGAAGCACGTCAACAAGACGCCCGAGGCCTTCAACCGCACGCTGGACTGGGGCCTGCGCACGACGCTGGTGGTCGGCCTGCCGGCGGCGGTGGCCATCGGCGTGCTGGCCGAGCCGCTGATGCAGGCGATCTTCCAGCACGGCAGCTTCACGGCGCATGACGCCCGGCAGTCGTCGATGGCGCTGCAGGCGTACTCGCTGGGCATCCTCTGCTTCATGCTGGTGAAAGTGCTGGCGCCCGGCTATTTCGCGCGGCAGGACATGAAAACGCCGGTGAAATACGGCATCCGCACGCTGGTCGCCAACATGGCGTTCAACCTGGTGCTGGTCTGGTGGCTGGCCCATGTGGGCCTGGCGCTGGCCAGCTCACTGGCGGCGGCGCTGAACGTCTGGTGGCTGTATCGCGGCCTGCGCAGCAGCGGTGGTTTCACGCCGGAGCCGGGCTGGGGCCGCTTCGCGCTGCAACTGGCGACGGCTTCCACGCTGATGGGCGCGCTGGTCTGGTGGCTGGGGGAGTGGTTTGCCGCGGATTTCACCGGTGCCATCAGTGATCGCGTGCTGGCGCTGACGGTGGTCGTGGTCGCGGGGATGCTCTGCTACTTCGCCGCGCTGCTTGC
>JBKHWN010000195.1:0-3889 GCA_046566505.1 Gammaproteobacteria bacterium
GCGGTGCGCCATGGCAAATGGCTCTCCGTGCTGGTCATCGACGTCGATCATTTCGCCGATTACAACGACCGGCTCGGGCCGCTGGCCGGCGATGACTGCCTGCGCCGGATCGCCAGCGTCCTGTCCACGGTCCCGTCGCGCGCCTCCGACATTCCCTGCCGCTACAGCGGCGACCGTTTTGCGCTGGTGCTGCCGGAAACCGATCACGAGGGCGCGCGCCAGCTGGGCGAGCGCATCCGCAAGGTAGTGCGCGAGTTGCGGCTGGCCCATCCGGGGCGGACGCCCGAGCCGGTGGTGACCATCACCGTGGTCGCTGCCAGCGTGCGTCCCCGCCGTGGCAACCAGCTGGCTTCCTTCGTCGGCGAGGCGGTGGATCTGCTGGACATGCCGGAGCGCGGCGACGGCGATGTCCTGCTCGGGCTTTCCGTCGACGACCACTGACCGGATAATCTCCGCTTCATCCACGACGGGAACTGTCATGCGCCGATTTGCCTGTACCGCGCTCCTGCTCGCCGGCATGCCGGCCGTTGCCATGGAGCCGATGGTGGGTGCCGAATTCACCTGGACGCGCATCAAGGCCGGTGGCGAAACCTTCAACCCGCTGGCCGCGCGCGCACGACTCGCGCTGGCCGTGACCCCGGACTGGGAAGTGGGCGTATTGGCGGGCGGTGGTTTCGAGGATGACGAGGAGGTGCGGGTCACCGCGGCCATCGACACCTTCCAGGCAGCCTACGTCCGCTACAGCGCCTCGCTGGACACCCACGCGCGACTGGTGCTCACCGCCGGCTACGGCGAGATGACGCTGGATATCAGCACGGCATTCCCGGGCTTCCCCGGCAGCGAAACCTACAGCGGCCTGATGTACGGGATCTCGCTGCAGGAGCGGCTCGCGCGCTGGCCGCATTGGGTCGGCTCGCTGGACCTCGAACGCTGGTACGACGACAACGGGCTGACCATCAACGCCGTCAGTTACGGGTTCCGCTATGCGTTCTGACGCGCTGCGCCGGCTCGCGGCCGGCCTGTCGGCGCTCATGCTCGTTTCCTGTTACGACGGCGACCCCTCCGCGCTCCGCGAGTCGGTCGTCGTCGGCCGCGAAAACGTCACGGCACTGTCGGTCAGCGCGCCGGCGGACGTGGTGGAAACCGGAACCAGCCTCCGGCTGGTGGCCACTGCGACAACGGCAAGCGGCACGAGCGATCTTTCCGCCGAGGTGACCTGGCACAGCAGCAACCCGGCCGCCCTGTTCGTGGATGCCGGCGGGCTGGTCACGGCGCTGGCGGACGGCACCGCCACCCTCAGCGCCACGCTCGGCGTGTACAGCGCGAGCGTCGTCGTGACGGCGTCGAGCGCACAGCTGGTGTCCATCCAGGTGGCCGGCGACGCCGTCATCGACGAATGCGGCATGGCCACCTACGTCGCCGCCGGCCTCTACGAAGACGGCACCGAGCGCGATGTCACGTCGCTGGTCACCTGGAGCAGCAGCGATCCGGCCGTGGCGCGCACCGGCACGCTGGCCGGCGAGTACAACCTGCTGTTGGCACGCAACACCGGCACGGTATCGCTGACGGCAACGCGCGGTGTTGTTTCGTCGCCGGGTTTCGTCGTCGCCGTTGCCGACAACCTCGACGCGCTGGCGGTCACGCCGGAGACCTCGCCCGTGATGAACCCCGGTGACACGAGGCAGTTCACGGCCACCGGCACCTGGGGCACGCGCCAGGCGGATATTTCCCGCGCAACCGGCTGGACGGTCACCAATGTCGATGCCACGGCGCCGGCAGTGGCAACCGTGATCAATGGCGATACGACGCCGGGCCTGCTCACGGCACGCGCCGGCGGCGACGGCGTGTTGACGGCTACCTGCGGCGGTCAGTCCGACAGTGTCGACATCGCAGTGGTCGTGCTTGAGGGGCTGGTGATCACCAATACCCGGCCGATCGAATTGTCGCCGGGGCAATCGCTGTTGCTCGCGCTGGAAGGTAGTTACTCCAACGGCAGTACGCGACCGCTCAACGAGGAAGCCGAGTGGTCGACAACCACGGTCAGCGGCACCGGGGTCACGGTCAGCACCACGGAAGGCTCCCGTGGCCGCGTCACGGCGGGCAGCGCTGCCGGCGTGTCGACGGTGACGGCGCGTGTCGAGGGGCGCGAGGTGTCGGTCAGCGTGACGGTCGTGGAGTAGCCGGTCGTTCCGGCCTGCAGTCGTAACGTCAGCTGGTCATGCGTGATCGTCGCGCAGCGTGTCAGTCCTGCCGCACCAGCCAGCCGAGTTTGTGGTGACCCTGTCCTTCGCGCGAAAGCCGTTTCCACAGCCAGGGCAGTTCCGTCGCCAGTTGCGCATCGAGTTGCCAGGGCGGGTTCACGATGACCATGCCGCTGCCGTTCAGCCGCAGCCGGTTGTCATCCGGCAGCACGCAGATTTCCGCCATGAGCAGGCGCCGGTAAGGGCCCTGCCTGAGCCGCTGGTGGAAGCGGGTGATCGTCGTCCGCTCCTTGATCGGGTACCAGAGCGCCAGCGTGCCGGTCGGGAAGCGCGCGCTGGCGGCCGCGAGTTTTTCTGCCGCCAGTTTCAGCTCCTCTTCCTGCTGCTCGTAGGGCGGGTCGATCAGCACCAGTCCGCGTTTTTCCTTCGGTGGCAACAGCGCGCCCAGGGCTTCCCAGCCGTCGCGCTCGTGCACGTGCACCAGACGGTCGCCGCGGAACTCCGTTTTCAGCAGCGCGTTTTCCTCCGGGTGCAGTTCGCACAGCACCAGGCTGTCCTGCGCGCGCATCTGCATCCGGGCCAGCCGAGGCGACCCCGGGTAGCCGAGCAATGGCGCATCGCCGCCATGGCGCTCGCGGTTGAATGCGCGCACCAGCGACAGGTAGCGGTGCGTGAGCGGCGGCGTGTCGGTGGCGCCATGGATGCGGCCGATCCCTTCCTCGTATTCGCGCGTACGCCCCGCCTGCCCACCGGCGAGGTCGTAGCTGCCGCGGCCGGCGTGCGTATCCAGCACGCCGAAACCGGCCGGCTTCTGCGCGAGGTAATCGATGATCGCGGTCATCACCACGTGCTTGTGCACGTCGGCGAAATTGCCCGCATGGAAGCCGTGGCGGTAGTTCATCTCAGAAGTAGTTGATCTCGCTGCCCTTGGTGTAGGCCGCGACGTCGTTCCAGTGGCCGCCGCGCACCTTGGTGGTCCACGCCGGATCGGCGATCAGCGCGCGACCGACCGCGACCAGGTCGAACTCGCCCTTGTTGAAGCGCGAGATCAGCGGATCGATGTCGGTGACCTGCTGCACCGGTGCGGCGCTGGCCATGGTCGCGGTGAACTCCGTGTCCAGCCCGATCGATCCGACGGTGATCACCGGCTTGCCGGTGATCTGCTTCGTCCAGCCGGCGAGGTTCAGTTCGCTGCCGTCGAATTCCGGCAGCCAGTAGCGGCGTGTGCTGCAGTGGAAGAAGTCGACGCCGGCGGCGCTGAGCGGCTGCAGGAAATCGGCGAGCAGTTCCGGCGTCGGTGCCAGCCTCGCCGTGTACTCCTGCTGCTTCCACTGCGACCAGCGCAGGCAGACCGGGAAGTCGTCACCAACCGCCTTGCGCACGGCCTCGATGATTTCCAGCGCGAAGCGCGAGCGCTTCTGCAGCGAACCGCCGTACTCGTCGCTGCGCTGGTTGGTGCCTTCCCAGAAGAACTGGTCAATCAGGTAGCCGTGCGCGCCGTGGATTTCCACGCCATCGAACCCGATGTCCTTTGCCGCGCGCGCGGCGTCACCGAAGGCGCGTACCACGGCGCGGATGTCTTCTTTCGTCATCTCGTGGCAGACCGGCTTGCCGCCGGGCTTCGCCAGCCCGCTCGGCGAATAGCCCGGCACCGACGGGTCGGGCGGCGAGCCGGCCTTGCGCATCGA
>JBKHWN010000196.1:0-8302 GCA_046566505.1 Gammaproteobacteria bacterium
ACCCCTGCTGGAAACGTGCCAGCGCGGCAAAGCGTTCCTCGTCTTCGATCTGTTCCCCCGCCGGGAGCGCGACCAGGGCGAGGCAGTCACCCACCAGTTCCAGCACCTGGTGCACGGCTTCCCGCGCTCGCGGCTCGCCGAGCTGAATAGTCTGTTGCTGCAGGGCGTACAGACCTGGCACCAGCCGGCTGCTTTCCCGCAGGTACCGTGAAGCACTCAGTGCGCCGGCCAGTTCACCGCCGGCCTGCGCCGACATGCTGCCGGTTCGCACCACGCCCACGTACCGGGAAATCTCGTCCCCGAGCGCCAGCACTGCCGCCGCCTGCGCTTCCAACGGCCGGACAGAACCGGACAGCGTGGCCTGCAGGATCTCGACCACCAGCGCCCGCACACGCTGCAATTCCTGCCACAACGCGGACACCGCCAGTGCCGGCGTCTCCGCCAGCGTTGCATCGAGGTGCTGAGGCCGGGCCAGGTCTTCCTCGGCGGTCCGGAACATTTTCTCCAGCAGCGTCGCCAGCCGGCCGGCCAGCGGCAGCATGATCATCACGCCAAGCACGTTGAACACCGTATGGAACAACGCAAGGATCGCCGCCGGACTGCCTTCGACATCCAGCTAGTCGCCCAGCAGCGACACCAGACGCAGCAACAACGGCAACAACGCGAGGGCGACCACGGCGGTGATCAGGTTGAAGGCGACATGGCCAAGTGCCAGCCGCCGCGCCGACGGCGTCGCCTTGAGCGCCGCGATGGCCGCCGTCGAGGTGGTGCCGACATTGGCGCCGATCACCGCCGCTGCGGCCGCCTCGATGCCCACAACACCGCCGGCCGCCGCCGTCAAGATGATGGCGATCGCCGCACTCGATGACTGCGTCAGCAGCGTGGCGACGAAACCGACCGCAAGGAAAACCGCCCAGTTGTTCGCCAGTGCACCACCGGTGACGTTCGCGCCGTACATGTCGGCAACGCCGCCAAAGGAATCCTTGAGCATTGCCAGGCCGAGGAAGAACAGGCCGAAGCCGGCCAGCGCCTCGCCAAGACCGCGGCCGCGCGCACCCGTCGCCACCAGCCGCGTGACCACGCCGACGGTCAGGATCGGCAGGGCAAACGACTCAATCTTGAAACCGAATCCCACCAGGCTGACCAGCCAGCCAGTCATGGTGGTACCGACGTTGGTGCCGAAGATGACGCCCAGCGCCTGTCGCAAGGTCAGCACGCCCGCGTTGACAAAGCCGATCGCCGCGACGGTGACCGCAGTCGACGACTGCACGATGCCGGTGACAAAAATCCCCGACAACACGCCACGCATCGGCGTCGATGTCCAGCGCGCCAGCAACTGCCTGAGGCCATCGCCCGCGAATGTCTTCAACCCGTCGGTCATCATCTGCATGGCCAGCAGGAACAGCGCCAGCCCACCCAGCGCATTGACCAGGATTTCCGTGTTCATCGGCGTCTACCTGCCCGGATCCCAGTCGATCGGCGCCATCCCGTGCCGAACAAGATAGTCATTGGCCCGCGAGAAATGCCGGCAACCGAAGAAGCCCCGGTAGGCCGACAGTGGCGACGGATGCGGCGCGGTGAGCACCAGATGTCGTTTGCGGTCGATGACCGCACCTTTTTTTTGCGCGTGACTTCCCCACAGCATGAACACCAGGTGTTCGCGCTGCGCGTTGAGCGCGGCGATGGCGGCGTCCGTGAAACGCTCCCACCCGCGGCCGGCATGCGAGGCCGCCTGGTGCGCGCGCACGGTAAGCACCGCGTTGAGCAGCAACACGCCCTGCGCCGCCCATTTTTCCAGGTGCCCGTGCGCCGGCGGCGTGATGCCGAGGTCGCTCTCCAGTTCCTTGTAGATGTTCACCAGCGACGGCGGGATGTCGACGCCCGGGCGCACGGAAAAACACAGGCCATGCGCCTGGTCGGGCCCGTGATACGGGTCCTGCCCGAGGATCACCACCTTCACCTGGTCAAACGGCGTCAGGTTGAACGCGGAAAAAATGTCGGCGCCCGGCGGGTACACCACCTTGCCGCCCTGTTTCTCCGCCCGCAGGAATGCGCGCAATTCCGCCATGTAGTCGCTGGCGAACTCGGCGGCCAGCGCCTGTTTCCAGCCGGACTCCAGCGAGACCCGTTCCAGCGCCGCGCTCACCCCGGCGCCACCAGCCGGAACCGGTGTGCGAGGACGCGTTCGGCGCGCTGCCGGTCGAACACGCCTTCCCCGGCCATCAGGTTCTCGTACTCCAGCTGCATGAACGCCTCGTAGATCAACTCGGCGTCCATCGGCGGATCAATCGTGCCGAGCATGGTGCAGAACATCACCAGCCCCTCCTGCACCTTGCGCCGGAAGCCGGCGGCCTGCTCACGCAGCCGCGGCTCCAGGATGGCCGCCTGCAGGAACGCCTGCTCGGCCAGCAGGTGCTCGCGGTGTTGGGTCACCTCGCGCTCGACGAAATCCGCCGCCAGCGCCGACAGCCCGGCGATGAACGCTATACGGGTCCCCGGGTCACGCAACTTCTCCGGCGGGTACTCGCCGGCAAAGCGGTAGATCTCCACCCATACCGGGTCGATCACCTTGCCCATCGCGTTTTCGACGAACAGCGTGAACGCATCGGCGATCAGGTCGTGGATGTCCTTGAAGTAATAGGTGGTCGCCGAAAGCGGCACGCCGGCTTCCTTCGCCACGGCGCGGTGCCGCACCGCACGGATGCCATCGCGCACGATGATGCGCAGTGCCGCTTCCAGGATCGCCCGCCGCCGCGCCTCGCTGCCGGCACGCGCCGCGCGGCGACCCTGCCAGGGCGTCGTGTCTGCCGCTTCCAGTTCTTTCTTCCTGCTGCTTTTTTCCATGGGTCAAACCCTCCTCGTCCAGCGAGCCTAGCGCGGCCGCATGTGCGGAAACAGGATCACGTCACGGATCGATGGTGAATCCGTGAACAGCATCACCAGTCGGTCGATGCCGATGCCCTCGCCGGCGGTCGGCGGCAGCCCGTGCTCCAGCGCGGCGATGTAGTCCTCGTCGAAGAACATCGCCTCGTCGTCACCGGCTTCCTTCTCGGCCACCTGCGCGCGGAAGCGCTCGGCCTGGTCTTCCGGGTCGTTCAACTCGGAAAAGCCGTTGGCGATCTCGCGGCCGCCGACGAAGAACTCGAAGCGGTCGGTGACGAACGGGTTGCCATCCGAACGGCGCGCCAGCGGCGACACCTCGGTCGGGTACTCGGTGATGAAGGTCGGCTGGCGCAGCGTGGTCTCGACGGTCTTCTCGAAGATCTCGATCTGGATCTTGCCCAGGCCATAGTTGTCCTTGAGCGGAATGCCGAGCTTCAGCGCGGCCGCACGCGCACCCGCCAGCGTCGACAACTGCTCGCGGCTGATGTCCGCATTGCGGTCGAGGATGGAGTCGAACACGCTCATCCGGGTGAACGGCGTGCCGAAATCGATTTCCTCGCCCTGATAGACCAGTCTGGTGGTGCCCAGCACGTTTTCCGCCAGCGTGCGCAGCATGTCCTCGGTGAGGTCCATCAGGTCCAGGTAGTTCGCGTAGGCCTGGTAGAACTCGATCATGGTGAACTCGGGGTTGTGCCGCGTGCTCAACCCTTCGTTGCGGAAATTCCGGTTGATCTCGAACACGCGCTCGAAGCCGCCGACCACCAGCCGCTTCAGGTACAGCTCCGGCGCGATGCGCAGGAACATCTCGATGTCCAGCGCGTTGTGGAAGGTGACGAACGGCCTGGCCGTGGCGCCGCCGGGGATCACCTGCAGCATCGGCGTTTCCGCCTCGATGAAGTCGCGCTGCGTGAGGTAGTGGCGGATGCCCTCGACGACCTTCGAGCGGATGCGGAAGGTCCGGCGCGTTTCCTCGCTGACGATCAGGTCGACGTAGCGCTGCCGGTACTTCATCTCGGTATCGGCCAGGCCCTTGTGCTTGTCCGGCAGCGGGCGCAGCGCCTTGACCAGCAGGCGCGGGTTTTCCATGTCGATGTACAGGTCGCCCTTGCCGGATTTGCAGAGCACGCCCTCGGCGCCGACGATGTCGCCCAGGTCCCAGCCCTTGATCGCGTCGAGCTGTTCGGGCGACAACGACTTGCGGTTGACGTAAAGCTGGATGCGGCCGGTCATGTCCTGCAGCACGATGAACGCGCCGCGATTGAGCATGATGCGGCCGGCCACGCTGGCACGCACCGGCGCCTGCTCCAGCGCTTCCTTCGTGCGCTCGCCGTAGTGCGCCAGCAGGTCGGCGCAGTAGTTCTCGCGACGGAAGTCGTTGGGGAACGCGTTGCCGTTCTCGCGCAACTTCGCCAGCTTGGCGCGGCGCTCGGCGATCAGCCGGTTCTCCTCCAGGGCAACGTCTTCCGCGCTGGCAGGAACTTGTCCGGCACTGCCCGGGACTTGCGGTGTTTCGCTCATCGTCTGGTACTCATCTGTCGGCAGGCGCGCGGGATCAAAGGCCGGCCTTCAGGCTGGCCTCGATGAAGTCGTCGATGTCGCCATCGAGGAACTTGCCGGTGTTGCTGGTCTCGATATTGGTGCGCAGGTCCTTGATGCGGGACTGGTCCAGCACATAGGAACGGATCTGGCTGCCCCAGCCGACATCGGCCTTGGACGCCTCCAGCACCGCCTTTTCCGCATTGCGCTTCTGCATCTCCAGTTCCCAGAGTTTCGCCTTCAGCATCTTCATCGCCTGGTCGCGGTTGGCATGCTGCGAGCGCCCGCTCTGGCAGGCGGCAACGGTGTTGGTCGGGATGTGGGTGATGCGCACCGCCGACTCGGTCCGGTTCACGTGCTGGCCGCCGGCACCGGAGGCACGGTAGACGTCGGTGCGCAGGTCCGCCGGATTGATCTCGATCTCGAAGCTGTCGTCGACTTCCGGCGACACGAACACCGAGGCGAACGAGGTGTGGCGCGCGCCGCCGGAATCAAACGGGCTCTTGCGCACCAGCCGGTGCACGCCGGTTTCCGAACGCAGCCAGCCGTAGGCATACGGGCCTTCGAACTGGATGGTGGCGGATTTCACGCCCGCCACTTCACCGTCGGTGCATTCCAGCAACTCGGTCTTGAAACCATGCTTCTCGCCCCAGCGCAGGTACATGCGCAGCAGCATCGACGCCCAGTCCTGCGCCTCGGTGCCACCGGCACCGGCCTGGATGTCCATGAAGGCGTTGGACGCGTCATGCTGGCCGGAGAACATGCGCTGGAATTCGAGGGCGGCGACCGTTTTTTCCAGCGCATCGACTTCCGCTGCCACTTCGCCGACGGTGCCTTCGTCGTTCTCGGCAACTGCCATGTCCAGCAGGTCGCGGGCATCGGTGATGCCCTGTGCCAGTTTCGTCAGGTTGCCGACGATGTCTTCGAGTTGGGAGCGCTCCTTGCCGAGCGCCTGGGCGCGTTCCGGATTGTTCCAGATGGCGCCGTCTTCGAGTTCCTTGCTGACTTCCTCGAGGCGTTCACGCTTGCCATCGAAGTCAAAGATACCCCCGGAGCGACGTGGTGCGCTCGTCAAGGTCGCGGATCTTGCTGGTGATCGGGTTGATTTCCATCACGGGGTACCGGTGCAACGCGGGCGCGAAATGCGCCCGGAAAGGCCGCGGATTCTAGACAGTTCGGCCGGTGGCGTCGATTTGCGCCGACCGGATGCTGCCGCGTTGCTCAGTGGACGCCGGTCGTCTCGTACACGTGGTAGACCTCCGGCTGGTACTGGTCGACCGCCGAGCCGACGTAGACCGCCGCCCCGGGGATGCCCTTGCCGGTGGCGAACAGGCGGAACTGGCGGTCGACGAGGCCGCTGCCCATGTGGATCTCCGCCGGCACCTCGATCCACAGCAACACACGGTGCTCGGCCACCACGTACTCGACATGGCGGACCACGGCCTCCGGCGGCAGGGAGATCAGGGTCGCTGCGCCGTCCATCTGCATGCCGTGCTTGTGGATGATTTTCATGGGCATCGCCTCGCTTGCGGACGGTAAAGAAGAATCCCTGCCGCACCACCGCAAGAGCGGCGCCGGCGGTGGCAGCGGGGAGGCTATAGAGTTTTCGCGCGGCAGGTCAAACCGCTTCGGCCAGTTCCACGATCAGTTGCGGCGTGCGCAGACCGCGGTACTCGTTGACGTCGACCCGGTAGGCCAGCCGCAGCCGGCCACGGCCGCTCAGGGGCCATGCCGCCATGTCGACGTTGAAGGCCATCGCATCCAGCACCCGGCCATTGGCGTCGGCAGAGGAGACCGAGAGTTTCAGGTGTTTCTCGCCAACCACGCGCTGCGCCAGCACCTCGAACTCGCC
This sequence comes from Gammaproteobacteria bacterium, assembly GCA_046566505.1. Lineage (GTDB taxonomy): Bacteria > Pseudomonadota > Gammaproteobacteria > Pseudomonadales > JADFDG01 > JADFDG01. Next base: position 6,272 of record JBKHWN010000196.1, read on the forward strand.
GTCAAACAACGGCGCCGGGAATCCCTGCCCCCAGGGCACGGCATTGCGCAGCGCATCGGCCAGCCGCAGGTCGAGCTCGGCCAGCGGCAGCTCGCCGTCGGACAACAGCACCGGCGACAAGGCACTGGCCGGCAGCACGCGCCGCACTTCCGCATCGAAAGCCTCGGCGAACTCGGCGAAACGCTCGCGCGCCAGCGTCAGCCCGGCCGCCATGGCGTGGCCGCCGAAACGGTCGATCAGGCCGGGGTTGTGCGCGGCGACGGCATCGAGCACGTCGCGGATGTGCAGGCCGTCGATGGAACGACCGGAACCGCGCAATTCCCGGCTGCTGCTGCCGTCGGCCGGGGCGAAGGCGATCACCGGCCGGTGGTGCCGCTCGCGTACCCGCGAGGCGAGTATGCCGACCACGCCGGGGTGCCATCCGGCGTCGAACAGGCAGATGCCGTCCGGCACCCGATCCAGCGCCAGGCGCGCCATGGCGGATTGCGCCTGTTGCTGCATGTCGCCCTCGATCTGCCGGCGGTCGCGGTTCATGGCGTCCAGCTCGGCGGCGTACCGTTCGGCCTCGGGCGCGTTTTCCGCGAGCAGGCAGCGGATGCCCAGCGCCATGTCGTCCAGCCGGCCCGCCGCGTTCAGCCGCGGGCCGACGGCAAAGCCGAGATCGGCCGCCACCAGCCGCCCGGTGCTGCGTTTGGCCACCGCGACCAGCGCGGCGATGCCCGGGCGCACGCGGCCGGCACGGATGCGGCGCAGGCCCTGCTCCACCAGCAGCCGGTTGTTCGCATCCAGCGACACCACGTCGGCCACGGTGCCCAGCGCGACCAGATCCAGCGCGTCGGCCAGGTTCGGCTCCGGATGTGCGGCACCGAACCAGCCGCGCGCACGCAGTTCGCCGCGCAGCGCCGTCATCACGCAGAAGGCGACGCCGACACCGGCGATGCACTTGCTCGGAAAGATGCAGCCGGGCTGGTTGGGATTCACCAGCGCATCGGCATCCGGCAGCGTGGTGCCGGGCAGGTGGTGGTCGGTGACCACCACGCGCATGCCCAGTGCCCGCGCCCGCGCCACGCCGGCGTGGCTGGAGATGCCGTTGTCGACGGTGAGGATCAGCGCCGGGCGGCGCCCGGCGGCGACCTCGACGATTTCCGGCGACAACCCATAGCCGAAACGGAAACGGTCCGGCACCAGGAAATCGACGTCGGCGCCCATCGCCCCGAGCAGCGACACGCACAGCGCCGTGCTGGTGGCGCCGTCGGCGTCGTAGTCGCCGATCACCAGGATGCGCTCGCCACCGGTCACCGCGTCGGCCAGCAGCGAAGCGGCGCGGTCGATGCCCTTCAGTTGCGACGGCGGCAACAGGCGCGACAGGTCGGTCTGCAGCGCGTCCGGGTGTTCGATGCCGCGCGCGGCCAGCACCCGGGCCAGCACCGGCGGCAGGCCGGACAGGGCAGCCAGTGCGTTCTCGGCGGGCGGGTCGCGACGGACGATGCGACGAGCAGGCGCGGTCACCGGCAGCGCATCCGTCACCCGGGCTCGCCCAGTTCGCGCAGCCGCCGCTCGGCGGCGGCCAGCCGCTCGCGCAACTCGACCTGTTCGGTGACGTCCTTCTGGACACCGATGAAATAGGTGAGCTGGTCGCGCTCGCTGTAAAAGGGCGTGATCGACAGCTCGTTCCAGAACAGCGAGCCGTCCTTGCGGTAGTTGCGCAGCACCACCCGGCAGGACTCGCCGGCCTTGATCGCACGGCGGATCTCGCGCAACCCGTCCTGGTCGCGGTCGTTGCCCTGCAGGAAGCGGCAGTCCTGGTAGAGGATTTCCTCGGCGCTGTAGCCGGTCAGCCGCTCGAAGCCGTCGTTCACGTAAATGAGGACGTTCTCGTCACCTTCCTGTTCGGCGACGACCACGCCGTCACGCGACGCGTTGACCATGAGTTGCAGCAACTCCGGGTCGATCAGCTTGCGCTTGTCCATCACCATGCAGTTGTCATCCGGGGCAGGCCATTCGGCAGGCGGCAAGTATCCGTGATCGGCC
>JBKHWN010000197.1:0-8231 GCA_046566505.1 Gammaproteobacteria bacterium
CCGTCACCACGTTCAGCCAGTTATCGCGCCCGCCGCGCGAACGCGGCTGGATGTGGTCGCGCGTGAGTTCGTGTTCAACGAAAGTGCGGCCGCAGTACAGGCACAGGTGCTGGTCGCGCCGGAACAGCGAGGTATTGGTCAGCGGTGGCGCCGAGCGCGTGGACACATGCAGGCGCCCCTCACAGGCGATGATGCTGTGCACCTCCACCTGCGACCTGAGCCCGGTGACGCGGGACGTGCCACCCTGGATGCGGTAGACGACATCACCCAGCGTCCAGCCCACGAGTTCGCGCGCATACAGACAGACGGCTTCCTCCCAGTCCAGCCACTGGACCGGGTGACCTGCCATGTCGACCCTGAGGATTCGCACTGACATCGTTGCCGGGCACCGGTTGAAACCGTCCCGAGAATACCTGCGGAAAATGACGGCTGCCAACCGGACTGAACCGACGGTTCCCGGCGCGGTCAATCACTGGAGGTGACACTGGCTGCGAAGCCGGCCGCGGCACGCCACCCGGCGCCGCAGAACGGCCCGCTCCTTCCGTGCTAAGGTTGCGCCCCTTCATGACAACAACAATGGAGACATCCATGCGCCTGTTTTCGACCGTCCTTGCCGCTTGCGCACTCGCCGCCGCCCCGCTGGCGGCCAGCGCAGCACCCGCCGCCCTGCCCCAGCGCGCCGTCTGCGTGTTCGACATCGTCGGCACCCACGGCGACCTCTTCAACGCGATGAAGGACTATCGGATCGAGGCAATGAAATGGGGCGTGGACCTCCAGCTCAAGCCCTATACCAACGAGAAGATCGCCGCCGAGGACTTCAAGGCCGGCCAGTGTGACGCGGTCGTGATGACCGGCCTGCGCACCCGGACCTTCGTGCCCTACACCGGCACCATCGACTCGGTGGGCGGCGTACCGGACACCGCCCACATGCGCCTGCTGCTGCAGGCACTGGCCGACCCGAAAAGCGCGGCCCGGATGAAGACCGGCACCTACGAAGTCGCGGGCATCGCGCCGCTGGGTGCGGCCTACATCTTCACCCGTGACAAGACCGTCAACAGCCTGACCAAGGCGTCCGGCAAGCGCGTCGCGGTGCTCGACTACGACCCGTCGCAGGCCAAGATGGTCGCGCAGGTGGGCGCTTCGCCGGTACCGTCGGACATCACCAACTTCGCCGGCAAGTTCAACAACGGCTCCGTCGACATCATCGCGGCGCCGCTGGCGGCCTACAAACCGCTGGAACTGTTCAAGGGCCTGGAGCCGAACGGCGCGATCATCAACTACCCGTTCATCCAGTTGACCATGCAGTTCATGGTGCGCCAGGGCAAGTTCAGCCCGGAGTACACGCAGAAGTCCCGCGAGTACTTCTACCAGAACTTCGACACGATCCTGAATGCGCTGGATACCGCCGCACAGGATGTACCGAAGAAGTACTTCGTCGAGATCCCGGCCGAGGACAAGGTCAAGTACGAGGCCATGATGCGCGAGTCCCGCCTCATGCTGCGCAGCGACGGCTACTACGACGGGGAAATGCTGACCCTGTTGCGCAAGGTCCGCTGCAAGGTCGATGGCAGCCGCAGCGAGTGCGCCGACAAGATCGAGTGATACGGGAAGACAACGCGCGCCGCCTCGCCACCCTGCTGGGCGAGGCAGCGCCGTTCTGGCGCCCCGCGCCTTTCTACGACGACCCGCCCTGGGTCACCGAACTGCCGGCACTTGCCGGCAGTTTGCTGTCCGTCGCCGACGAACATCTCGAACGACTGGATCAGCACCCGGAGCAACTCACCGGATTTGTCGGCGAGCAGCTGGCGGCCGCCCTCGACGCCTCGCAACTGGCACGGAACTGCATCGACGGGTTTGCCGGCACCCCGCTCACCGAACCGGAATCGCTGGCGCGTGACATGCCGGGGCGCAAACGGCAGCAGGCACTGCACCTGGCGGCAGCCGTTTCACCGCAACACGCCGGCGAACTCGTCGACTGGTGCTGCGGGAAGGCGCACCTGGGCCGCCTGCTGGCGCGCGTCGCCGGCCTGCCGGTAACCGGCATCGAGTGGAATGAAACGCTCGTCAACGAAGGCAACCGGCTGGCGGAACGCGACCGGCTGGCGGTCCGGATCCTGGCCATGGATGCGCTGGCGGTGTCGCCGGCCGACGGCCCGCTGCGGGCCGGCAGCCACGCCGTCGCGCTGCACGCCTGCGGCGACCTGCATGTCGCGCTGCTGCGTGCCGGCAGCTCCGCCGGCATCGATGGCTTCACGATTGCGCCCTGCTGCTACCACCGCACCCGCGACACGCACTGGCAGCCGATGAGTGCGGCACTGGCAGACGCGGGATCGACCGGCACACGGCATTCGTTGCGGCTGGCTCGCGACGAGCTGCGCCTGGCAGTGCGCGAGACTGTCACGGCCAGCGCCCGCGTTGCATTGCAATCACGCCAACTGGCGGCCTGGCGCCTCGGCTTCGACAGCCTGCAGCGGGAACTGCGCGGCATGAATGCCCCCCTGCCGACACCGCCACGGCCGGCCCGCGTGCTGGCGGCAGGCTTCGCTGCCTTCTGCCATGACCTGGCGGCACACCACGGCCTCACACCGCCAGCGGATACTGACTTTGCCCGCCATGAGGCGGCCGGCCGGCAGCGCCTGGCGCGCGTGCGCCGGCTGGAGTTGCTGCGCCATGCGTTCCGCCGTCCGCTGGAGGTATTGCTGGTGGCCGACCGTGCCCTGTTCCTGGCGGAGCGGGGCTACCGGGTCCGAATCGTCGAGTTCTGCCCGAGGGCGCTGACGCCGCGCAATCTCGCCATCCTGGCGACGCGGGCCGGCGGTTGAGTCCAGCCGGCGCCCCATCCGTCGTCCGGCCCCCGGGCAGGGTATCGCCTAACTGGCACGTTAGTGCCATCCTTGGTTCCTTGATCCACAGACGAGAGCTCCCCGCATGTCGAGCAGAACCGTTTCCCGCCGCAGCTTCCTCAAGGGTGCCGGGCTGGCCGCCACGACGGTGGCCGCCGGCGGCGGGTCAGTACTCGTTCCGGCGTTTGCCGCCGACGCACCGGGCTGGCAGAACTGGTCCGGGAACCAGCAGGCGAACCCGGCGGCGGTCCTCTACCCGCGTGACGAGGCAGACCTGGTGCAGGCGGTGAAGAGCGCGCGCGGGCCGATCCGAGCATTCGGCGGCAGCCATTCCTTCAGCGCCCTGGTGCCCACCGACGGCACGCTGCTGTCGCTGGAACAGATGACCGGGCTCATCGACCACGACCCGGCAACACACCGGGCGACGCTCGGCGGCGGCACGCGCATCGCCATCGCCAGCGAGTTGCTGAACAGCATCGGCCAGCATTTCGAGAATGAGCCCGACATCAACCTGCAGTCGGTGGCCGGCGCCATCAGCACCTCCACCCATGGCACCGGCATGACGCTCCGGGCGATGTCCGGCTATGTCACGCAACTGAAACTGGTGCTGGCCGACGGCAGCGTCGTCACCTGCTCTGCCGAGCGAGACCGCGAACTGTTCGATGCGGCCCGGGTGTCGATGGGCTGCCTGGGCATCATCAGCGAGGCGACCTTCCAGAACCGCGCGGCCTACCGGCTTGCGGAAGACACGAAGGTCATGGACCTCGCCGACGCGATGGCCTTCATCGACCGCCAGCGCAACATCGACCGCCATGTCGAGATCTTCGTCTTCCCGTTCGGGGGCAAGGCAATGGTCCAGCAGATGAACATCACCGCCGACGCGGAAACGCCCGCGGTGGACAGCACCTTCGACAAGAACGAACTGGTGCGCCTGGCTTCGGAGGCCGTGCGGCTGGCGCCGGTCACCAAGGGCATGATCCAGAAACTGGTGGGTGCGTTCGTCGAGGAAACGCGCCGCGTGGCGCCGGCGCACCGGATGTTCCCGAACGTGCGCACCGTGCAGTTCAACGAAATGGAATACACGGTGCCGGCCGAACAGGGCCTCGCCTGCCTGCAGGAGGTCGTCGACGTGATCCGCGCGCGCGACTTCCCGGTGTTTTTCCCGATCGAGTACCGCTACACGGCGGCAGACGATACCGCCGTCGGCATGTTCGCCGGGCAGGCCGGCGCCTCGATTTCCGTGCACCAGTACCACAAGCAGGATTACCGCGAACTGTTCAACGCCATCGAGCCGGTGTTCCGCAAGTATCGGGGCCGTCCGCACTGGGGCAAGCTGCACACGATGGGTGCGAAGGACCTGCGTGCCGTCTACCCGCGCCTTGACGAATTCCTCGCCGTACGCCGCCGGGTCGATCCAGAGGGCCGTTTCCTGAATCCGTACCTGCGCCATATGCTCGGCGTCTCAGTCTGAAAGCGGGCCTGAAAGCACGCCTGAACGCCTGCCTGAAACCACACCGGGAGATACGCGCATGAAACGCCGGCACCTGTTGCTCGGCCTCGCTGCCGCGGCAGCCGGCGGCTGGCTGCTGCGCCCGTCCGATCACGGCGCACCGCATGACGATTATTTCCGCGGGCTGAACGAGTTGCTGCGCACGCAGGGGCCGGGCCGCCCGCTGCTGGTGGTGGACCTCGACCGCTACGAGCGCAACTGCACCCGGCTGAAGCATGCGGTCACGGACCAGGGCAAGGCGCTGCGGCTGGTGGCGAAGTCACTGCCGAGCCTGCCGCTGCTGCAACGGGCGATGACGCATACCGGCACCACGCGGTTGATGGCCTTCCACCAGCCGTTCCTGAATGCACTGGCGCGCGAGCTGCCGCAATCCGACCTGCTGCTGGGCAAGCCGATGCCGGTGCGCGCCGTGGAAACGTTCTACAACCGGCTGGACAGGCGTGGCGGGTTCGACCCGGAAACGCAACTGCAGTGGCTGGTCGATACCCCGGAGCGCCTGGCCCAGTACACGCAGCTGGCGCGCACGCTGGGCACGCGGCTCAGGGTGAACATCGAGATCGATGTCGGCCTGCACCGTGGCGGACTCGCCGGGCCGGAACAACTCGATACCTTGCTGAAAAACATCGCGGAAAATCCACAACACCTGCAGTTTTCCGGCTTCATGGGCTATGACCCGCACGTCGGCAAGATCCCGGCCGCGCTGGAAAGCCGCGACACCTCGTACCGCAAGGCCAACGACATCTACCGCGCCTTCATCGCCCGCGCACAGGCAGCGCAGCCGGCCGTCGATGTCGCAGCACTCACATTCAACGGCGCCGGCAGCCCGACCTTCCGCCTGCACGGCACGGACTCCCCGCTGAATGAAGTCTCGGTCGGCTCGGCGCTGGTGAAACCGTCGGATTTCGACCTCGACCTGCTGCAGGACTTCGAGCCCGCCGCCTTCATTGCAACGCCGGTACTCAAGGCCATGGACGGGCTGCAACTGCCCGGTGTCGCTGCGCTGGGCAAGGCCTGGGCGCTGTGGGACAGCAACCGCCGCCGCACGTTTTTCATTTACGGCGGCAAGTGGATGGCACAACCCGTATCGCCCGCCGGCATCGCCGGCAACGATCTCTACGGCAGCAGCAGCAACCAGGCCATCCTCAACGCCTCACAGGCCGTGGATCTTGCCGTCGACGACCAGGTTTTCCTGCGCCCGACGCAAAGCGAGGCGGTGCTGCTGCAATTCGGCGACATCGCACTGGTGCGCAACGGCCGCTTCGAGTCCTGGGCACCAGTGCTGGCACCGGACCGCGAGGCGACATGAGCCACTGGCCGCTGTTCGATGCCTGCCCGGCGCTCGCCGACCAACTGGCACCGCGCGCACTCTGCGACCTGCCGACGCCGGTGCAACCCCTGCCCGCCGCCGGACAGGTTGCGTGGATCAAGCGCGACGACCTGACGCACCCGCAGTACGGCGGCAACAAGATGCGCAAGCTGGAGTTCGTGGCGGCCGAACTGCAGGCCCGCCACGTCCGCCGCGTCTACACCTTCGGCGCCACCGGCACCAATGCCGGGGTCGCCGCCGCCCTGCTCTGTCGTGAACTCGGCATCCACTGCACCGTCTTCACCTTCGACCAGCCGGACTCGCCCACCGTGCGCAAAAACCAGTCGCTGATGAAGCACTACGGCGCGGAACTGGTGCACACCGGTGCCCTGTGGCGCACGGCGCTCACCTGGTACATGCATCCGCGTCGGCTCGACCCGCGCAGTTATTTCCTGTTTGCCGGCTGCTCAAACCCGGTCGCCACCTTCGGCTACGTCAATGCGGCTTTTGAATTGCGCGCACAGGTATCGCTCGGTGAATGCCCGATGCCGGCGGAGATCGTCGTCGCGGCAGGCAGTGCCGCGACGCTGGCGGGACTCACGCTGGGCTGTGCACTCGCCGGCCTGCCGACCCGGGTGGTCGGCGTGCGCGTCGCGCCGGCGAAGGTCGGGCCGTTCGACGCCTGCACCGCCGGCGTCACCCGGAAAATGATGGCGCAGGCACTGGCCACGCTGGCGGCGGCCGATAGCACTTTCACCGGCGTTCACGTGCCGGACGTCGATCTCCGTGACGACTGGTATGGCGACGGCTACGGTGTACCCACCCTCGCGGGCGACGCCGCCACGCGGATCGCCGCCAGCGACGGCATCCCGCTGGAACCCACCTACTCCGCCAAGGCCTTCGCCGCCTTCCTCGACCGCCTGGCGTCCGTAAACGGGCCGGTGCTGTTCTGGAACACCTACAGTTCGCGGGCACTGCCGGAAGCGTTGACCGGCGTCAGGGCCTGAGCGCGGCACCGGACCGGAGGCACGCACAACAGCAGCACTGAACGCCGCCGTTACGGCACCAGCGGCCAGAACAGCGGGATGACCAGCGTGCAGTACAGCCAGACGATGATGTTGAGCGGTATGCCCAGCCGCGCGAAGTCGGTAAAGCGGTAACCGCCCGCCGTATAGACGAAGGTGTTGGTCTGGTAGCCGATCGGCGTCGCGAAGGATGCGCTGGCGCAGAACATCACCGCGAACACGAAGGGCAGCGGACTCAGGCCGAGCGCGTTCGCAATCGAGATCGCGATCGGCGTCATCATCACCGCCACCGCGTTGTTACTGACAAACTCGGTCATCACCGACGACACCAGCGCGACCAGGCTCAGTATCAGCAAGGGGTGGACATCGGCGCCCATCGCCTTCGCGGCATTGCCGAACGCATCGACGATGCCCGCATTCTGCATGGCGATGCTCACCGCCAGCATCCCGTAGATCAGGACCAGTATCGGCCATTCGATCGACTTGTAGCCCTCGTCCATGTGCAGGCAGCCGGTCAGCACGACGACCACCGCGCCGATGATTGCCAGCCCCTCGATCGGCATCACGTTGAACGCCGCCAGCAGCATGATCCCCAGTGCGGTCAGGCTGGCGATCCAGGCGCGCGCCGGGTTGAAGGTCTGGGTCTTGATCGGCCCCAGGGTGATCAGGTCGCCGTTCTCCGCAAAACGGCGGATCTGCTGCGCGGAACCCTCGATCAGCATCAGGTCGCCCGGCTCCAGGTGGAAGTCATCAAGATTGCCCTGGACGTTGGCATCCTGGCGGTGGATCGCGATGACATGGATGCCGTAACGCGCGGTGATGTCGAGGTCACGCATCGGGCGGTGGCAATAGCGCGAGGTGCGGCCGACGATCACCTCCATTACCTCGGCATCGCTGCGCCTGATGGTCTCGAAATCACGCGTGTCACCATGGGCCGTGGCAACCACGCCGGAGCCGCGCAGGCCGAGCAGCCCGGCCATGCCGGTGTGGATCACCAGCCGGTCGCCCAGCGCGATCACCGTGCCGGGTGCCGGGTCGGTGATTTCTCCCTCGCCGCGGAAAATCCGCACCACCTGCACGCCGCGTTCGCCATCGGCCAGCGACGCTTCGGCCAGCGTACGGCCAATCATCGAGGAGTTTTCCGGCACGAAAAGCTCGGCCATGTAGCTGCGCTGCGCGGGCTGCGCGAAACGATCCGACAGGGTGCCGCGCTCCGGCATCCAGCGCGGCGCAAAGACGACGATGAACCCGAGGCAGATGACGCCCAGGCCCAGCGCCGCCGGCGTCATGTCGAACACGCCGATCGGCGCCAGCCCGGACTGCTGCGCCATGCCGCTCACCAGCAGATTGGTGGAGGTGCCCATCAGCGTCAGCGTGCCGCCCAGGATGGTGGCGTACGACAACGGGATCAGCAGCTTCGACGGCGACAGGTTGCGGCTGCGCGCGAGCATGATCGCCACCGGCGTCAGGATCATCACGATCGGCGTGTTGTTGATCGGCGCCGAGATGAGGAAGGCCAGGGCCATCAACGAGAACAGGATCATGCG
>JBKHWN010000198.1:0-7400 GCA_046566505.1 Gammaproteobacteria bacterium
GGCTTCTTCATCGGGGCATCTCCACGGGAGGGTTGGCGGCCGGGCGCCCTGCGGGCGGGGCCTGGTTCGGGCGGCGCGGATTATACAGAGATGGCAGGCGGGTGGGTGCGGCGATGCGCAGGCATCACCGCACTTGCCCGGGGTGTTGCGCGGGGCTCAGACCAGGCCCTGGGCGAGCATGGCGTCGGCAACCTTGATGAAGCCGGCAATGTTGGCGCCGGCCACGTAGTCGATGTGCTCGCCTCTGGTGCCGTAGTGCGCGCAGGCATGGTGGATGCTGACCATGATGTTCTGCAGGCGTGAATCGACCTCGCCCTGGGCCCAGTGCTGGCGCATCGAGTTCTGCGACATCTCCAGGCCGCTGACCGCGACGCCGCCGGCATTGGAGGCCTTGCCCGGGGCGTAGAGGATCTTTGCCTTCTGGAAAACATGCACGGCTTCCAGCGTGGAGGGCATGTTGGCGCCCTCGGCCACGCAGAAACAGCCGTTCTTGATCAGCGTCTTCGCGTCGTTTTCGTCCAGTTCATTCTGGGTGGCGCAGGGCAGTGCCACGTCGCAGGGGAAGCCCCAGGGACGGACGCCGGCCTTGTATTCCACTTTCTGCTCGCTGGCGTAGGTGCTCAGGCGGCCGCGACGGACGTTCTTCAGTTCCATCAGCGCCTTCAGTTGCGCCTCGGTGAAGCCGTCAGGGTTGTGCACAGTGCCCTCGGAGTCGGAGAAGGTCACGATCTTGCCGCCGAACTCCATCACCTTCTCGGCGGTGTACTGGGCGACGTTGCCCGAGCCGGAGACGCTGACTTTCAGGCCTTCGAAATTGCGGCCGCGGGTGCGCAGCATTTCCTCGACGAAATAGACCAGGCCGTAGCCGGTAGCCTCCGGGCGGATCAGGCTGCCGCCGAAGGTGAGGCCCTTGCCGGTAAAGGTGCCGGTCACTTCGTTGCGCAGTTTGCGGTACATGCCATACATGAAGCCGACCTCGCGGCCGCCGACGCCGATGTCTCCGGCCGGTACGTCGGTATCCGGGCCGATGTGGCGGTACAGCTCGCTCATGAACGACTGGCAGAAGCGCATGACTTCGTCGTCGCTGCGGCCCTTCGGGTCGAAATCGGAGCCACCCTTGCCGCCGCCCATGGGCAGCGTGGTCAGTGCGTTCTTGAAGGTCTGCTCGAAGGCCAGGAACTTCAGGGTGCCGAGGGTGACCGTCGGGTGGAAGCGCAGGCCGCCCTTGTAGGGGCCGATGGCACTGCTCATCTGTACGCGGAAACCGCGGTTGACGTGGACCTTGCCCTTGTCGTCCATCCAGGGCACGCGAAACATGACAACGCGCTCCGGTTCCAGGATCCGCTCCAGCAGACCACGTTGCGTGTAATGCGGGTTCTTTTCCAGGAACGGCCAGAGACTCTCCAGCACCTCCTGTACAGCCTGGTGGAATTCCGGTTCACCGGGGTCACGTGCACGCACACGCGCAAGCACCGCATCGAGTGATGTCTGCATGGGAGGGTTTCCATTGTCTGGGTTGTAGTGGGGCGCACCGGATCGGTGCTGCCGTCGCACCCCCGTGGGGCGGCGCGGGGGCGGAGTCTAACGGATTGATGCCGTCGTGCATCCCCCGCCGGATCAATGCGTTATGCAGATTGGCCTGCTGATAAATAGCGAGAAGCTATTGAGTCTATAGAATATATAGACTTCACCATTTGTGCGGCTATTCCTAACATTCCCACCGCACCACAAACCAACCCCCCGCGGAGGAAACACACATGACGTCCCTCATCAACACCGCCATCAAGCCGTTCAAGGCCAACACCTACCACAACGGCAAGTTCGGCACCGTTTCCGACACCGACCTGAAGGGCAAGTGGTCCGTGTTCGTGTTTTACCCGGCCGACTTCACCTTCGTGTGCCCGACCGAACTGGGCGACCTGGCCGACCACTATCCGGAGTTCAAGAAGCTCGGCGTGGAGATCTACGGCGTGTCGACCGACACCCACTTCACCCACAAGGCCTGGCACGACACCTCCGACACCATCAAGAAGGTGCAGTACCCGCTGGTGGCCGACCCGACCGGTACGCTGACCCGCAACTTCGGCGTGATGATCGAGGAAGAAGGTCTGGCGCTGCGCGGCACCTTCGTCATCAACCCGGAAGGCGTGATCAAGGTCTGCGAGATCCACGACAACGGCATCGGCCGCGACGCGTCCGAGCTGCTGCGCAAGGTGAAGGCTGCCCAGTACGTGGCCAACCACCCCGGCGAAGTCTGCCCGGCCAAGTGGCAGGAAGGCGCCGCCACGCTGAAGCCGTCACTGGACCTGGTCGGCAAGATCTGATCTTCCGTTTCATCGCCGTAAACGGCCGCGCGGACACGATCCGCGCGGCCATCGCCAAGCAGAGGGCCTGAACATGCTCGACGCCGACATGAAGGAACAGCTCCGCGGTTACCTCGAGCGGATCACGCAGCGGATCGAACTGGTTGCTTCACTGGACGACAGCCCCGCGGCAGCCGAACTGAAGGCGCTGCTGGAAGACATAGCTTCGTTGTCTTCGATGGTGACGTTGAGCGCGGAACCCGGCTCGGCTGCACGCAAGCCGTCCTTCGTCATTCGCCGCACCGGCAGCAACGTGCAGACCGAATTTGCCGGCATCCCGATGGGCCACGAGTTCACTTCGCTGGTGCTCGCACTGCTGCAGACCGGCGGTTACCCGCCAAAAATCGAGCCGGAGGTGGTCGAACAGATCCGCGCGCTCGACGGTGAATACCGTTTCGAGACTTTCGTATCGCTGAGTTGCCACAGTTGCCCGGAAGTGGTCCAGGCGCTGAACGCGATGTCGGTGATCAACCCGAACATCCGCCATGTGATGGTGGACGGTGCGTTGTTCAAGCAGGAAGTCGAGGATCGCCAGATCATGGGTGTCCCGGCCGTCTACCTGAACGGCGCGCACTTCAGCCAGGGCCGCATGACCCTGGAGGAAATCCTCGCGAAGATCGATACCGGTGCCGCAGCGCGCGGCGCGGCGAAACTCTCCCAAAAGGAGGTCTTCGACGTGCTCGTCGTCGGGGGTGGCCCATCCGGCGCCTCGGCGGCGATCTATGCTGCGCGCAAGGGGATTCGCACCGGTGTGGTTGCCGAGCGTTTCGGAGGCCAGGTGATGGATACGCTGGCCATCGAGAACTTCATTTCGGTGAAGGAAACCGAAGGCCCGAAGCTGGCCGCCGCGCTGGAAGAACACGTGAAGCAGTATGGCGTGGACATCATGAACACCCAGCGCGTGAGCGGCCTGGTGCCGGCCGACCAGACCGAGGACGGGCTGGCGCACGTCAAGCTGGAAAACGGCGCGACGCTGCGCGCGAAGTCGGTCGTCGTGTCGACCGGTGCCCGCTGGCGCGACATGAACGTGCCCGGCGAAAAGGAATACCGCACCAAGGGCGTGGCCTACTGCCCGCACTGCGACGGCCCGCTGTTCAAGGGCAAGCGCGTGGCGGTGATCGGCGGCGGCAATTCCGGCATCGAGGCGGCGATCGACCTGGCCGGCATCGTCGAGCACGTCACTGTGCTGGAGTTCGACAACAAGCTGCGTGCCGATGCCGTGCTGCAGAAGAAGTTGTACAGCCTGCCCAACGTCCAGGTGTTCCTGTCGGCGCAGACGACGGAAGTCGTTGGCGACGGCCAGAAGATGACTGGCCTCGTCTACAAGGATCGCGTCAGCGGCGAAGTGCATCGCGTCGATGTTGCCGGGGTGTTCGTGCAGATCGGCCTGGTGCCGAACACGGATTTCCTGAAAGGCACGGTGGAACTGAGCAACCGCGGCGAAGTCCTGGTGAATGATCGTGGGGAAACCAATGTGCCCGGTGTGTTCGCCTCCGGCGACTGCACGACGGTGCCGTACAAGCAGATCATCATCGCGATGGGCGAGGGTGCGAAGGCAGCGCTGTCGGCCTTCGACTACCTGATCCGCCTGCCGGCCTCCCCGGACAAACAGGCCGCGGCTTGATCCGGCGTACCTGACCGTGTGTCGCCCGGCGGCGCCGTTCTTCGTGCCCGGCGCCTGGTATAGCGCCGGCCACTACTTACTACGTGCATCGCCGCTCGCACCTGGACCCGGAGTGGGCCAAGACGCATGTGCCCTGGCATTACGACCACCACATGAACACCAACCAGGACGCGAACTGGTGCGTGACCCGCCCCTGGTTCGACTACCTGATGGGCACCCGCGTGGCGTCCAGCGAGGCGCTGCGCGAGTCCAACCCGCTGGGGATCCGGTTGCCGGACGTCGTGGAACGGCCGCTGAACCGGCTGGCACGGCGGTTGGCACCACGGGCCTACGGGAAGGCCCGGGCAGTGCGTCGGCAGAAGGCCTGAACAGGCTTGGGGCGGTCGGCCGTCCAGGAATGAGTAACCGGTCACACCATATCGGGCAAAGGTCGCATTGACCCGCTCGAGGGGCCGCGTAGGCTGCGCAGGCGTTCGGGGTGTCGGGGTATGGACTGTGCGGTTTGATAAGGATTGGCGTCAGGTTTTCTCGAAGGTGCTGGACTGGTCGCCGGCAGCCAAAGGCATGCTGGTGGTTGCGGTGCTGGTGCCGATATTCCTGCAGTACCTCGTGTGGGCAAGGTATGTGCTGGGGCGTGCCGACCGCGACCAGCTGATCAACGTCGACTTCTACCAGGGCCAGCAGCCGGTGTTTGCGCTGATGGCGGTCACGACGGTAGTCACGTTCCTGCTGGGTGCCCACCTGCGCCGCTTCCGGCCCGACAGCCGGGCCTACGAAATGTTCGTCGTGTTTTTCTTCACGGCGTCGCTGCTGTATTTCGGCTGGCTGGTCGGGCCGTTGGCGATGGCGGCAGGCATCGTGCTGATCGGCACGCCGCTGGTGGGTTTTCTGCTGCTGGACCGGCGCATCGTCGCCTTTTTCTGGGCGCTTTCGCTGGCGACCATGGCGATGCTGACCGTCGCCGCGGCTGCCGGCCACCTCACCTACGGACCGCTGGTGGTGCCTCGTGCCTTCAACGATCCGCAGTACGGCGCGTTCTGGGTATTCACGCACCTGTACTGGGCGCTGCCGCACGTGATCCTCAATTTCGCGGTGGCCTGGTTCCTGCTCGCACGCTGGCGCGAGCGTGAGGAAGCATTCCGTACACAAAGCATGACCGACATGCTGACCGGCGTGCACAACCGGCGCAGCGCGCTGCTGTTGCTTGAGCGCGAGGTGGCACGGATGCGCCGGCGCGGGCCGCCGCTGACGGTATTGCTCGTCGACCTCGACCATTTCAAGCGGATCAACGACACCTGGGGACACCCGACCGGCGATCGTGCGCTGCAGGCGGCTGCGAGCGCGCTGGAAAGCAGCGTGCGCGAATATGACGCCGTCGGCCGCTGGGGTGGCGAGGAGTTCATCCTCGTGCTGCCGGAAACCTCTCCCGAGGTGGCGGAAATGCTTGCCGAGCGTTGCCGCAGCCGGCTGGAGGCGATGGCAGTCTTCGCCGACAACGGCGAGCGCGTGCCGGTGACCGGCAGCTTCGGTCTGGTGTGCAACGCGAATGCGATGGACGCCGATCCGCAGACGCTGGTGCGCCTGGCGGACGAGGCGCTCTACCGCGCGAAAAAGGCAGGGCGCAACCGGGTGGCCGTGGCTTCGCCCGTGGCCGCATCAGCCCCGGTTGTCGGCACCGTCGTCGAAACCCGCACCGGCTCATCCATCGAAGTCACGGCCTGAGGTGCGCACGGCAGCGGTGCCGTCGTGATGCAGGGTGCCGGCTCAACGGGGCAGGTTGCCCTGAGCGTCTCCTGCCGCCACATGCAGCGTCCGGGTCGGGAAGGCGACCTCCGCACCATGGCTGTCGATGATCTGCATGATCCGGTACAGCACGTCCTGCTTCACCTCATGGAACTCGACCCAGGCACAGGTACGCGTGAATGCGTACACCATGAAGTCCAGTGACGATTCGTTGAACTGGTTGAAGTTGATGATCATTGTCTGGTCCTGCGCGATCCCTTCATGCTCATTCAGCATCTTCTTCACGTCGGCAACGATCGCCGGCACTTTCTGCCAGTCGTCGTAGCGCACGCCGATGTTCTCGTAGATGCGGCGGTGGCTCATCCGTGACGGGTTTTCCACCGCGATGGACGTGAAGGTCGCGTTCGGGATGTACAGCGGCCGCTTGTCGAAGGTGCGGATGCGTGTGAGTCGCCAGCCGATGTGCTCAACCGTGCCCTCGATGTTGCGGTCCGGCGAGCGGACCCAGTCGCCGATGCTGAACGGGCGGTCCATGAAGATCATCAGGCCGCCGAAGAAGTTGGCCAGCAGGTCTTTCGCGGCAAAGCCGACCGCGATGCCGCCGATGCCTCCGAACGCGAGAATTCCGGAGATCGAGTAGCCGAGTTTCTCCATCAGCGTCAGCGCGGCGGTGATGATGACGGTGACCCTCAGCAGCTTCGCGATGGCAGTCGCGCTGGTGATGTCGAGTGCGGCCTCGCCATTGTTCCCGGTGGTGATGCGCTGCTCCACCTCGCGGACCAGACGCAGCAGGAACCAGGCGATGATCAGGATCACCAGCAGTTCGCGCGCGGCGTGTGCGTAATCGAACAGCTCGTTCTTCGAGACGCGCTGGATGACGCCCGCAGCAATATCGAGGCCGACCACCCAGATCAGGACGTGTGCGGGCTGCTCGGCAGCAGCCACTGCTGCGTCGTCCCAGACCGTTCGCGTACGGCTGATGACCTTCTCCTTGAGCCGTGCGATGACGTAATGGGCAAGCAGGCTCAGTGAGGCGGTGACGAGGATGACGAGGAATACCCTGGCAACCCAGGCATTCTGGTGGGATGCGAACAGGCTGTTCCAGGTGTCCATGGCGTGCCTCCGTTGGCGTTTGCGGGGCGGCACAGTGTAGGTGATTGGGCACGGCATACACATCCCGCTGCATTTCCGTGCAGAATGGCGCCTTCCACGCAACGGGGTTTTGCCATGTCACGCATCTACTGCTCGGGTCCGCTGTTCTGCGCCGAGGAAGTCGGCGGCATGACGGCCATCGCCCACACGCTGGAACACGCCGGCCACGATACCTTCCTGCCGCACCGTGACGGGCTGGAGCCTTATGTGCTGCGCTTCGGCAACAGCGCGCTGCCCGGGTTGCTGCCCGGCGTGCGCGGCGGCGTCGATTACGCGATCTTCGCACTCGACGTCTACGAACTCGTCGAGTGTTGCGATGCCGTGGTGTGCAACCTCAACGGCCGCGTGCCGGACGAGGGCATGATCGTGGAGGCCAGCATCGCCTGGGCCGTCGGCAAGCCGCTGGTGCTCTACAAGGCGGATTCACGCGCGCCCTTTGGCGGCCATGACAACGCGATGCTCACCGCGCTGGCGTCCGGCGGCATCGAGGACCGGATCGATCGTTTGCCCGATCGGGT
>JBKHWN010000199.1:0-5016 GCA_046566505.1 Gammaproteobacteria bacterium
CCGCTGCGGGTCATCGGCAACCTGCCGTACAACATCTCGACGCCGCTGATCTTTCACCTGCTCGATGCGGCGGCGCATATCCGCGACATGCATTTCATGCTGCAGAAGGAAGTGGTGGACCGGATGGGCGCGGTCGCCGGCGACGATGACTACGGGCGGCTCTCGGTGCTGCTGCAGTACCGCTGCCGGGTCGAGCCGCTGTTCACGGTGCCGCCGGAAGCCTTCCATCCACGCCCGAAAGTGCAGTCCGCGATCGTGCGCCTGGTGCCGCAGGCGCCGGTCATGCCGGTGCGCGACGAGCAACGGCTGGCGCAAGTGGTCACGCAGGCGTTTTCGCAGCGCCGCAAGACCCTGCGCAACGCGCTGCGCGGCATGGTCGACGACGCCACCATGGGCGCGCTGGGCATCGATCCCGGCGCCCGCCCGGAAACGCTGACCCTGGCGCAGTTTGTCGCCCTGGCCGATGCCTTTGGTGCTGACGGCGCAGCACAGGACACCCCATGAGCAATGACCCGCGTTACCACATCGACGTCGAGGTGCGCAGCGAGTACCGCGCCGACCAGTCGCGTGTGCACGAAAAACGGTATGTCTTTGCCTACCACATCAGGCTGCACAACCGCGGCAGTGTTGCCGCGAAGCTGCTGAGCCGGCACTGGATCATCACCAACGGCGACCAGCAGGCGCAGGAAGTGCGCGGTGACGGTGTGGTTGGCCAGACGCCGCGGCTGGCGCCGGGGGAGCACTTCGAGTACTCCAGCGGCTGCGTGCTGGCGACGCCGGTCGGTGCCATGCACGGTAGCTACCGGATGCTGGCCGACGATGGCACGCAGTTCGATGCGCCCATCGCACCGTTCACGCTCGCCGTGCCCGGCGTGCTGAACTGAGGGCTGCCGGATGAGCGTCTGGGCTGTCGGTGACCTGCAGGGCTGTCACGAACCCTTCGAGCGGTTGCTGGAAAAAATACGTTTCGATGCGACGCAGGACCGGCTCTGGCTGGTCGGCGACCTGGTCAATCGCGGGCCGCAGTCGCTGGCGGTGTTGCGACGCGTATACGAATTGCGCGAGCGGGTGTCGGTGGTGCTCGGCAACCACGACCTGCACTTGCTGGCGGTGGCTGCCGGCGCGCAGACGCCGCGCCGCAAGGACACTTTCGGCGACATCCTCGGTGCGCCTGATCGTGGCGAGTTGCTCGGCTGGCTGCAGCAGCAGCCGCTGCTGCACTACGACGCGGCGCTCAACACGGTGATGACCCATGCGGGCATTCCACCGGCCTGGTCGCTGTTCGATGCGCAGCGGCTGGCGCGCGAGGTGTCCGACGTGCTGCGCAGCGCGCACGCCGGCGAATTCTTCCGCGCGATGTACGGCAATGAGCCGGCGCGCTGGGACGAGTCGCTCACCGGCATGGACCGGCTGCGCGTGATCACCAATCACTTCACGCGCATGCGTTTCGTCGATACGGACGGCAGGCTGGATCTCGACAGCAAGGAAGGGCTGGACAGTGCGCCGGCAGGATTCTTCCCCTGGTTCGACGCGGCGAACCGGCGTTGCGCCGGTCTTCGCATCGTATTCGGGCACTGGGCGGCGCTGCAGGGCCGGGTGGACGTGCCCGACGTGCTGGCGCTGGATACGGGTTGTGTCTGGGGTTACTCGCTGACCGCCGTGAACCTGGCCAGCGGCGAGCGGGTGAGTTGCGAGTGCACGGCGGCGTCCTGAACGGCACGCCGCCGGCCACCATGCTTCAGCCGGCCTCGACGTACACCATGCCGTCGACCACGTTCACCGGGTAGGTCTTCAGCGCTTTCTCGCTGCGCAGGGCGTTCAGCAACTGGATGCCCGGCGGGAAACTCGCCCAGCAGGCGACCTCCCCGGTGCGGATGTCGAACTGTGCGCGGTGGAACGGACACTGCACCTTGCAGCCATCGACGATCTTGCCCTTCTTCAGCGGCATGAACAGGTGCGTGCAATTGGCCTGGGTCGCGTAAAAACCGTCCTCCAGCCGATACAGCAGCAGGTTCTTGCCGGATACCTCGACCTCGCGAATGGTGCCGATGGCCACTTCGGCTTCGGCGCAGACTGCGGTTGCCATGATCGTCTCCCTGTCGACGTTGTTGTTGGTGGATCCGTATGTTGCCAACCCGGCGGGTCGACAGTCCAATGCGCAGTGCCCGGTATCGACCCGGCAGTGCCCGTTGTTCGTTGCCGGGGTGCATCGGCACCTGCTGGTCAGATGTCGTAACTGCTGCGCGCGGCGGGGCTCCCGGTTGCCAGCAGCACATGGCGGAGCGTGTCGAGCGTCACCGGCTTGACGACCTGTCCATCCATGCCGGCCAGCCGCGCCTGCTCACCGTGCTCGGCCGATGCATGCGCACTCAGCGCCAGTATGCGTCGGCGCGGCCAGCCTGCGGCCTGTTCCAGGCGGCGTATTTCCCGCGCCGCGCCATTGCCGTCCAGCACCGGCATGTCGAGGTCCATCAGCAGCACGTCGTACCGCCCTTCCTGCATGCGGTAACGCGTCACGGCCTGGCGGCCATCGGCGACGAGTTCGGCGGTGATGGCCAGTTGCTGCAGCAGGCCGTCGATGACCATGCGGTTGACGGGGTTGTCCTCGGCGACCAGCACGCGCAATCCGCCCGCGGACGGCTGCGCAGCCGGAACAACATCGTCGTTCGCACCCGTTGCGGGAGCATCGGTGCACTGCAGCAGCTCGATGAGGTCGTCGTCGGTGAACACCGAACGGTCGACGACCTGGATTCGGTCGTCAGGGTTCTCCGCGCCGACGGCCGCCGGCGCGCTGACGGCCATCAGCAGCCGGATGCACAGCAACGGGCGCTGGCGATGCAGTTCGTCGGCAACGGCCCTGCCAGCCTGCGGGTTCTGCTGGGCACAAATCACGACAGAGCGGATGCCCGGATGCCCGTCGAGCAATGCCGCGGCGGCGGCGCCCTCGCGCGCGACCTGCAGGCCGCGCGTGCGATCGGGTCCGAGGCGTGCGACGGCGCCGGCCATGTGCCCGTCGAGGTCGACCAGCAGCGCCGGGTCGCGCAGTTGCGCCCCACGCGGCAACGGTTGGCCATCGTTGTCATCGTTCGCCAGCGGCAATTCGCACCAGAACGTGGCGCCAGCGCCCGGCGCACTGTGGACACCGATGCGTCCGCCCATCAACTGCACGAGTTCGCGGCTGATCGACAGGCCCAGCCCGCTGCCGCCGTAGCGGTGGCCGACCTCGGCGGAGGCCTGGGTGAACAGGGTGAACAGGTTTTCTTGCTCGGCTTCGGACAGCCCGATCCCGGTGTCGCGAACCTCGATGCGCAGCGCCGGGGCGCCGGCCTCGTTGCGTGCCCGGGTGATGACGAGTTCGACCCGTCCGTCCTTGGTGAACTTGACGGCATTGGACACCAGGTTCAGCAGCACCTGCCGTAGCCGCGCCGCATCGCCGAGGATGCAGGCAGGCACGTCGTCGGCCACGTGGCAGAACACCAGCGTGCGGTTGTTCCCGGCGGCCAGGCTGAGCACGCGCACGCTTTCGCCGGCGACCCCCCGGATGTCGACGGGTTTTGCTTCCAGCGCCAGTTTTCCGGCCTCCACGCGCGCCAGGTCGAGGATGTCGTTGACCAGCGCCGCCAGTGATTGCCCGGACTTGCGGATCAGGTCGATGTACTCGCGCTGGCGCGGCGTGAGTTCGGTGTCCGCCACCAGTTCTGCCAGGCCGATCACGCCGTTGAGCGGTGTGCGGATCTCGTGGCTCATGCGCGCCAGGAACAGGCTCTTGGCCCGGCTGTCGGCCTGTGCGCGCACGGCGGCGTCGCGGCTGCGGTACAGCGAAATCGCCAGCGCGGTGAGCAGCGCGTAGAGCAGCAGTAGCCCGATGGTGTATGCGGCGTCCTGCGCCAGTTGCCGGCTGCGGGCACTGCGCACCATGGCATCCGCCGCGCTGACCAGCCCGTAGGCCTCGTCCTGCAGTATGGAAAGCGCCTCCTGGCCCTGCGACCACTCCTGCTCCCATTCGCCATCGACGTTGAGCGAGAGCAGCATCGCCTGCTCGATATGCTCCAGGTAGCGCATGACGGGCCTGCCGCGCAGGTCGGTGGGCTGGACGGGTGTCGCGAGGCGCGCTGCGACACTGGCCCGCTGGGTGTCGATGCTCCCCATCAGCGCACGGAGGTTGCCCCACGCGATATCCAGGTGCTCGGCTTCGGCAGAGCCGAAATAGCCGTCTCGCCGCATGGTGTACACGGCGATGGCTCGCATCAGCCCCAGTTCCCGCCGTGCCTTGCGCCGGGTGTCCAGCACCATCAGCAGCAGCTCATTGGCACTGACATCTTCGCCGACGGCCATGTCGGTGACGAAGAACAGGCTGGCGAGTGCTGCGTAGATCTCGTCGTTGACGCGTTCGATGTTGTCGAAGGGCATGACGGGGTTGGACGCGCTGCCATCGGTACGCAATTCGCGCCAGGCGGTATCCACGCGCTCCGCGTGGGCGTCGAGTATCGGCCTCTGGTGCGCACGCAGCGATTGCATGAATGCCGGCAGGCGCCGGTCAACGTCCTGCTTTGCCGCGTTGTAGACCGTGTTGATTTCCGGTGTGTCGAGCAGCAAGTGCACGGCCGACAGGTCGCGCACGGTTTCCAGTGGCGCGATGACCTCCAGCGCGCTGAGAAAGCCGGTGATCACCGCATCCATCTGCCGGAAGCGCTCGATGTGTGCCTGGATGGACCCGGCCAGCAGCCAGGCGAGCAGCAGGAAAGGCATCGCCAGTAGCAGGGCGATACCCAGGGTGGTTGCTGATCGGCTGCTGTCCTTTCCTTGTGACATGGCTTCGGGCTGGTGGCGGGAGGTCCGGCGCTGAGACATTGTGCCCCGTACGGCACTTTCATACAGCGGCAACTTCACAGGGGCTTTGGCTCGGTGCATCTTGCGCACTCCCGGACCCACGCAGCGCCTTCCCATGACCGACCCGATCCGCATCGCCGGCACCGCCACCCCCATCCACCTGCTGCCGGCCATGGCCAACCGCCA
>JBKHWN010000200.1:0-19812 GCA_046566505.1 Gammaproteobacteria bacterium
CTCGGCAACACCTCATGGCGCAGCAGGTTGCGGTCGATGGACGGGTCGGCGTTCGAGGGATCCTCGACCCAGCGCAGGCCGCGCCGCACGGCCTCGGCCTCAATGGTGGATCGCGGCAGGTCCAGCAACGGCCGCAACAGCCAGCAGTCCGGCACGGCGTTCTCCAGCCGCGCGGCGCGCATGGCACCGAGCCCGGACAACCCGCTGCCACGGAGCAGGCGCAACAGGAAAGTCTCGGCCTGGTCATCCGCATGGTGCGCGAGCAGCAGCGCGTCGCCCGGCTGGAGCACCTCATGGAAGGCTGCATAACGGGCGCTGCGTGCCGCCGCCTCCCGGCTCGCGACGTTGCGCGCGACGGCAACCCGTTTCACGACGCAGTCGATGCCGGCCTCGGCGCAGGCTTGTTCGACGTGCCCGGCCCAGTCATCGGCGTGCGGATTCAGTCCGTGGTGCACATGGACGGCCAGCACCGGCAGCCGGCTGTCGACACCGGCGCGGGCGTCGACACCGGCGCGGGCGATGGCGTCGCGGGCGACCGGGTTGCGGGAGACGTGGTCGCGTACGCAGTCCAGCAGCAGCATGGAATCGACACCGCCACTCACCCCGACCACCAGCCGGCGCCGGGGCGGTATCGTCGCCAGCGCGGCGGACAGCAGGTCAGCGGGCAATGCCATACAATGGCGCGCCCTGGCGCCGCTCCCGATTCGCCACGCAGAACAGCAAACCCATGATCACCCCGACTGCACCATCCGGTGCCAGCAAAACCCGCAGCATCTTAGGCACGCTCGCCGCCCTTGTCATTGTGGTGGCCGGGTTGAAGGCCGCGACGCCGCTGGTCGAGCCGCTGCTGCTCGCGGCACTGATCGCCATCGCCGTGATGCCGCTGCTCAACTGGCTGACGCGCCGCGGCGTGCACCTCGCCATCAGCATCACGCTGGTGGTCATGATGATTGCCGTCGCCGGCGCCGGCACCGGGCTGGTCTTCGCCCGCTCCGCACAGGACTTCAGCCAACAACTTCCGGTCTACCAGCAGAAACTGGATGCCGAGCTGGGTGCCCTGTCCGGGATGCTCGGCGAAATGGGCGTCGACATGCCCGAAACCGGGCTCGGTTCACTGGTGGACCCCGGCACCGTCATGTCGCTGGCGACCACGCTGTTCACCGCGATGGGCAACCTGCTGGCAAACGGCTTCCTGGTGTTGCTGATCGTCGTGTTCGTCCTCTTCGAAGCGACGCAGTTCCGGGGAAAGCTGTCGCGGGCGCTGCCCGGCGGTGCCGCGGTCATCCAGCATTTCGACCGCATCACGGCGGGCATGAACCACTACCTCGCGCTGAAATCGGCGCTGAGCCTGGTGACCGGCGTGCTGGTCGGCCTCTGGCTCTGGATCATCGGCGTCGATTACCCGGTGCTCTGGGGTCTGCTCGCCTTCCTGCTCAACTTCGTGCCGAACATCGGCTCGATCATCGCGGCGATCCCGCCGGTGCTGCTGGCGCTGGTGCAACTCGGCCCGCAGGGTGCGCTGCTCGCCGCCAGCGGCAGCCTCGCGGTCAACGTCGTGGTCGGCAACGCCATCGAACCGCGGGTGATGGGCAGCGGGCTGGGCCTGTCGCCGCTGGTCGTCATGCTGTCGCTGGTGTTCTGGGGCTGGGTACTCGGCCCGGTCGGCATGCTGCTGTCGGTGCCGCTGACCATGATCGCGAAGATCGCGCTGGAAGCGAGCCCGTCGACGCGGCCGATCGCCATCCTGCTCGGCACGGTCGCTGACGACACTGCGGACAACGCCACCCACGATGCCACTGTTTCCCCGCCAACCACCCCACCCCAGGAGCGCACCGACATGTTCAAGGTCAACGAGTATTTCGACGGCAAGGTGAAGTCGATCAGCATCGAAAGCGCACGCGGCCCGGCCACCACCGGCGCCATGGCCGCCGGCGAGTACGAGTTCAACACCGGCAAGCCGGAAACGATGGTCATCACCAGTGGCGCCGCCGACGTGCAATTGAAAGGCGAGACGACCTGGACACGCTACGGCGCCGGCGGCACCTTCGACGTGCCAGGCAATTCGTCGTTCCGCATCCGCCTGACCGGCGACACGACGTACCTCTGCTACTTCAATTGATCGACGTCGCGTCCTTCTCGGACGCAAGACAGGGCCTGGCGCAAGACGCGATCGGGCACAAAACACGAGGCCGCCTGCGGGCGGCCTTTTGCGTGTTTCACGTCATCACACTTCAAGCGGACGGCGCCGCCAGCAGGCGTTCGTAACGCTGCCGGTCATCCTCGCTGAAACAGCAGAACAGCATTTCGCGAACCGGACTCCCGATTGCCAGCACCGCACGGACCGTGCGCACGGCGATCAATGCGGCTTCATCCGCTGGATAGCCGTAGACGCCGGTGCTGATGCAGGGAAACGCCACGCACTGAAGATCGAGCGACGCCGCGCACGCCAGGCTATTGCGGTAGCAAGCTTCCAGCAACTGCGCCTCGCCCTGCCCGCCGCCGCGCCAGACGGGGCCGACGGTATGGATGACATAACGCGCCGGCAACCGAAAACCCGGCGTGATTTTTGCCTCACCGGTTGCACAGCCCTTTAGTTCGCGGCAGGCGGCGAGCAGTTCCGGGCCGGCTGCGCGATGGATCGCGCCGTCCACGCCGCCGCCACCCAGCAACGAAGAACTCGCCGCATTGACGATGGCATCGACGGCGAGCGTGGTGATATCGGCGTGGAGGGTTTTCAGCGTCGGCATGGGGGTGCCTGTGATTGCCAATCTGACTTACTGGACGGATCAGGCCCGGATCGCTGACAGCGCCGTCCGCAGTTGTGCGCTCACCGACACGCCCGCCACGGAGAGATGGGTCACCATCACAAACACGCATTGCCCGGCGCTTGAAGCCGCCCAGACCGCGCCGATATCGCGCTTTTCGCGCGAATCATCGTTGGAGTATCGGTCCGCGCCCTTGTATTCGACGACGAACAGCCGGCCGTCCACGAGGCGTGCCACGAAGTCCGGATAAAACCGGTCTGATGAGGTGGGCAACCAGAACGACGTTTCTGGCTGCCGCTCCAGGTTGCGCACCCAGAAACGTACTTCCTGCAGCGAGTCGATCTCGATGGCGCAGGCGGTCTCCTCCTGTGCGATGTCGTCGTCAAGTTCTCCGGGCCGGCCGAAATAGTGCCTGGCGAAGTTGTAGCGTCCGTTGAATGTCCAGCGCGCCGGGTACACATCAGGGCGGAAGCTGAACTGATGGAACTGGTCAAGCCGAACCCGCTCGGGCCCATCGATCAACCGTTGCTGGAACAAGGATCGGCGCTGCTCCTGCACCAGACGACCGATACGCCTTCCAAGGCATTCTGAAAGCTGATTAAGGTGCCGTGCGGCATAGGTCAGCGATACGCCACGCCGCTGAAGCTCATCGAGCACACGCCCGAGCCACGCGATCATGTCGGGCTGCAGCACATCATCCCGCCGAACCCGTCGGTCGAGCTCGCGGATCACATCCTCGCGGCGGATGGCATCCGCAGCCGCGTTCAGGTCTAGCCCGTATTGCGCATTGTCCTGCGCGATCCTGAGCGATCCATGCTGGATGTCGATCAGGTAAGGACGCTCGTCGTCGCGTTGCTGGAAATCGGGCAAGTCCGCTGGGCAGCCGGCGAGCGCGACTTCCGCCAGCTCGGTGAGCAATGCCGGCTCAAGCAGTTGCATCTCCCCCTGCACCGGTACAACGAGTTGGGGGATGTCGCCGAAGATTTCGCCGCGCTGCGCCGGAGACAGCCGGGCTTGGGCCAACGCCTGGTGTCGATCGATTTGCCGCCGGACTTCAGGCTGCTCACGGCGGGGAGTGGCGGCCAGAATCGCCTCAACAGCCGCCACCGGCAGCACGCCGGTGTACGTCACGACGGGCCGCTCGCCACTGCCTTCACCCGGCATCGCGACAGACACCCCCTCCACACCTGTCACCAGCAGAGCATCGGCCAGCGCCGGCGTCACCTCGAAAGCGGTTTGCGGCGGCGGAGGTGCCGGCCGGTCAGCCACATCGCCGCCAAAAAGATCGTCGCCTCCGGGCTGAATGAAGGTGGCGGCCTCAAGTTCCTCGAAACCCATGGCTACCAGCCGGTCCGCGAGTTGGCTGGCGACGGCTGCCGTACTCGGTGCACAAACATGCGCGTAAGCCCGGTTGAGTTCCGGCGCACGCCGTTCCCGCGCATACGGGAGGCGCAACACACGCCCGAGCAGTTGCTCCATGTCTTTCGCCGAGCGAATGTTCTGCACCGTGCAGAAGACATACGCGAACGAACAGTCCCACCCCTCTTTGAGGGCCTCGACAGTGATGACGAAATCAACCGGGCAGGCCGGATCAAACAGGTTGACGCCATCGAGTTCGCGTTGCGTTCCCGTGGCGATGGCGATCCGGCGCTCCTCGATGCCGCAGGCCGCCACCAAATGTGCCTTGAGTGCATCGACGGGCACTTCCCCGTCCCTGGCATCCGCCTGGAACAGCACGATGGGCCGAACGTAATCCGGTTCAGCGAGCGCCATGCCAGCCAAACGTTCACGGGTCAGGAGGGCATCGCGCACCGCCTCCTGCCAGTTCGGGTGCGGCGAGAGCACGATCGGTAACTTGATCATGCTCTCGGCTTTCAGCTCCTGCGCCGACACGTGGTACAGCACGTTCTGGTCGCGCGCAGGCGTGGCTGTCCACTCGATCACGCAGGCAGGACGAATGCGCCGGAATACCTCGTAGGAGAGATCGCCCCGGGCGTTGTGCGCTTCATCGACGATAACGATGGGGCGATGCCAGGCCAGCAGGTTGGCAAAGGAATATTTGACCCGGCCAACGCCGCCGGCACCGAGCAGGTTGCGCAGGTAGGGTTGCGCATCGATGTCCTGCTCGCTCACGCGCTCAAAGAATCCGGCCGCCGGCAGGCCGGAAAAATGCGGCTCGAACGTTTCCTTGTAGGCGTACACATCGCGGCTGGCGGTGCTCTCCACCTGCAGCGTCTGGCGGGTGCAGACGACGATGACCGCCTTGCCCCCGAAATCCTGCGCACGCAACTGCTCACATTCGGCAATATCGACCACCAGCAACCGATCTGCAGGCCAATAGGACAGGAGTGCTTCGCGGTAGGGATGGCCCGCCTGTCGCAGGGCAGAAAGCGTCTGGGATCGGATGACATTGGTGGGCACCATCCAGAGCACAACGGGCGCAGCGGGGTTGCCCACGTACAGCCTCGCCGCACGCTCAATAGCATGGGCGGCCAACAGCGTCTTGCCGCCACCGGTCGGGATGCGGATGCAGACTTGCGGCACCGCATTGCCTTCCCCCTCGCTGGCGAGTGGGCGATAAGGCACATCCCGTAGCGCATCGCCCATCGCCGCGCGTCGTGCATTGTTGAACGCCTGATGCAACGCCGTGCCGTCGGCCGAACCGCGGGCTGCTGTGAAAAAGTATTCCAGCGCGCCCTGCACACCGCCGGCACCGACGGTCTTCTTCTGGTAATCCTTGAGCTCGAAGGTCATGTCGCGTCCGCAATTTCGACAACGGGTCGCCCATCGGCCAGCAGATCACGCGCGGCGACGAAGGTGGCTTCAAAAACGGCTTTCAGGCGGGCATTGGTGACGTTGCCGCACGTGACCCACAGCAACTGCGGTGGCGTTCCCAGCCGTTGCACGAGATCAACAAAATCGATGTCCTTGGAGACCAGCACGACACCGGCAGCCCGGGCAGAGTCGAAAATCCGCTGATCGGACGCATCGCGCAAACCAATGTCGCGTAACGCGACCGCCTCCACGCCAAACCGCTCGCAGAGCCAGGGCGCGAGCTGCGGCGGCAGTTGGGCATCCAGCCAGAAGATCATGCCACCAGGCGCTCGAAACCGGTCCGGCGCGCCGCGTACAGCAGGCAGGCGCGAATGTCCTCCCGTTCAAGATCGGGGAAATCGGCAAGGATCTGATCCTCCGTCACGCCGTCGGCCAGCATTTCAAGAACGTCCGCTACCCGGATGCGCATGCCGCGCACACAGGGTCTCCCGCCGCAGACAGACGGGTCAGAGGTGATACGGTCCAGGGAAGGCATGATCTTGTCTCCTTTCTCGGTGGCGATTGCAGGCTAGCGCATGCGTATGTCGTAGGGAATCTGGCGGAACTCGATGCGCGCCTCGCGCCGCCGCGTTTCCGGCATGCGGGAAGCCTCCCCGTAAATGACCCAGCGCCCCTGATATGCCGGCAGCAGCGATTGCAGGTGCCGCCAGACATCCGAGGTGAGCACGTTGCCGCCCTGCGGACGGCGATCACCGAGGATGCCGTTGTAGAGCAGTGCGATGGCCGTCGCGCCCTCGCCTTCGCCACGCACGCCCAGCACCGGAGAAGTGAAAACACCGTCCGCGTGCGGTTCGCCGGTATCGAGAAACCAGAGGTAGCCGGCCAGCGTCGCAAAACGGACCGCCGGGTTGATGCAGCCGTCGGCCATGAAGGCCGGCTCGCCCAGTGTCAGGAAGCGGAAGCCACCGCCGCCCTGCCAACCGACCGATGCGGAAATGCCGCCCGGCTCGCCCTCGACCACTTTCTGCAGGCGCGGCAGGCAGTGGGTGCGGGCATGCTCACCCATTTCGATGCCGATCCAGCGACGACCCATCTTGTGCGCGACGGCGGCCGTGGTCCCGGAACCGAGGAAGGAATCGAGAACGAGGTCACCGGGGTTGGTGGCGATGTGGAGGATGCGTTGGAGAAAGCGCTCCGGCTTTGGGCTATCAAAGGGGGCATCACGACCGAAGAGTCCGTATATCTCTTTCTTGGATTCGTCGGTATGCCCAACCTCATCGCTTGGCCACCAACTCCAAGGTGCAACTCCGGGAACTTCGGAGAGATAGCGAATAATGTTCGGCTGTGAATCTCCGGTTTTGCCGAAATAAATTCTCCCTTCGTCTAGTAACCGCCGATATGTCGCCTCTGCTATCCCCCAGCATCGACCCGCTGGCGGGGTAAGAACTCGTCCTGATGGCGTGGTCACTTTGTAATATTGCTGGGCGGTGGCATGCCCTTCCTGGGCCGTCATTGGAACAGGACGCCATCTTCCTCGCGGGTCATTGTTTGGATTCCTGTATACCTTTGCCTGCTCCTCTGTAAGAGGCACTAGGTTTCGGCTCTTCTTGAATACGTCTGGAGACCGCGCATAGACAAGAAGGTAATCGTGAACATCACCGATTGATTCTCGATTTTCACGCGAATATCTTTTTTGCCAAACACATGCCGCTACGAAATTCTTTCGACCGAAAACCTCATCCATCAACACCTTGAGGTAATGCCCTTCGTTGTCATCGATGGTCACCCAGATACTGCCATCCTCCGCCAGCAGTTCCCGCAGCAATTCCAGCCGCGGATACATCATCGACAGCCACTGGCTGTGTTCGAGGTTGTCGTCGTAATGCTCGAAGGCGCTCTTCGTGTTGTACGGCGGATCGATGAAGATGCACTTCACGCGCCCGGCATAAAAAGGCAGCAGTGCCTTGAGGGCATCCAGGTTGTCGCCCTGGATCAGCCAGTTGGGCGCGGCCGGGTCGCCGACAGCCTCTCCCGGCTCCAGCAGTCGATAAGGCACTCGTCGCGCGGCTTGTTTAGCCTGGGCGTCACCCAGCCAGGTCAGTTGTGGCATTGATCAGGCGTCCTGTCGTTCCCGTCTACTGTAACCCGCAATCACCGGCCGGGTCCGCGATGGTACTCGCCGAACGCCAGGGGCGCAGCCCGTTAACGCAGCCGGTCAAACTCCTCGGGATCGTGCGCGCTGAACACGCGCACGGTGCCGGCCTGCGACAGCGCCAGTTCACGCAGGCGCTGCTGGTTGGCGAGGCGTGCCGCGCGGTTCACCTGCACCAGGTTCTGGAACAGCACGAGGCCCGGCGGGCAATAGGCGGGGTCGCGCATTTCGCCATGGTGGAAATAGGCATCGCCGGCATGCAGCAGCCAGCCGTCGCCGTCGCGCACGGCAACGCCGCAGTGGCCGCGCGTGTGTCCGTGCAGCGGCACCAGCAGCACCTCGTCGTCACAGCCGGGCAGCGCGCGGATGGCGTCGAAACCGAACCAGCGATCGCCGTCCTCGCGGTGGATCGCCCAGTCCGGCCGGTGGGCAAAATGCACCGGCAGGTAGCGCGGGCGCTCGCGTAGCGTCGGGTGCATCGCCGCTTCGTGTTCGCCGGCATGCACATGCACTTTCGCTTTCGGGAAATCCGGCAGGCCGCCGGCGTGGTCGAGATCAAGATGCGTGACCACGATGTGCCGCACGTCGTCGGGCGAGAAACCGAGCGCGCGCACCTGGGCGACGGCGGTTTCAGCGTGATCGAGCGCCGGCCGGCCGACGGCGACGAAAGGCTTGCCGAGGCGCGCGGGGTTGTCGATGTCCGCACTGCCGATACCGGTGTCGACCAGCACCAGTCCGGCGCGGGTTTCCACCAGCAGGCAGTGGCAAACCATTTTCCCCGGCGTCAGCCAGCCGCCGGGCGTGCCGATGAACTTGCCGCCATGCGGACAGAACGTCCCGCAGTTGAGGTGGTGGATGCGGCAGCTCATCGGTTGCTCCTCGTTGGCAATGGCGTACTCAGGCCGGATAGCCGGTGATGCGGCGGATGTCGCGATACAGCGGTGCCAGCCGTTCGTACAGCGGCGTGTAGACGTGGCGGAAGAGCCGGTCGTACAGGCGGGCATTCTGCGGCATCGGTTCGAACACGCGGCCGACGCGGGTCATGCGCCGCACCGCGGTGTCGTAATCCGGATGCAGGCCGAGGCCCACCGCACAGTTGATCGCCGCGCCGAGGCCACTCGCTTCGTAGACGTGCGGGCGCTCCGCCGGCACGCCGAAAATGTCGGCGGTGATCTGCATGGCGGCGTCCGACTGCGAGCCGCCGCCGGCAACGCGCACGCGGCGGATCTTCACGCCGTTGCGTTTCTCGACGCGCTCTTTCGCCTCACGCAGCGCATAGGCAATGCCCTCGATGATCGCGCGGTAGATGTGCGAGCGGGTGTGCACGTCGCCGAAACCGATCATCGCGCCCTTGGCCTCCGGCCCGGGAATGCGAACGCCCGGCGACCAGTACGGCTGCAGCATCAGGCCCATCGCGCCGGGCGGCACCTCGTCGAGCAGTTTTTCCAGCAGCGCCTCGGTCTCCACGCCGAGCTCCTCGGCGGCGAGCATTTCCTTCTGCGCGAACTCCTGCTTGAACCACTGCACCATCCAGTAGCCGCGCTGCACCATCTGCTCGGTGTTGTAACAGCCGGGCACCGCCGCCGGGTACGGCGGGATGAAGCGCACCGCCTCGACGTATTTTCCGTTGCAGGTGTTGAACGTCGCCGTGGTGCCGTAACTGATCGCACCGGTATCCGGCGCGAGCACGCCGGAACCCAGCACCTCGCAGGCCTTGTCGGCGCCGGCGGAGATCAGCGGCAGACCGACCGGAATGCCGGTGGCCTCGCTCGCTTGCCGGGTGATGGCGCCCAGTTCGTGGCCGGGTTGCACCAGGTCCGGCAACTGCCGGCGATGCACGCACAACGCCTGCCACTTCCAGCTGTTCAGCGGGTCGGTGTGGCCTGCCCAGTCGCGGCGCTTGAAATCGAACGGCAGGTAACCGACCTGCGAGGCAACGGAATCAACGAAAGCACCGCAGAGTTTCCAGGTGAGGAAACCGGACAACAGCAGGTACTTGTCGGTGCGCCGCCAGATGTCCGGCTGGTGCTGCAGGATCCAGTTGCACTCGGCCTGGGTGCGGAAATAGTTGAGCGTGTCGCGCTCGCCCAGCGCGCGGAACATCGTTTCAGCCCAGAACGGCATCGGCTGCAGGTTGGTGGCCTGCCGCTGGTCCAGCCAGACGATCGCCGGCCGCAGCGGCTCGCCGTTGGCGTCGAGGTTGACCATGGTCGTGCGCTGGGTGGTGAGCGCGACGCCCCTGATCCGCGCCCGGTCGATACCGGAGGACGCCCAGAGTTCGTTGCACGCCTGGCAGACCGCGCCCCAGAACACGTCGACGTGCTGTTCGGCCCAGCCCGGCTGCGCGGAAAAATACGGCTCGATGGCCACCTTGCTCTTGGCGACCAGGTTGCCGTCGAGGTCGAACAGCAGCGCGCGTGCGCTCTGCGTGCCGTGGTCGATGCTCAGAAGGAGCGGGGAATCGGTCATGTCCGGGTTCCTGTGGTCAGGGCTGTCGTGCCGCCTGTGCCCTCTCCCCCGGCCCCTCTCCCGCAAGCGGGAGAGGGGAGCGACAGGAAACACCGTCCTGCAAGCGGAAGAGAGAGACAGAAAAGTCCCTCGCCCCGCCCGCGAGCGGAAGAGAGAGACCGGAAAGCCCCTCGCCCCGCTTGCCCTCGAGCGGAAGAGAGCGACCGGAAAGCCCCTCGCCCCGCTTGCGGGGAGAGGGGTTGGGGAGAGGGGATGCAGGCAGGCCTACCCGTGAATCAGCCCGGCAATGCATAGTGCCTGCGCCAGATACCGAGGTAACGCGCCTTTTCGGTCGCCTGCCGTTCCGGATCCCAGGCAAGCACTGCAGCACAGCGTGCGAGCACCTGGTCGAGGATTTCTTCCCCGCCCCTCGGCAACAGGTTGCCCAGGCGCGTTCGACGCAGCATCACATCATCGAGGTGCACGACCTGCTCCTCGCGCAGCACCCAGTCGACATCGCCCCAGTTGTAAGGCGTGCCATCGATGGCAGTGGCGTCGAGACCACCGCGCCGCTCCCAGGCAGCGAGCGCGTTGCCGTAGCGGCCAGCGAGCTGGCGACGGCGGGCCATCGGCAGCGCGGCAACCGCCGCCGATTCGGCGACATGGGTGAATACCGGCGCGCCGGTGTCGGTCACGTCCAGCGGACGACCGATGAACTTCGCCGCCGCGCGCAGCGCATCCAGCGCGATGAGGCGGAAGGTGGTGAGCTTGCCGCCACTGACCGTGACCAGCCCGGCATCCGACCACACGGCGTGGTCGCGGCGCTCCTTGGACGGATCCTTGTTCTGCTCGCTGCCGATCACCGGCCGCACGCCGGACCAGGTCGAGATGATGTCGATGTCGCGCAGCCGCTCGCCACCGAACTGGCTCTGCACGGCGTCGTACAGGTATTCGAGTTCCTCGCGGTTGATCGACGCCTCGATGTCGACGTTCTCGCGGTGATCGAGGTCGGTGGTGCCGACCACGGTCATGCCTTCCCAGGGGAAGACGAACACCGGCCGGCGATCCTTCGGATGCAGCAGGGTCAGTGCGTCGCGCACCGGCAGTCGCTGGTGAGTCAACACGATGTGGCTGCCGCGCAGCGGGCGGATGCGCTTCTCGCTGACCAGTTCATTGCGCAGGCGGTCGGCCCAGGCGCCGGTGGCGCTGACCACGGCATCGGCGGCGACGTTGAACACGCGGCCGGAAACAAGATCTTCCGCCACCACCCCGCTCACCCGCTCGCCATCACGCAAAAGCGAGCGCACGCGCATGTAGTTCACGACCACGCCGCCATCGGCGATCGACTCCTGCAGCGTGCGCAGCACCAGCCGAGAATCGTCGGTGACCGCATCGGTGTAGTAGCAGGCGCCTTTCAGCGACACTGGCGACAGCCCCGGCACGCGCGCCAGCAACTCCGGCGCCTTCAGCCAGCGGTGGTCGCGGATGCCGGCGAACCGGTCATAGAGTTCCAGCAGCGCGGAAAAACTGAACCGCCCCGGGAACTGTCCGCCGCGCACCGGGAAGATGTAGCCCATGCGCTCGACGAGGCCGGGCGCTTCCTTCAGCAGCCGCTCGCGTTCCTGCAACGCCTCGCGGGTCAGCTTGAAATCACCGAGCGCGATGTAGCGCAGGCCGCCGTGCACCATCTTCGACGAACGCGAGGATGTGCCCCAGGAATAGTCCTGCTGCTCCAGCAGCAACACCTTCAGCCCGCGACGCGCCGCCTCGCGCAGCACGCCGGCCCCGGTGATGCCGCCGCCGACGACCACGAGATCCCAGCGCGATTCCTGTTCCAGTCGCGCGATTGCATTTTCACGTTGGCCAAGGCTCACGACGATTTTTCCTCCGGGAGCAGCACGCCGGGAATCATGATGCCCTGCGGGTCGAAATGGTTGATGACGGCACGGATCGCGCCGGTGCCCAGCGGGCCCTTTTCCGCCGGCAGGTACGGCGCATGGTCGCGGCCGACGCCGTGCTGGTGGCTGATGGTGCTGCGGAACTTCACGATGGTCTCGCAAGCCGCCTTCTTCATCGCGGCCCAGCGCGCATGCGTTTCCGGGTAGGAATCGGCGCTGCGGAACACGTAGCTGGTGTAGATGCTGGAGCCCTGCGGATACATGTGCGACAGGTGCGTGAACACGTGGATCTTCTCGCCGAAACCGGCCGCCGCATCGCGCAAGGACTGTTCGACCGCCGCCACCAGCGCCGGCACGTTCTTCCAGTCCGCCGAGGTTTCCAGCGTGTCGACCGCGTAGCCGTGCTCCCAGAGGCCGTGCCGCAGATAGGGCGAACGGAAGCGGGTGAACTCCCACTTGCGGCCCAGCGGCGTGCCGGCGTTGACGCCGCCGAGCGACTTCAGGATGCCGTTGGCCTGTGCCAGCGCCGCCTTGCACTGTGCCTTCGAACCGGTAACGCCGAAGGTCATCATGCACTTGCCGTCGCCGATGCCGCGGATGCGCAGGTAGCGCTCCAGGAATCCCACCAGGTTCGGGTGGCCGGCCAACACCAGGTGGGTTTCGGTTTCCACCGCATTGGAAACGCGCAGCATCGACAACTGCACCTTGCCCTGTGCCAGCGCGCGCACGCACTGCACGGCGCTGTCCCAGTCCGGCAGGAAGCCGACGTAGAACCGTTCGACTTCCGGCAGCGGCGTGACGCGCACTTTCACTTCGGTGAGCACGCCCATGCGCCCTTCGGAACCCATGATGATCTCTCGCACGTCCGGGCCGGCACTGGAGGCGGGGAAGGTCGGGATTTCCAGCGTGCCGCGTGGCGTCTCGACGATGCCGCCGGCGAACATCTGCTCGATGCGTCCGTAGCGCAGCGACTGCTGGCCGCTGGAGCGGCTCGCCACCCAGCCACCAACCGTCGACAGTTCGAACGACTGCGGGAAATGCCCGAGCGTGTAGCCCTCTTTCTTCAATTGCTCTTCCAGCCACGGGCCCGGCGTGCCGGCGCCGAAGGTGGCGAGCTGGCTCTCGCGGTCCAGCGCCATCAGCCGGTCCATCTTCGCCAGCGAGAGCGTGAGCACCGGGCGCGCCGAGGCCGGCGGCGTGATGTGGCCGACCACGCTGGTGCCGCCGCCGTAGGGAATCACCTCGATGTCGTGGGCCAGGCAGAAATCCAGCAGTTCACGCACCTGGCGCGTGTTCTCCGGGAAGGCGACGCCGTCCGGGAAGTTGCCGAAATCGCCGGAGCGCATGGCCAGCCAGTCCGGCAGGCTCTGGCCGCGCGCGTGGCGGACGCGGGTCTCGGCGTCGGTGACGAACAGCGGATGGGCCGGCAGGCGCGAGGCAGGCACCTTCGCGGTGACCACGCCGAGCGATGCATCCCTCAGCGGCGTCGCCTCGCCCAGTCGGGCCCGGACGAAGGCCAGGCCCTCGGGTTTCAGCGGAAATTCGTTGGCTTCGTCGCCCCAGCCGTTCCAGCGTCGCATCTGCGCTCCCCTCGTCGATTGGACTGCCCGACGGGCAGGGGCGCTATCGTAGCGCGCGCGACGAACGGCGGTTTGGACATCCCATGACAGAAAATGGACTTTCCGCGCCAAACCGGCAGGAAGCCGCGAACAGGCGGGTCCGGGCAACCTTCAGCCCGGAAACCCGGCCCGCCCGGATCACTTCACGTGGCCGTACTTCATCAGCCGCGCGTAGCGGCGATTGAGCAGGGAATCGCCATGCCCGTAGGCACGCAGGGTGTCGAGGTTGCGGGCCAGCGCCGTGCGGATGGACTTCGCCGCCAGCTCGACATCGCGGTGTGCGCCGCCCAGCGGCTCCTCGATCAGTTCGTCGACCAGGCCGAGCTTGTGCAGGCGCTGCGCGGTCATGCCCATCGCCTCGGCCGCCTGCGGCGCGTGCGCCGCGCTCTTCCACAGGATGGAGGCACAGCCTTCGGGCGAGATCACCGAGTAGGTGCTGTATTGCAGCATCATCAGGTGGTCACAGACACCGATCGCCAGCGCACCGCCGGAACCGCCCTCGCCGACCACCGTGGCGATGATCGGCGTCTTCAGCCGTGACATCACCGCGAGATTGCGCGCGATGGCCTCGGACTGGCCGCGCTCCTCCGCGTCAATGCCCGGAAAGGCGCCCGGGGTGTCGATGAAGGTGAGGATCGGCAGGCGGAAACGCTCGGCCATCTCCATCAGGCGCAGCGCCTTGCGGTAGCCCTCGGGATTGGGCATGCCGAAATTGCGGCGCACTTTTTCCTTCACGTCGCGACCTTTCTGGTGGCCGATCACCATCACCGGCTCGCCGTTCAGACGCGCCGTGCCACCGACGATGGCCGCGTCGTCACCGAAAGTGCGGTCGCCGTGCAGTTCGTCGAAATCCGTGAAGACGTGCTCGATGTAGTCCAGCGTGTACGGGCGCTTCGGGTGGCGCGCGATCTGCGCGACCTGCCAGGCAGTCAGCGCGGAGAAAATCTTCTCGGTGAGCGCCACGCTTTTCTGCTGCAGGCGGGCGATTTCCTCGCCGATATTGATATCGGCATCGTTGCCGACCAGCCGCAGCTCCTCGATCTTGCCTTCCAGGTCAGCCAGCGGCTGCTCGAAATCCAGGTAGTTCGGGTTCATCGTCCGCGTCGGAATCCGTCAGGGAGGGGTGACCGGCAAGTCTAGCGGCCGGACCCCGGGGGGTCGACCGCCGGGTTTCCCGGGCTCCGGTCCGGTTGGTAGCAATTTGTAAACCTGCGACCCGCTCCGCACCGACACTGCGAATAAAGCCTGACCGCCTTTGCTAGACTCGGGCACTGCTGCCCGTCCCGTCCGCCCGACCACCCGCAACGGAAGCGCCCGTGTCCAGCCTGTCGCAACGACTCAAGACCCGTTATGCCCGCCTCGCCGACGACATCGGACGCAGGCTCCGGCAGAACTTCTTCCTGTACCTGGCGGTGCTGTTTTCGCTGGTCGCGATCGGCGACACGCTCACCGGCAACGCGATCAGCGGCATGCGCCAGACGACCTTCGACATGATGGTGCGCATGCGCATCAACGTGCCGTCGCCGGCGGACGACATCGTCATCGTCGACATCGACGAGAAGACGCTGGCGGCGATGGCGCCGGACTACGGTCGCTGGCCCTGGCCGCGCCAGGTGCTCGCGGAATTCGCCGAGCAGATCGCCGGGCAACATCCGCAGGCAATCGTGTTCGACGTGCTGTTCTCCGACCCGGACATCCAGAACCCGGACAGCGACGCCTACTTCAATGAAGTGCTCGCCGCGCTGCCGAACACCTTCCTGCCGATGTTGCGCCTCTCGCCAACGCACGACGGGGAAAGTGCGCTGCGCTACGCCCAGGTGCCAGGTGCCACCCGGGCGGACCCGGCCGCGCGCGAAGAGGAGACCGTGGCGCTGGTGGTGCCGCCATTTGCCGGCGCGCAGGTTGCCGGGCGCCTCGGCACCATCAACGTCGAGCCCGACGTCGACGGCGTGACGCGGAGTTACCCGG
This sequence comes from Gammaproteobacteria bacterium, assembly GCA_046566505.1. Classification (GTDB taxonomy): domain Bacteria; phylum Pseudomonadota; class Gammaproteobacteria; order Pseudomonadales; family JADFDG01; genus JADFDG01. The sequence continues at coordinate 15,626 of JBKHWN010000200.1, forward strand.
TGCGCATGCTCGACGACGGCTGGGCGCTGCCGTCCATGCCCGCCATCGTCGCCCGGGCCACCGGCAAGGACGTCGATCCGCCGGATGCCATGTTGCTCAACTGGCGCGGCAAACCGTTCACCTATCGCTATGCCAGCTTCAGCGATGTCTACCTGGACCTGCAGCGCGAAACACGCACCCGGCCGGCGGACGAGTTCGCCGGCAAGATCGTCATCATCGGCTCGACCGCCGCCGGCCTGCACGACATCAAGGGCACGCCGCTGGACAAGCAGTTCCCCGGCGTCGAGATCCTCGCCACGGCGATCGACAACCTGCGCAGCGGCGACTGGCTGCGGGTGCCGGAGATCCGCAGCTTCTACCTGCTGGTGACACTGCTCGTGGTGTGGGGAACGGCCTGGGCGTTCTACCGCGCCGGCGCCAACGCGAAGGTCGACCGCTTCTTCGGCGCGTCGCAGGTCGCGCTACTCGGCTTCTCCTACGCCACCGTCAACCTCGGCAACGTCTACATCAACCTCACCGGCCCGGTGATGTTCGGCCTCGCGTACTTTTCGGTCGCGCGCTTCTACGCGTTCGCCACCGAGCACGCGCTGGACTCCTCGCTGGTCGCCAGGCTGGAACGTCGCGACGGCACGCAGCGTGGCCTGCTGCTGGTGCTGCAGTTCCCGGTGCCGACGCGTGAGGAGGCCGCACTGGAAAAACTGGCCGCGCGCCTGCAGAAGACCGCGCAGCAGGACATGAGCGTGGAGCGCCTGCAGGGACGCCAGCGCGGGCTGTGGCGGCTGTTCGAGAACACGCTCATCGTCTGCTGGTCACACCCGGTGGGCGACCTTGCAGCACAAAATGCCGTGCGTGCCGAAGCCGACGCACTGATCGCGCAACTGGCACAACATACGAAGGCCGCCGGCGTCGCCGCGGCGCTGCCGGCAGCGCGGGTGATCGTGCGCCGCGCCGAAGGCCAGTTGCGCGGCAGGCAACCGGAAGACTGGCGACTGCTGCTCGCCGCCGCACTGATCACTGAAGAAGGAGAAGCGCCATGAAACCAGAAGCAACCGCTCGCTGCGCTGCGCTCGCAGCCCTGCTGGTGGCCGGCACAGTACAGGCTGCCGACCCCGGCACGCTGACGCGTGCCGACTCGCTGCGGGGGAAGCCGTTCGCCGATGCGAAGGTGGTGGCCCCGGCGGCGGCCGGAACCAAGGTGGAGATCGTCAGCCGCAGCGGCGGCTGGTACCAGGTGAAGGCCGGCAAGCATACCGGCTGGGTCCGCATGCTCAGCGTGCGCCGCAGTGCGGCGGCGACCACCACGGCGCAGGGCATTGCAGGCGTCGCCTCGGGCCGCACCGGCACCGGCACGGTGGTCACCACCACCGGAATCCGCGGGCTCGACAGCCAGGCACTCGAAAGTGCGGCTTTTGACGAGGCACGCGTTGCCCGGGCGGAAAGCCTGCGCACCACACGCGCCGATGCCGAGGCCTGGGCCCGGCAGGCGGGGCTGGTCGTCCGTGACATTCCGGCACTGCCGGCCGCGAAAAAGTAAGGTGATGCCATGAAAAACCACAACGCAATCCGCTTCAGCACCGTCTGCGCGCTGTTGCTGGCCGCCACGCTCTGGCTGCCCACCGACGCCTCCGCGCTCAAGCTCGGCGACCTGCTCGACAAGAAAGCGCTCGACCAGATCGCCCGCGAGAAACTGGGCGTGCAGACGGATACCAGTAACCCGAACGACGTCAGCATCCCGCTGGTCGGCAACCCGAGCGATGCCGACGAGGAAAGACTGGGCCGCGAAATTGCCGGCCGCCTCCTCGGTGCCGCCCCGCTGGTGGATGACGACGCGGTGCAACGCTATGTGAACCGGGTCGGGCGCTATGTGGCAGCACGCAGCAGCAGGCCAGACCTGAACTGGACGTTCGGCGTCATCGAATCACCCACGGTGAATGCCTTTGCGGCACCGGGTGGCTATGTGTTCGTGACGCGCGGCCTGTACGCCATGCTGCAGAGCGAAGCCGAACTGGCCGGCGTGCTCGGGCACGAGATCGCGCACGTCACCGAGCGACACCATGTGAAGCTGCTGCAGAAACAGCGCGCCATTGCCGCCGGCCAGGACGTGCTCGCCAGCAAGGCCGGCAGCGATTCGGTCAAGGCACTGGTGGGCAACGGCGCGGAGATTTTTGCGCGGTCGCTGGACAAGGCCAGCGAATACGATGCCGATCGTATCGGCGTGCAATACAGCGCCCGGGGCGGCTACGACGTGTTCGCGCTGCCGGCCGTGCTCGACCGCATGGGTGCCGACAGCAGCGCAGACAAGTTCACCCTGCTCTACAAGACCCACCCGCTGCCCGCCGAACGCCTGAATGCACTGGATACCGCCATCGGCAACCGGCTGGACAAACTGGCACCGGGCGCGACGCTGGAACAGCGCCTGGTTCGCCTGAAGTAATCGCTCAGCGACGGGGTGTCGCGGACGAAACGCCCCCGTAGATGACCTGCACGCTCTGCTTGCCGAACTGCTGGCGCAGTTCGGCAAGCAACTCCTCTTGCGGCCGCATGCGCCATGCTTCACCAAACTCCAGGGTGACGGACGCGCCGCGACTGACGTAAACCACCTGCATCGCGCAACCGCCGTTCCTGAACGGTTCCAGCACCGTGGCCAGCCGCCGGGAAAACCCGCGCTCCACCAGCGCCTCGTCGACGGTGAGCTGCACCTGCTTCGCGTAATTGTCGCGCGCCTGCTGGATGCTCATCACCTTGCCGGCAACAAGCTGGGTGCGGTCGGAATAGTCGTCGTACTCGATCTCGCCCTCGATCACCAGCAGCGCGTCCTTGAGCAGCAGCGTCCCGTACTGCTCGTACACGCGCGGAAATACGCTGACTTCGAGCCGACCGCTGCGATCATCGAGTGTAATGAACGCCATGCGCTTGCCATCCTTGTTGCTGCGCTTGGTGCGCAGTTCGGTGGCAAAGCCGGCCACGGTGATGGACGGCCGCTGGCTGCGCCCGCGCCGGTCGTTGGCAGCAGCCATCGGCATGGCGCTGGCATCGATGTCACCGATCCGCTTGCTGACGAAATTGGCGAGCTCGGCCTCGTACTGGTCGATGGGGTGGCCGGTCAGGAACAGGCCGAGGGTTTCCTTCTCGCCATCAAGGCGCTCATCGTCCTTCCAGGGCATTGCACGCACGAAGGCACTGCCCTCGCTGCGCACCGGCGCGGCAACTTCGCCGAACAGGTCGGCGATGCCGGCGTCGGCGTTGCGTGCCAACTGCGCGGCCGCCTTGATGGCGTCGTCGACACTAGCCACCAGCGTCGCGCGGTCGTTGTATGAACGGTCAGGCCCCAGTCCGTCGAGTGCGCCCGCACGGATCAGGGTCTCCAGCGTGCGCCGGTTCAGCGAGCGCACGCGACGGCAGAAATCGAACAGGTCAAGAAACACGCCATCCTGCTCGCGGGCACCGACAATTTCATTGATCGGACCCTCACCAACACCTTTCACCGCACCCAGGCCGTAGACGACAGCGCCGGTGTCATCGACCGTGAACTTGTATTCCGAGTTGTTGACGTCCGGCGGCAGCACCTTCATGCCCATGGTCTTGCATTCGTCGATGCGCGCAACGATGCGGTCGGTGTTCTGCATCACCGCGCTCATTTCCGCCGCCATGAACTCGGCCGGGAAATGCGTCTTCAGCCAGGCGGTCTGGTAGGACACCAGCGCATAGGCCGCGGAGTGCGACTTGTTGAAGCCGTACTCCGCAAATTTTTCCATGATGTCGAAGATGTGACCGGCCACCGCCGGTTCCACGCCGTTGGCTTCGGCGCCGCCGGTGAACTTGGCGCGTTCCTTCTCCATCGCCACCTTGTCCTTCTTGCCCATGGCGCGGCGCAGCATGTCGGCGCCGCCCAGCGTGTAGCCGGCGAGCACCTGGGCAATCTGCATCACCTGTTCCTGGTACAGGATGGTGCCGTAGGTGTTCTTCAGGATGGGTTCGAGCAACGGGTGCGGGTAGGACACCTTCTGCATGCCGTGCTTGCGGTTGACGAAGTCGTCGACCATGCCCGACTGCAACGGGCCGGGGCGGAACAGTGCCACCAGGGCCACGATGTCCTCGAACACGTCCGGCTTGAGCCGCTTGATCAAGTCGCGCATGCCCGAGGATTCGAGCTGGAACACCGCCGTCGTGTCGCCGCGCTTGAGCAG
>JBKHWN010000201.1:0-5057 GCA_046566505.1 Gammaproteobacteria bacterium
CGCCTGCCGCTGGTAAACGAAGCGCAGCGGCTGTCGGCGCTGGACGCCATCCATGTCGACAACGTGCAGGGGCGCGCCGTGCCGCTGGCGCAACTGGGCACGCCGCGTTTCGAAACGGCGCCCGCGAGCATTTCCCACTACCAGCGGCAGCGCACGGTGACCATCACCGCGCAGGTGGCCACCGGCCACAATCCCGAGGCGGTCACCGCCGCGCTGATGGACAAGCTGGACGTCATTGAACTGCCACCCGGCTACCACTTCGGCGTCGGCGGTGCGGTGGAAGCGCGGCAGCAGAGTTTTGCCGGGCTGACCGTCGCCGGCCTGGTCGCGCTGTTCGGCATCCTCGCGGTACTGGTGCTCGAATTCGGTTCCTTCAAGACCACGGCAGTGGTCGCCACCGTGATTCCGCTGGGCATCATGGGTGGCCTCGCGACGCTGGCGCTGACCGGCTACAACCTCAGTTTCATGGCCGGCATCGGCTTCATCGCGCTGATCGGCATCGAGATCAAGAACTCGATCCTGCTGGTCGATTTCACCAACCAGTTGCGCGAACAGGGGTTGTCGTTGATCGACGCGATCCAGCAGGCCGGCGAAATCCGTTTCCTGCCGATCTTTCTCACCTCGGTCACCGCCATCGGCGGCCTGTTGCCGCTGGCACTGCAGGGCTCCGGGCTTTACTCGCCGGTTGCCTGGGTAATCATCGGCGGGCTGGTGAGTTCCACCCTGCTCGCCCGGCTGGTGACGCCGGTGATGTACCTGCTGCTGGCGCCGCCGGTGAACGGCGACGGGAAGGATGCTGCCGAACGCTGATCAGCGCGGCGGCTTGCCCATCAGAAAAGCGGCTTGCGAAGTCGCAGCGCGTCGACGCCATCCTCGTAAAAGGCCGGAAGGATCCCGAAGCGCTGGTACCCGTGCTTTTCGTACAAGCGGATGGCGGCCGTATTTTCCGGACGCACTTCCAGGTGAATGCCGTCGCAGCCGACGGCCGCCGCGGCAAGTTCTGCAGCGGCGAGCAGCTGTTCGGCAACGCCCTTCCCCCGCCAGGCCGGCTGGACCGCCACCGAGTAGATGCGCGCCGATCGGCTTTGCCGGCGGAACAGCACCAGGATGTATCCCGCCAGCCCCGGCGGGGTTTCAGCCACCAGCAACATGGCGTTCGCCTGCCGGATCATCCAGCGGAAATTGCGGCGCGAGAGGCGGTCGGTGGTGAAGCAGCTCTCCTCAAGCGCCAACAGTTCGTCGATGTCGGTTACCGCTGCGGCACGCAGCCCCGGTGCAGTGCTCACCGGATTGCCAGCCCGGCCAGTGCCTGCAGGACGACCTGCCGCGAACGGAACTGCACCGTCTGCTGCCAGTCGGTGAATGCCGGATAGAAATGGTTGCGCAGCGCCGACTTGATGCGGCGGGTTTTTCCATCCTGCCAGTCGACGATGCCGCGCGCGTGCAGCATGTGGTCATCACGCAGCACCGGGAACATCAAGGGCAGCGGATAAGTGCCGAACTCCAGCGTCACGAAGCAGCAGCGGTCCGGCAGTGTCCGGTGCCAGAAGAAATCCACCAGCCCGTGCTTGGGCGGCGACGACGAGGTGCCGAGCAGCGGTTCGGTGACCGATTCGCCGTAGAAACGCCGCGCGATCCGCACGCCCTCGCTGCCCGGCGGGTGGTCGCAGATCACCTCGCCGTGGCCGTAAGGTCCGAGGCCGGTGTGCACGTCGACGATGGCCACCTGCTCGCACTCGGCGAGCGCGTACAGGCCGACGATGTCGCGCAGTCGATCCAGCGACCAGCTCGTCACCGAGCCACCGTAGAACAGGCCCTCCGGATGCCGGTACTGGCCGGCAGTGACAGCCAGGTCGAACGCCTCCTGCCCGTGCGCCGCGCGCCACGCATCGAGTTTCGCGTCGGCGGCGGCGAGCGTGGCCGGATCGTCGCCGGCGGGCACCAGCGCGTCGGCCAGTTCGTCGTAGCCGGCATTCGCCGGCAGTGGTTCGCAGAAATCGACGGCGTTGCGGTTGAGGTCGACACCCGCCTCGTTGGTGCGGCGCAACCAGGCAAAGCCCCAGGGGTTCACCGCGTGGACCAACACCAGGGCAACACCAGGCGGCAATTGACCAGCCGACAACAGGGCCAGCAGGTCGGCCTGCACCGCCGAACCGGCAAAGCCCTCGACACCGTGCAGCGCCGACTGCACGACCAGTACGCGCGAGGCACCCGGCGGGCCGATGCGGCAGGTGTCGATGGCCAGCGCCTCGCCTTCGGGACCCGCCAGCGGGTGCGGCCAGCTCTCGACCGGCGGGCCGGCGCGACGCGCAGCCGCGAGGAAACGCTGCCGTGCCTGAGCGTAGGACGCCGGGAAAACGGACAGGTCCATGCCCGCTGCCGGCGGCGGCAACCCTTGCGATGCGAAGCCCCGCGATGCCATGTCGTTTCCCCCTGCCGTTCCCGCAAAGCCCGTGAACGCAAGGGTAATGGTTTCAGGTGCCGGTCGTGTGGCCGGAAACCCCTGTATCGGCAAGGGACAACATCAGCGTGTTGACGCGCCGCACGAAACTGGCCGGGTCATCGAGTTGCCCACCCTCGGCCAGCAACGCCTGCTCGAACAACACGGCCGCCCAATCGTCAAAGCGTTCCTGCGCCTGGCCCAGGCGTTCGACCACCGGATGCCGCGGGTTGATCTCCAGGATCGGCTGGCTCGCCGGCGCCGGCTGACCGGCCGCCTTGAGCAGGCGCGCGAGGTGCCCGGACAGGTCGTGCTCGTCGGCAACCAGGCAGGCCGGGCTGTCGGTCAGGCGGTGCGTGACGCGCACTTCCTTCACCCGCTCGCCGAGCGAGGCCGCGATGCGTTCGACCAGCGCGCGGAATTCACCGGCGTCCTGCTCGCGTGCCTTTTTCTCTTCCTCGTCTTCCAGCGCGCCCAGGTCCAGCCCGCCACGCGCCACCGACAGCAGCGGCTTGCCCTCGTACTCGTTCAGGTGGGAGACGACCCACTCGTCCACGCGATCCGTCAACAGCAGCACTTCCACGCCCTTCTTGCGGAAGATCTCCAGGTGCGGGCTGTTCTTCGCAGCGTTGAAGCTGTCGGCGGTGACGTAGTAGATCTTCTCCTGGCCGGGCTTCATGCGCGCGATGTAGTCGTCCAGGCCAACCGTTTGCGCCGGCGTATCGGCGTGGGTGGAGGCAAAGCGCAGCAGCCGGGCGACCTTCGCCTGGTTCGGGATGTCCTCGCCGACGCCCTCCTTCAGCACGTTGCCGAACGCGGCCCAGAACGTCGCGTATTTTTCCGTGTCCTTGCCGGCCATGTCGGCAAGCAGCGCCAGCACCTTGCTGGTGCAGCCCTTGCGGATCGATTCGATGTCCCGGCTTTCCTGGAGGATCTCCCGCGACACGTTGAGCGGCAGGTCCGCGCTGTCGACGATGCCGCGCACGAAGCGCAGGTAGGCCGGCATCAACTGTTCGGCGTCGTCCATGATGAACACCCGGCGCACATAGAGCTTGATGCCATGGCGCGCATGGCGGTCCATCAGGTCGAAGGGTGCGCGCGCCGGGATGTACAGCAACTGGGTGTATTCCTGCTTGCCCTCGACGCGGGCATGGGTCCAGGCCAGCGGGTCCCCGTAGTCGTGCGCGACATGCTGGTAGAACGACTTGTAGTCGTCCTCACCGATCTCGTTGCGCGGGCGTGCCCAGAGCGCCGAAGCCTGGTTGATGGTCTCGTCCTCGCCGGCGACGGCTTCCGCGTCATCCGGCGGCGCCTCCTTCTTCATCAGGATCGGCTGGACGATGTGGTCGGAATACTTGTGGATGATCGAGCGCAACTTCCACCCGGACAGCAGGTCGTCCTGCCCCTCGCGCAGGTGCAGCGTGATTTCCGTGCCCCGCTCCGGCCGCTCGATCATCGCCACCGTGAACTCGCCGCCGCCGTCGGACACCCACTCCACGCCCTGCGACACCTGCTCGCCGGCACGCCGCGTGCGCACGGTGACCTGGTCGGCGACGATGAACGCCGAATAGAAGCCGACGCCGAACTGGCCGATCAGGTGCGCGTCCTTCTGCTGGTCGCCGGTCAGGTTGGCGAAGAACTCCCGGGTGCCGGAGCGGGCAATGGTGCCGAGGTTGGCGATGACGTCCTCGCGGCTCATGCCGATGCCGTTGTCGGCGATGGTGATGGTCCGCGCCGCCTGGTCAAAATCGATGCGGATGCGGAAATCCTCGCCGCCTTCGAGCAGGTCGGCATTGTGCAGGGCCGCGAAACGCAACTTGTCGCAGGCGTCCGCCGCGTTGGAAACCAGCTCGCGCAGGAAGATCTCGCGGTTGCTGTACAGCGAGTGGATCATCAGTTGCAGCAACTGCCTGACCTCGGCCTGGAAGCCCAGGGTCTCGTGGCGGCTGTCGGTGGTGGTGCTCATGTTCGTGGTCCTCCGGTGACGGTGATCGGTTCGGCCCGCGGGATATCGAGGCTGATCCCCGGTTTTCAAGGGCTCCGGGCGCCAGGGACACCCCGGGCCACACGATGAAATTGTCGACGCCTTCCTTGTCGCCTGGCCTGCCGCTGCCCAACAATACGCGCCACCCACGCCCCGGCACCCGCAGGCACGACAGGAGCCCATGTCCAAACTCATCCTCGTGGTGGACAACGTTCAGGACTGGACGAGCTACTACCCCAGCGAAGACCTGATCACCGTCCAGGACTACCTGGCGCGCAGCGGCTCCTACGACGCCTCGCGCACGCAGGTGATCAACCTGTGCCGCAGCTACCGCTACCTGTCCAACGGCTACTACTGCTCGCTGCTGGCCGAGGCCCGGGACCAGCGGGTGATCCCGTCGGTGCGCACCATCAACGACCTGCGCAACAAGAGCATCTACAGCCTCGACATTGAGGACCTGAACGAAAACCTGAACAAGATCCTCGCGAAAAAGCAGCAGGAGGCGCACGAATTCACGCTGAAACTGTTCTTCGGCCAGACCGACTACGAACCGCTGGAAGACCTGGCCCGGCAACTGTTCGAGCAGTACCCCTGCCCCATCCTGGTCGTCGAGTTCCGCAAGACCGATGTCTG
>JBKHWN010000202.1:0-6710 GCA_046566505.1 Gammaproteobacteria bacterium
TTGCGGCGATCCGCAACCACCAGGTTGTAGAACGGACGCTTCTTGGCGCCACCACGAGCCAGACGAATCACTACCATGGTCGTTACCCTGTAATCTGATCCTGGGCCGCTGGCCAGACCGGCCAGCGAGAGGGCGCGCAGTATATCCATCCGGGCATGGCATTAAAAGCCCCGCCACGAATTCCGACGAACGGTCAGCGCCGGGGCGGCATCCCCGGCGGCATGCCGCCAGCAGCCCCGCCCCCGCCCATCAGGCCGCCGAGCGTGCGGGCCATCTTCTGCATCCCGCCCTTGCCGGAAAACTGCTTCATCATTTTCGTCATCATCTTCTGCTGCTTGAGCAGGCGATTGAGATCCTGGACTTCCTGGCCGGCACCCTTGCAGATGCGCTGCTTGCGACGGCCGGCAATCAGGTCCGGGTTACGCCGCTCGGCCGGTGTCATCGACTGGATGAGCGCTTCCATGCGGCGTATCGATTTTTCGTGCGTCGTGTCCTGTGCCATCTTCGCCATCTGGCCCATGCCGGGCAGCTTGTCGAGCAGGCCGGACATGCCGCCCATCGAGCGCATCTGCTGGAACTGGTCGAGCATGTCCTCGAAATCGAAGCCCTTGCCCTTCTTGATCTTCTTGGCGAGCTTTTCGGCCTTGGCCTTGTCGAGCTTGCGTTCGGCCTCCTCGACCAGCGACAGGATGTCGCCCATGCCCAGGATGCGCTGTGCGATACGATCCGGGTGAAACGGCTCCAGCGCCTCGGTCTTCTCGCCCATGCCGAGGAACTTGATCGGCTTGCCGGTGATCTGCCGTACCGACAGCGCCGCACCGCCGCGGGCATCACCGTCCGCCTTGGTCAGCACCACGCCGGTCAGCGGCAACGCATCGGCAAAGGCACGCGCGGTGTTCGCCGCGTCCTGCCCGGTCATGGCATCGACCACGAACAAGGTCTCGTGCGGCTTGATCGCGGCATGCAACTCGCGGATCTCCGCCATCATTTCCTCGTCGATGGCGAGCCGGCCGGCGGTATCAACGATGAGCACATCGGCCACCAGGCGACGAGCCTCGCCGATGGCATGGTTCACGATGTCGACCGGCTTCTGCCCGGCATCACTGGCCACGAAACCGACGCCCACGTCATGAGCCAGCGTCTCCAGCTGCTTGATCGCGGCCGGCCGGTAGACGTCCGCACTGACCACCAGCACCTTCTTCTTCTGGCGCTCCTTCAGGAACCGCGCCAGCTTGGCGACAGTGGTCGTCTTGCCCGCACCCTGCAGGCCGGCCATGAGGATGATCGCCGGCGGCACGACATTGAGTTTCAGGTCCTCGTTGGCGGCACCCATGACGGCGACAAGTTCGTCATGGACGATCTTCACGAAGGCCTGGCCGGGATTCAGGCTGGCCAGCACCTCCTGCCCCAGCGCCTTGGTCTTCACCTGTTCGACGAAGTCCTTGACCACGGGCAGGGCGACGTCTGCCTCCAGCAAGGCCATGCGGACTTCACGCAGGGTGTCCTTGATGTTGTCCTCGGTCAGGCGGCCCTGCCCGGTAAGGGCGCGCAGGCTCTGGCCAAGGCGATCGCTGAGGTTCTCGAACATGGACGCACACTCCGGAGGAAACGACGACAGTCCACGACCTGTGCCGCGGGCCGCGGATTATAGACCTGCCGCAGTCCGGTGCGTCCGCTATTCATACCAACCCGGGCCTGTGCCACACTCCGCCGACTTCCGGGCGTGTTGCTCCATTACGACGGTCTTACGGTTCCCAAACGATGTTGCTGACGGTATTTCTCGCCGGCGCGCTGTACCTGCTCGCCACGCTGCACATTGCCTTCCAGATACGCGCCGGCCACGCCGACCGGCGTAACGTGTTCCTGCTGGCCGGCTTTGCCGCCGTCGTACTGCACGGTGTCCACAGCGCGAACACCATCTACGTCGACGGTGCGGTGAACCTGGGCTTCCTGTCTGCGGCATCGCTGCTCGGCATGATCATCGCGCTGGTGGCCATCATCATCAGCCTGGTGCGGCCGGTGGCCATCCTGTCGGTGACCGCCTACCCGATCGCCTTCACCGCGCTGCTCCTGTACGCCCTGCTGGGCAGCAACCACGAACCACGCACCTTTTCCGCCGGCGTGGGCGTGCATATCGTGCTCTCCATGCTGGCCTACGCCGTCATCACCATGGCCACCGCGCATGCCGTGCTGCTTGCGGCGAAGAACCGGCTGTTCCGCCAGCATCGCATCGAGGGCCTGATGCGCGTGCTGCCGCCCATCCAGACCATGGAAGCCATACTGTTCGAACTGGTGGCGACAGGTTTTGTGCTGCTGACAGCGGCCATCGTCGCCGGCCTGCTGTACGTCGACGATTTCTTCGCCCAGCACCTGATACACAAGACGGCCCTGACCCTGGGCAGCTGGGTGACGCTCGGTGTGCTGCTGATCGGGCACCGCATTTCCGGCTGGCGGGGCGACACCGCGATCCGCTGGATGATCTCGACCTTCGTGCTGCTCGCGATTGCCTTTTTCGGCAGCAAGTTCGTGCTGGAAATCATCCTGGGAAGGCAGTAACCCGGCGAACCACGGCCGGCGCGTCCTTGACAGTCGGGGCCGGCGTTCCAAGAATGGCTCTCCCCGGCCGCAACGACCCCCCTGGTGAACGAACTCCCCCTGCCGCTCGATACGCTCATCGGCACGCTCATCGTGCTACTGGTGCTGTCATCACTGTTCTCCGCGACGGAGACCGGGATGATGTCGCTCAACCGCTACCGGTTGCGACACCTGGCCAATACCGGCAACCGCAGCGCACGTCGTGCCCAGGCCCTGCTTTCCCGCCCTGACCGGTTGATCGGCGTCATCCTGATCGGCAACAACCTGGTCAACATCGGCGCCACGTTCATCTTCTCGCTGCTGGTCACGCACCACTTCGGCGAGTCACCGTTCATCCTGGTGGCAGCACCGGTTGCCTTCACCATCTTCGTGATCCTGTTCAGCGAGGTCACGCCCAAGACGTTCGCGGTGTTGCGGCCGGAGCGGGTCGCTTTTTCCATGGTCTGGGTGCTGCAACCCCTGCTGAAGTTGTTTTCCCCCGTGGTCTACGTCACCAATGCCGTCAGCAACGGACTGCTGCGCATGTTCGGGCTGGACAGCAGCAAGGATGCCGGAAACCACCATGACCTCTCGCCGGAAGAGCTGCGCACGATCGTCAACGAGGCAAGCGGGCTGATCCCGAAAACCCACCAACTGATGTTGCTGAACATCCTTGACCTGGAGGAAATGAAGGTCGAGGACATCATGGTTCCGCGCATGGAGATACTGGGCATCGACATCGACGACGATATTGATGCCATTTCCGGCGAGCTGCAGAAAGCACAGCACACCCGCCTGCCGCTCTGGAAGGGGGACATCAACAACCTGCTGGGCGTGCTGCACCTGCGCAAGACCAACGCGCTGCTCAAGCAACCGTCCTTCACGCGTGCCGAACTGCTGGCCATCGCCGCAGAGCCCTACTTCGTGCCCGCCGGCACCCCGCTCCACACGCAACTGATCAACTTCCGCAGCGTACGCCGGCGCGTCGGCTTCGTGGTCGATGAATACGGCGACGTTCTCGGACTGGTGACCCTGGAGGACATCCTCGAGGAGATCGTGGGCGAGTTCACCACCAGCGTGGCACAGGCTACGCCGATGGTGCGCGCGGAAGCCGATGGCTCGGCGCTCATCGATGGCGCCACGACCATCCGCGAGATCAATCGCACGCTCAAATGGTCACTGCCGACCGACGGGCCGAAAACCCTGAACGGGCTGGTAATCGAGCACCTGGAAGCGATGCCGGAGAGCGGCGTCTCGTTGCGACTCGGCGAGTACGTCATCGAGATACTGCGCGTCGAGGACAACCGCGTGCATACGGCCCGCATGCGCCACCATCCGAAATAACACGCACGAAGCATTGCCATGAACCCGGAAACGAGAACGCCGCCCGGGCCTTTCGGCCGGGGCGGCGTTCTCGTTTGCCGCAGGTTTACTTCAGGAAGTTGTTCTTGATGAAGTCATGTAGCTTGCTGTTGAACGGTGGCAGGAAGTACTTCACCGGGTAGAACTTCGGCTTGTGCAGCACGGCGCGCGCATTGGACAGCGTCATGAAGCCTTCCTTGCCGTGGTAACGGCCCATGCCGGCCGGGCCAACGCCGCCGAACGGAAGGTCGTCGACACCCACGTGGGACAGCGTGTCGTTGATGCACATGCCGCCGGAGTGGGTGTGCGTCTCGACGAACTCTGCACGTGCACTGTTGTAGTCGAAGTAATAGAACGCCAGCGGACGCGGATGCGAATTGACGTAGTTGATCGCCTCGTCCAGCGAGTCGTACGGGATGATCGGCAGCACCGGGCCGAAGATCTCGTTCTTCATCAACTCCATGTCTTCGGTGACATTCAGCGCCAGCGTGACCGGCATCTTGCGGGTGTTCTCGAACGTCTCGTTGGTCGGGTTGATCTCGATGATCTTCGCGCCCTTTTCACGGGCATCCTGCAGGTAACCCTGGATCCGCGTGTACTGCTTCTCGTTGACGACGCTGGTGTAGTCCGGGTTGTTCAGCAGGCCGGACGGGTACATCGCACCGACCTGTGCGGTGAACTCGCGCACGAACTCGTCGACCTTGCCGCGCGGGCACAGCAGGTGGTCCGGCGCCACGCAGGTCTGGCCGGCGTTCCAGCACTTGCCGAAGGCGATGCGCGGCACGGCATCCTTGATGGGGAACGACTCGTGGATGATCGTCGGGCTCTTGCCGCCGAGTTCAAGCGTCACCGGCGTCAGGTTCGCCGAGGCGTAACTCATGATCTGGCGTCCGACGGCGGTCGAACCGGTGAACAGGATGTGGTCGAACGGCAGGCGCGAGAACGCATCGGAAATTTCACCCTTGCCGTTGATCACGCAGACGTGGTCCTCGGAAAAGTTCTCGGCGATCATTTTGCGGAAGGCCTCGCCAAGCGCCGGCGTGAAGCTGGACATCTTGATCATCACGCGGTTACCGGCGGCGAGCGCAGCAGTCAGCGGACCGGTGGCGAGGAAGATCGGATAGTTCCAGGGCACCACGACGCCGACCACGCCAACCGGCTGGTAGACCACCTTCGCCTTGGCCGGCTGCTGCATCGGCGTCACGTGGCGCTTGTCTGCCTGCATCCACTTGCGCACGTTCTTGGCGTTGTACTTGATGCCTTCCAGCGAGGTCATGACCTCGGCGAACAGCGTCTCGTCCTTCGAGCGGTGGCCGAAATCCTTGCTGACCTCGGTGGCCAGCGTGTCCTTCCACTTGGCTAGCGCCTCGCGCAGCTTGTTCAGGTGGGCGATGCGCTCCGCGGCGCTCGGGTAGCGGTGCTTGCCGAACGCCGCACGCTGCGCCTCGAAGACGCGGTGCAGGTTCTTGATGTCCTGGCTCTGGGTCGGTACGGCAGAAAGATTGGCAACCATGGGGAGTCCTCCGTTGTGACCGGGCCTTTTTAGAGTATTTACTCTAAACCGTCAACGGGAAGCTTCGACCCGCTCGGCACACCGGCGCAGGACGGCCCGTTTCTCCTCGTCGGACAACCGCCCCCAGTCACTGATTTCCCGCCCGGAGCGGAAACAGCCCACGCAGATGTCATTGGCATCCAGGGCACAGATCGACACGCAGGGCGACGGCACCGTCTCCTGCCTGATCCCGGTCAGCACCCCGCCGGACATGGCTGCTCAGCCCTGGACGGCCAGGTCGCTGCGGTAGCGCCGGGCGTTCTCGACGTAGTGCTGGGCGCTGCCGTGCAGGATCGCCTTGTGGAAGTCCTGGACCTGCTTGACCACCTTGCCGGGCGAACCCATCACGATGGAGCCGTCGGGAATTTCCGCCCGCTCCGGGACCAGCGCGTTGGCGCCGATGATGCAGTACTTGCCGATCTTCGCGCCGTTCAGCACCACGGCGTTGATGCCGATGAGCGAGTAGTCGCCGATGGTGCAGCCATGCAGCATGACCAGGTGGCCGACCGTCACGCCCTTGCCGAGGGTCAGCGGGACGCCGTGGTCCGTATGCAGCACGGAACCGTCCTGGATGTTGGTGTCGTCGCCAATGCTGATGAGGTCGTTGTCGCCGCGCAGCACCGCGTTGAACCAGACGCTGGCGTTGTTGCCCAGCACGACGCTGCCGATCACGGTGGCATTCGGCGCCACCCAGTAGTCGCCATGCGTTTCCACGCGGCGTTCGCCCAGGGAATAGATCATCGGGAAAATCCTGTTCGGGAAGGAATCAGCTGGCGGTGCGCCGTGCAACCGGTGCCGGCATGGCCAGGTCGGCGTCGTACACGGTGTTCACGAGGTCGACGATGATATAGGCCGTCAGGCCCCAGATCATCTGGCCCTCGTAACGCCAGGTCGGCATCACGAACTCGCTGCCCATCCAGCGCACCAGGTGGTCGTTCTGCGGCTTGTGGGTGAGGAAGAACGCCAGCGGCACCCGGAAGATGCTGTCCAGCTCCGCCGGGTTGGGCACCAGCTCCACCTCGGTCGGCACCACGCCGACCCAGGGGGTCACCTTGATGCCGGCGCGTGAGCGCAACTGCGCCAGTTGGCCGACGACCTGCACCAGTTCCCGCTGCAGGCCGACCTCTTCCTCGCTCTCGCGCAGTGCGGTGGCGATAAGGTCCGGGTCACCGGGATCCCGCTTGCCGCCGGGGAAGGCCACCTCGCCGGCATGGGAATTCAT
>JBKHWN010000203.1:0-2233 GCA_046566505.1 Gammaproteobacteria bacterium
CGCTCGAACAGTTTGTCCTGGAGGATCTTCTCGCTGCGCAACTTGTCGCGGCGGTGCACCAGCGTGACATGGCTCGCGATGTTGGCGAGGTAAAGGGCTTCCTCGACGGCGCTGTTGCCGCCGCCGATCACGGCGACCTTCTGGTTCTTGTAGAAGAAACCGTCGCAGGTGGCGCAGGCGGACACGCCCCTGCCCATGAACTTTTCCTCGGAAGGCAGGCCGAGATACTGTGCCGAGGCGCCGGTGGCGATGATGAGTGCGTCGCAGGTGTACTCGCCGGCGTCACCCTTGAGCCAGAAGGGCTTGCGTTTCAGGTCAACGCTGTTGATGTGGTCGAAGACGATTTCCGTGTTGAAACGCTCGGCATGCTGCTGCATGCGGACCATCAGGTCCGGCCCCTGCAGCCCGTGGACGTCACCCGGCCAGTTGTCCACTTCGGTGGTGGTGGTCAACTGCCCGCCCTGCTGCATGCCCGTCACGAGGACCGGGTTGAGGTTGGCGCGCGCGGCATATACGGCAGCGGTATAGCCGGCCGGGCCGGAGCCGAGGATCAGAAGGGTGCAGTGCTTCGGTTGGCTCATGGGCGTTGCCTCCGGGTGGCGTCAGGTCGGGGGGGCGGAAGAAGCGGGCATGATACGGCAACGCACGCGACGATAAGGCCCAATCGGCGGCACGGATTCTCTACAATGGCCGCCATGACCGACACCTCTGCCCCGAACCCGCCGAGCTTCATGCCGTGACGCGTGCCGCGAACCGTTCACCTTCCCGCGTTCCTGACCAGTTGCGGATCCGCTTGCGTGAGGCGGGCGGGATCGGCTTGATGGCGCTGGCCGTCCTGCTGTCCATGGCGCTGGCAACCTACTTCCGCAACGATCCGGGCTGGTCCCATGTCGGTATGGACGGTCCCGTCAGCAATTCGGGCGGGCGTGTTGGCGCATGGGTGGCCGATGTGCTTTTCGTGCTGTTCGGCTACGCGGCGTGGCTGTTCCCGTTGATGCTCATGGTTCGCGGCTGGAGTCTGTTCCGGCATCCCATGCGGCAGGTGGAGGTGGCCGCTGCGCAGCGTTTGCTGCGTCGTGGCGCGATGGTGGCGATGGTGCTTGCGTCCTGTGCACTGCTGTCGATCCACGTGGCCCTGCCCAAACTGCCCATCGATACGGTGGCCCCGGCCCTTCAGGACGTGTTGCCGGAAACTGCCGGCGGGATACTTGGTGCGGTGACAGGTCGTGCAGCGCTGCATGCGTTGAATCTGGTCGGCAGCACGCTGTTGCTGATGGGAGTGCTGCTCATCGGCATCCGCCTGACCCTGGATGTTCCCTGGTTGCGGGTCGCCGAAAGGACCGGGGAGCACACGATGGCGCTGCTGCACTGGCTCCAGGAGTCATTCACCGAACGCCGGCGCCATGTGGTCGATGTGCGCGAGGCCGAAGTGCTGGTCGAGAAGCGCGAGGAAGCCTATCGCGAGCACAAGGCCAAGACCGAACACCGGAAACCGCCGGAAATTGCCGATCCACCCCCGCCACCGAAACCCAGCGTGCGCGTCCAGAAGGAAAAACAGCGCAACCTGTTCGAGACGGAAGTCAGCGGCGAACTGCCGCCGCTGTCATTGCTGGACTCGGTCGACAAGACCCTGAAGAAGGGCTACACGCGTGAAGCACTGGAATCCATGTCCCGGTTGCTGGAGCTGAAGCTTCGCGACTTCGGTATCGAGGCCGAGGTGACCGGCGTGATGCCCGGGCCGGTGATCACCCGTTTCGAGATCCAGCCGGCGCCGGGCGTGAAGGCCTCGCGCATTACCAACCTTGCCAAGGATCTCGCCCGTTCGCTGGCCGTGATCAGCGTGCGGGTGGTCGAAGTCATCCCGGGCAAGACCGTGATGGGCATCGAGATCCCCAACGAGAAGCGGGAGATGATCCGGCTCTCCGAGGTCATTGCCTCCGGTGCCTTTGACGAGGCGCAGTCGCCGCTGGCCATCGCCCTGGGCAAGGATATTTCCGGCAATCCCGTGGTGGTTGATCTGGCCAGGATGCCCCACCTGCTGGTCGCCGGCACCACCGGTTCGGGAAAGTCGGTTGGCCTGAACGCGATGTTGCTGTCCCTGATGTACAAGTCGACGCCGGAGCAGGTCCGGCTGATCATGATCGACCCGAAGATGCTTGAGCTGGCGGTGTACGACAACATCCCGCACCTGCTGACGCCGGTGGTCACCGACATGAAGGAGGCGGCCAGCGCG
>JBKHWN010000204.1:0-4551 GCA_046566505.1 Gammaproteobacteria bacterium
TCCTTCCAGTTGGAATGCAGGTCAGGCAGGGCCCGGTAACTCTAGCAGCATCCTGCCGCCGGTCCGCCACCCGTCATTCGCGGTAGTAGACCTGCCGCCGGTAGTACCCGAAGACGGTGCCGATCACCAGCCCGGCGACCAGTCCGGACAGGTGCGCGGTATTGGCCACCGGCCCGACCAGCCCGGTAAAACCCAGCACCAGCCAGACGAGCATGAAGTTCACGATCGCAGGCCGGAGCTGGTAACCGCCGCGCGGATTGATCAGGCCGTACAGCCACAGGTAGCCGATCAACCCGTAGATGACGCCGGAGAGCCCGCCGAAGTTGGGGCCGCTGACGTAGTACTGCGCGGCATTGCTCACCAGCCCGATGCCGAGGGTGAGCATCGCCAGCTGGAAGGAACTCTGGTAGCGCTCGATCATGCCGCCGAGGATCCACCACCACAGCATGTTGAACACCAGGTGCACGCCGCCGAAGTGCAGCAGGACCGGCGTCAGCACGCGCCAGGGCTCGCCGCCGGCGAACAGGCCGTCGACTTCCGGGAACAACAGTGGCGCGATGGCTTCATGGCGCGTGCCGAAAGCCGTCCATATCCCGACACCGATGCAGGCAAACAACACCAGCAGTGTCACCGGGCCGCGCGAGCGCAGGATCTGCCCGGGCGCCAGGTCGCCGGCGCGGCTGCCGTAGCGGCGGCTCAGCGCATCGACATCACGGGCCGGCGGCGGCGCTTCCCAGGACGCCGCGAGATAACGCGGGTTGGCCGGATCCTCGCGAAAGCGGGCCAGTTCGCGACTGACGGCATCGATGTGTGCCTCGTCATCGACCCACAGTTCCGCCGCCTGCCCGACGATCTCCAGCCGGTGCGGCACCCGCCGTGCGCGCAGGTAATCGCTGAAGGCCTGCGCCATGCGCACATTACTGAAACGACCGAGCATCATGGGGCGGTCTCCTGTACGGCTTCCGGGGCCAGCATCGCGCGCAGCAGCCTGTCACGCGCCGGCCGGGGCATGGTGCCCATTTCCCTGACGGTGTCGTAGAAACCACCCATGTCGCCGTCGTGCGCGCGGATCAGCGCGGCGAAGGCCGGCACCCAGGACTCGTAGGTGGCCACCGCGTTCAGCCGGGCGTTGTTGAGTCCGGCACCGAACCAGTCGCGGGCGCGGCAGGTGGCGCCGGGCACGCCGGCGCAGTGCGCCAGGTAGGTCTCGGCGGCGGCATCGAGGATATCCCGCTTGCGGGCGCGCTTTTCCCCGTCGTCCAGCGGCGACGCGTAGAGATCCATCAGTTGCGCGCGGATCGCCAGTGCCGCCGCAGTCAGCGCCTGCTGGTCGGCCTGCCAGGCGGCGACCACCGCGCTGCCACCGGCCGCATCGGCGCCGCCGTGCCTGGCGAGCCAGCGACGCAGGCCCTCTCCGGCCACGGCGGTGGCAAAACTTTCATTGAACGGCGTGTCGTCCTTCACGTAGAGCACGGCGTGCGCCAGTTCGTGGATCAGCACGGAAGTCATCAGGTCGTCGTGATAGGCGGTGAGCACGCTGGTCATCGGGTCGTCGAGCAGGCCCAGCGACGAGAAGGCGGCCACGCCGCCGATGTGCGTGTCGTAACCCCTGGCCGCCAGTTTCGCGGCGTGGGCCTGCGCGTCGGCCAGCGCGAAGTAGCCGCGGTATTCCATGCACAGCGCGCGGAAGAAATAACACCAGCGGTAGGGCACGAACGACAGTTCCGGCGCGGCGTAGACCGTCCAGGCCACCGCCGGCTGTTCCAGGCGGACGTAGTCGCGGTACTGGCCTTTCACCGGCATGGCCAGCTCGTCGCGGGCGAAGGCCAGGATCTGCGGCACCTGTTCGAGGCGGCGACGCTCGTCGGCGGACAGGTCGTCACGCGCGAGCACCTTCGCGATCGGCTCGCGCGCGCCGTAGAAAGCGATCTGCCCGGCGATGCCCTGCCGGTAATAGCCCAGCGATTCGCAGCCGGTGAGCGTCGCCAGCAACAGGACAACACCGAGCCTCAGCCTCATTCGGCGCGACCCAAGTAGCGGTGCTCGCCGGTGTGGATGCGCACGCGCTCGCCGGTTTCCAGATAGTCCGGCACCTGGATCACCAGCCCGGTGGCGAAATGCGCGGGCTTGGTACGCGAGGTGGCGGAAGCACCCTTCAGCGACGGCGGCGTTTCGGTGATCTCCAGCTCGACGTGCTGCGGCAGTTCGAGGCCGATCGGCGTGCCGTCCACGGTCAGCACCTGGCAGCCCTGGATGCCCTCGGTGATGAACGGCAGTTCGTCCTCGAGGTCCGCGGTGGCGAAGCGGTACTCCGTGTAGTCCTCCTCGTCCATGAACACGTACTCCTCGCCGTCGAGGTACGAAAAGTTCGCCTTGTGCCGCGTGAGGTCGACGGTCTTGAGCAGGTCGTCGCCCTTGAACGTCTGCTGGTGCTTGAGCCGGGTCTGGATGTTCGAGAAGCGCATCTTGTACAGGGTCGAGGCACCGCGCGCCGACGGGTTCTGCACCTCGATCGCACGCACGATCAGCAACTGGCCGTCGAGGTCGACGACATCGGTACGCTTGACTTCATTGGCCCTGGGCATGGTCACTCCGGACGGTCGGCAGGCGGGGAAAGCCGGGCATTCTAATACCCCGGCCGGGACGGGTTGGCATGACGAGCGGCGCACCGGCACAATCGCCCGCACTTTATCCGCAAGCTCCAAGGCCCCAGGCACCACAACCAGGAGATCTCCCATGCTCGGCAACATGATGGAACGCCCGCTGCTCGTGTCCTCCCTGCTCGCCCATGCGGTGCAGAACCACCCCGAGGTGGAGATCGTCACCCGCCGGGTCGAGGGCGACGTACACCGCTACGGCTGGGGCGATGCCGCGCTGCGTGCGGCGAAGGTGGCCAACGCGCTGGCCCGCCTGGGCATCAAGCGCGGCGACCGCGTCGGCACCCTGGCCTGGAACACCTACCGCCACCTGGAACTGTATTTCGGCGTCTCCGGTTCCGGTGCCGTGCTGCACACCATCAACCCGCGCCTGTTCCCCGAGCAGATCGCCTGGATCGTCAACCACGCCGAGGACCGCGTGCTGTTCGTCGACCTCACCTTCATGCCGCTCATCGAGGCACTGGCCGAGCACCTGAAAAACGTCGAGGCGATCGTGGTGATGACCGACGGCGACACCATGCCGAAGGTCAACCTGCCCAACCTGGTCTGCTACGAGGAACTGATCGCGCGCGAATCCGACCAGTACGAGTGGCCGGAATTCGACGAGCGCACCGCCTGCTCGCTCTGCTACACCTCCGGCACCACCGGCAACCCCAAAGGCGTGATGTACACGCACCGCTCCACCGTGCTGCACGCCTGGGGCAGCCTGCACTCGGGTGCACTGAACATCGGCCGCGACACGGTGATCCTGCCGGTGGTGCCGATGTTCCACGTCAACGCCTGGGGCACGCCCTACGCGGCGGCGATGAGCGGTGCCAAGCTGGCGATGCCGGGCCCGGCGCTGGACGGCAAGAGCCTGCACGAGCTGATCGAACGCGAAAAGGTCACGCTCGCACTCGGCGTACCGACGATCTGGCTGGGCCTGCTCAATTACCTCGATTCGGTGAACGCGAAACTCACCACGGTCAAGCATGTCGTCGTCGGCGGTTCCGCCGCGCCGCTGTCGATGATCAAGGCCTTCGACCAGAAGCACGGCGCCTTCCTGATCCACGCCTGGGGCATGACCGAGATGAGCCCGCTGGGCACGGTCAACGCACCGACCGCCGAACTGATGGCGCTGCCGGCCGAGCAGCGTTACCAGAAACTGCTCAAGCAGGGCCGGCCGGTGTACGGCGTGGAGATCAAGATCGTCGACGACGCCGGCCAGGAACTGCCGCGCGACGGCAAGACTTTCGGCCGGCTGCTGGTGCGCGGCCCCTGGATCATCAGCCAGTACTACAAGGTCGAGGACAACAGCGCCTTCGACAACGGCTGGTTCGACACCGGCGACGTGGCGACCATCGACGGGCAGAACTGCATGCAGATCGTCGACCGCAAGAAGGACGTCATCAAGTCCGGCGGCGAATGGATCAGCTCGATCGACCTGGAGAACGTCGCCGTCGGCCACCCGGCAGTGAAGGAAGCCTGCGTGATCGGCGTGCCGCACCCGAAATGGGACGAGCGCCCGTTGCTGCTGTGCATCCTGAAGGAAAGCCACCAGTGCACGCGGGACGAAATGCTGGAGTTCCTCGCCGATCAGGTGGCGAAGTTCTGGCTGCCGGACGACGTGTTGTTCGTGCCTGAACTGCCGCACACGGCGACCGGGAAGCTGCTCAAGGTGAACCTGCGCGAGCAGTACAAGGATCACCTGATGGGCAAGTAACACGGTCCCGGCGCCGGAGCACCGCAAACGAACAGGGTCACCCCACCGCAAACACCGGCGCGAACCCGCCGCCGGGCGTGCGCAGGTTGGTGGTCTGGCCCTGGTACAGGCGCGCGCTGACCAGCCGCACACGACCGTCGTAGACGTAGTTGCGCAGGTCGACCTTCAGTGGGCGCACCTCACGCTGACGGC
>JBKHWN010000205.1:0-4504 GCA_046566505.1 Gammaproteobacteria bacterium
CGGACGGGGGCGGCAAGCGGAGTAAACTCCGTCACGCTGCGCCGGTTCGCGGCGCTTGCCACTTTCTTCATTGAGGTCACGACATGAATTTCCTGCGCATCCTCCCGGTTGCCGCCCTGCTGGCAGCGTCTGCATCCGTGCAGGCCGGCAACTTTTCCTACGACTACCTGGAGGGCAGCTTCGGCGAGCTTGATCGTGATGCCGACGCCATCTACCTGGGCGGTGCGATGTCGCTGGACACGCAATTCGGCCTGCTCGGCTCGCTGGGCATCATCGATTACCCGGGCGGCGACGGCATGGTGCTGCGCGGCGGCGGTTTATTCCACAAGTCCGTCCAGCAGAACCTCGACCTGTTCGGCACCCTGGAGCTGGTCTATTCGGACTTCGAATACGGCCCGGTCGGACCGTTTGGACAAAAGGTCAGCGATGACGACCTGGGTTTGGCGGCGGCCGTCGGCCTGCGTTTTGAACTGCAGGACAATTTCCATCTCGAGGGCAAGTTGACGCTGACCGAGGTTGATCCGTTTGACGACGGGCTGGGCCTGTCGGCCAACGCGCGCTACTACATGGACAAGCAATGGTCGGCAGCGCTTGGCGTGGCCAGCGATGCCGAGTTCGACGGCCTGTTCCTGAACCTGCGGTACAACCTCAAGTAACGCGGGCTGAAGTAACGCGGGCTGGGCAGGACTGGCAGGAATAACGCCGCTCTTACCCCTCAGGCGTGGTCAGACGCGCGAATAGCGCAGTGCCTCGCCGATCCAGCGCCTGACCAGCAGCGGTGCCCGTGCCGGGTGTCGCTGCTGTATTTCCAGCGCCAGCGCGCGCGCCGTTTCCACCAGCGCCGCATCGCGCAGCAGGTCGGCGACGCGCAGGCTGAGGTCGCCGGTCTGCCGGGTGCCCAGCACCTCGCCTGGGCCGCGCAATTCGAGATCCTTCTCCGCGATCCGGAAGCCATCCGTGGTTTCGCGCATCACCGCCAGCCGCTCGCGCCCGAGTTGCGACAACGGTGACTTGTACATCAGCACGCAGTAACTCTGCTGCGCGCCGCGACCGACGCGCCCGCGCAACTGGTGCAATTGCGCAAGCCCGAGTCGCTCGGCGTTCTCGATCACCATCAGTGACGCATTGGGGACATCGACGCCGACCTCGATGACCGTGGTCGCCACCAGCAGGTCGAGATCGCCGCGCTTGAAGGCGGCCATCACCGCCGCCTTTTCCGCGCCCTTGAGCCGTCCGTGCACCAGCCCGATGCGCAGTTCGGGCAACGCGTTGCCGAGATCCTCGCGCGTGGTTTCCGCTGCCTGCGCTTCCACTTCCTCCGAATCCTCGATCAGCGGGCATACCCAGTAGGCCTGCCGGTGCTCGCGGCAGGCGATGCGGATGCGCTCGACGATGTCCGGCCGGCGCTCCTCGCCGACGACCACCGTCTGGATCGGCGTGCGCCCGGGCGGCAGCTCGTCGATCACCGAGGTGTCGAGGTCGCCATAGGCGCTCATTGCCAGCGTGCGCGGGATGGGCGTCGCGGTCATGATCAGCTGGTGCGGCACGCCGTGGTCGCCGCCCTTGTCGCGCAGCGCCAGCCGCTGCTGCACGCCGAAGCGGTGCTGCTCGTCGACGATCACCAGCCCGAGGCGTTGGAAATCGACGTTGTCCTGGAACAGCGCGTGGGTGCCGATCGCCAGCGCGATACTGCCGTCGGCCAGTCCGGTGATGACCGCGTCGCGCTCCTTCTTCTTCATCCGGGAGGTGAGCCAGCCGGTGCGCACGTCCAGCGGTTCGAACCACTGGGAAAAACTGCGCAGGTGCTGCTCGGCGAGGATTTCGGTCGGCGCCATCAGCGCGACCTGCACGCCGGCGGCGATGGCCTGTGCGGCAGCCAGCGCCGCAACCACGGTCTTGCCGGCGCCGACGTCTCCCTGCACCAGCCGCAGCATCGGTACCGGCCGGGCGAGATCCTGCGCGATTTCATCGAGCACGCGCTGCTGGGCGCCGGTCAGCGCAAACGGCAGGCGTGCGCGCAAGGCGCCAGCAAGCGGCGGCAGAACCGGCAAGACCGGTGCGCGGTGTTGCTGCATCTCGCGGCGCACGGCCAGCATGCTCAACTGGTGGGCTGCGAGCTCTTCCAGTGCCAGCCGACGGATCGCCGGGTGCGAGCCGTCGGTGAGCGTTTCGGTACGCG
This sequence comes from Gammaproteobacteria bacterium, assembly GCA_046566505.1. Lineage (GTDB taxonomy): Bacteria > Pseudomonadota > Gammaproteobacteria > Pseudomonadales > JADFDG01 > JADFDG01. The sequence continues at coordinate 2,180 of JBKHWN010000205.1, forward strand.
CGCCAGGCGGCGGGTGGTGCACGAAATCGAGCGCATCGCGCAGCGGCGGCAGGCGGAATGTGCTGAGCAGTTGCGGCGGCAGCAGTTCGGCCGGCGCGTGGCTTTTCAGCAGCGTGAGCGCGGTGTCGGTCAGCGCGCGTATCCGTTGTTGGGTAACGCCCTCGGTGATGCCGTACACCGGCGTCAGACGGTCCGCGAGCGGTGGCGTGCTGCCGGGGACCAGCACGCGGTATTCGGGATGGTAGAACTCCAGGCCGCTGGCACCGGGCCGCGCATCGCCGAAGGCACGAACGCGGGCGCCGCGCGCGAACGATGCCTTCTGCGTGGCGTTGAAATGGTAGAAACGCAGCGCGACGATGCCGCTGCCGTCGGCGATCTTCACCACCAAGCTGCGTCGCCGGCCGAGCAGCACGTCGGCGGCGAGCACCTCGCCTTCCACCTGCGCGGTGGTGAACGGGCGCACGGCGCCGATCGGCGTGACTTTCGTGCGGTCCTCGTAACGGTTCGGCAGGTGGAACAGCAGGTCCTCGACGGTATCCAGCCCGAGCGCCTGAAGGCGGCCGGCCAGCGCCGGCCCGACGCCCTTGAGCGAGCCGAGCTTCGCCTGCAGCGGCGATGCGTTCATGCGCCGGCCTTCTTCCGTCTGCCGCGCGGCGTCGCCTGTTCCAGCGATCGCGTGCCGCGCAGGCGCGCTGCTTCGCGTGTCGCGGCGATCAGCACATCGATGGCCTTGGTGCGCGGGAAGCTGGCCCGCCACGCGAGCGCCACCCGGCGCGACGGTTCCGGCGCGGTGAACGGCCGGCTGACCAGCACGTCGTCGCCGTAGAACGGCGACTGGCAGGCGGTCTGCGGCAGCACCGACACGCCCATGCCGGCGGCTACCATGTGCCGTATCGTCTCCAGCGAACTGGACGTCACTTCGGCGCCGGTGCCGCCACGGATGTGCGGACAGAAGCTCAGCACCTGGTCGCGCACGCAATGCCCTTCGCCGAGCATCAGCACGTGCTCGTCGTCCAGCGCCTCGGGCGCGATGTGCCGGCAGTTCGCCAGCGGGTGGCCGGCCGGCAACAAAACTTCGAAGGTCTCGTCATACAGCGGCGTGACGACCACGCCGGGTTCGGCAAATGGCAGTGCGATCAGGATCGCGTCGACCTCGCCGTCGCGCAGCCGCTGCGACAGCACATGCGTGAAGTTCTCCTCGATCGCCAGCGGCAATTGCGGCGCAAGCCGCCGTGCCGCCGTGACCAGCGCCGGAAACAGGTAGGGGCCGATGGTGTAGATGGCACCGACGCGCAGCGGCGAGCCGAACTGCTGGACCTCCGGGTCGGCCAGCTGGCGCAGCTTTTCCGTTTCCTCCAGCACGCGTTGCGCCTGCGCGATCACCGCGAGGCCGACCGGCGTCACGCGCACCTCGTGCCGGTGGCGTTCGAACAGCTGGATGCCCAGCTCGTCTTCCAGCTTCCTGATCGCCACCGACAGTGACGGCTGTGTCACTGCGCAACGATCGGCGGCACGCCCGAAATGTTTCTCGCGCGCCAGGGCAACCGCATAGCGCAATTCGTTGAGGTTCATGAGGGACAATCCGCCGGGGCTGCGACTACGATAGCCGTGGCACATGATAGTCGCGGCCAATCAATGGCCCGTCAACGCAGGGGTAATGCATATGGCGACCGTCCTCTTCGCGGGCTTTGGCGACCTGGGCAGCGCGGCAGGCCGGCAACTGGCCGATGCCGGCCTGCGCGTGGTCGCGCTCCGGCGCTCGCCGGTGGCGCCCGGCGCCGGCATCGAGTTGCACAACGTCGACCTGTCGGCGCCCTTTACCCTGCCGCCGTCACTGGCGGTACGGCCGGACGCGGTGGTGATCGCGGTCAGCCCGTCAGCGCACGACCGCGCCGGCTACGAGGCGACCTACATCGGCGCCGCCCGCCACACGCTGGCCGCCGTGCGCGCCACCGGCGCCGTGCCCCGGCTGGTGTTGTTCGTCTCCAGCACCGGCGTCTGGCCGGACAGCGGCGACCTCTGGATCAGCGAGGACACGCCGGCGCGCCCGGAGTCCTGGAACGGCGAGATCATGCTGCGTGCCGAGCAACTGGTGTTCGACGCCGGCCTGCCGGCCACGGCGCTGCGCCTGGGCGGCATCTATGGCCCGGGGCGCTACATGCTGGTGCGCAAGGCGCAGGCCATCCTTGAGGGCAACGCGCCCTGGCCGGCCCCCGCCTGGACCAACCGCATCCACCGCGACGACGCCGCGCGGATGATTGCCTTCCTGGTGAACCGCGCACTGAACGGCACCCTGCTCGATCGCATCTACGCCGGCGTCGACAA
>JBKHWN010000206.1:0-11887 GCA_046566505.1 Gammaproteobacteria bacterium
GCACCGTCATCTCCGGGTCGGAGACCAGTACCCGTGCCAGCGGCAAAAGGCCGACGAACTCGTCGCGGCGGTTGACCACGAACAACGCGTCCATCGCCTTGGGCAACTCGTCGTGCATGCGCAGGTAACGCAGCACCACGTCGAGGGTGATGTCCGGGCGTACCGAAATGGTGTCGGTGTTCATGATCCCGCCGGCGGTGTCGTCGGGATAATTCCAGGTCTGCTCGATGCGGGCGCGGTCCTGCGCATCCAGCCGGGTGAGCAGTTCGCGCGTCACCTGGTGCGGCAAATCGTCCAGCAGGTCCGCCAGGTCGTCCGGGTCGAGATCCTCGAGGATGTCGACGGCCTCGGCCAGGTCCATGCGCGAGAGGAACTCCGAGGCGATGTCCTCGTTCAGTTCCGCAAGCACCTCGCCCTCGAGGTCGCGGTCCACCAGTTTCCACAGCAGCGCGCGCTCGCGCGGCGGGGAGGACTCCAGCAGGTGCGCGATCTCCGACGGTGGCATGGCGTTCAGCAGCCGCCGTGCCTGCGTCATGGTCCCGCGTTGCAGGGCACGATTGAGTGCCAGGTGCGGCGCACTGGAGGCTTGCCTGCTCACGGGTTATTCCCCTTCGTCGAAGCGGTTGGCAACCAGTGAGCAGACGGCGTCGGCCAGTGCTTCCTCGTCATGGCCGTCGCAGGTAATGACCAGATCGGTTCCGCAACCGGCCGCGAGCATCAGCACGGTCATGATGTTCTTTCCGTCGACGGTGCTGTTCCCGGGATGCCCGATGGACAGCCGGGCATCGTAGCGACTCGCTACGCCGACGAGCTTCGAGGCCGCGCGTGCGTGCAGGCCCAGTTTGTTGATGAGCGTGACCCGGCGGGTGATCATGGCGTGCCTTGTCCGGCCAGCTCGCGGTGGCGGATCTGTATGGGTGCCCAGACGCCGGAAAATTCGCTGGCCAGCCGCTCCACGACATAGACCGAGCGGTGATAACCGCCGGTGCAGCCGATGGCGACCGTCATGTACTGGCGGTCGTTCTGCTCGAAGCGGGGCAGCCATGCCGTCAGCAGGCGGGCGATGTCCGACACCATCTCCTGTACTTCCGCGTGGGCATCCAGAAACTCGATCACCTGGGGTTCCAGCCCGGTATGCCCGCGCAGGTGGGGAACCCAGTAGGGATTGGGCAGGCAGCGCACATCGAACACGAAGTCGGCATCCGGCGGCACGCCATTCTTGAAGCCGAAGGACTCGAACAGCAGCGCGAGTCCCTGGTGTGACTTGCCTACCACCCGGTGGCGGATCATGTCGCGCAGGCCGTGGACCGAGAGCTGGCTGGTGTCTATGACAAGGTCGGCCAGCGTGCTGATCGGTTCCAGCAATGCTCGCTCATGCATCAGCGCATCAGTCAGTGGCAACGTGCCGCTGGACAAGGGGTGCTTGCGCCGGGTGGCGGAAAAACGCTTCAGCAACGTGTCGTCGTCGGCGTCGAGGAAGATGATTTCGCAGGAGCCGACTTCCTGCTGGAGGTCGTTCAGCAGTTCGGGAAAGCGCTCGAGCTGGCCACGTACGTTGCGCGCGTCGATGCCAACGGCAACGCGGGACAGTTGCGCCGTTTCATCCCGGCGCAGGCTGCCCGCGAGTGCCGGCAGCAGGGCCACCGGCAGGTTGTCCACGCAATAGAACCCGGTGTCCTCCAGCGACTGCAGTGCCGTTGATTTGCCGGAGCCGGAGCGCCCGCTGACGATCACCAGTCGCATGCCGGAAGCCTCCCTGGCCCTGTCAGGACTTGACGGTTGACTGTTCGAGGGAGATGGCTGCGTCAAACAGTTCGGCGCTGCTGCGTGCGCCGCGCAGTGCCTCGCGAAACGCCGGTTCATTGAACAGCCCGGCCAGATGGGCAAGCATTCTCAGATGCTCGTCGGTGGCCTCTGCCGGAACGACGAGCACGAACAGCAGGTCAACGGGCTTGCCGTCCGGCGCGTCAAAATCGATGCCCTCGGTCAGTTGCAGCAGCACGCCAACCGTCCGGTCGCTGCCGGGCAGCCGGCAATGCGGCACGGCAACGCCCTCGCCCAGTGCGGTGCTGCCCAGCCGCTCTCGACCGAGCAGGGCATCGAAAACCGCAGTCATGGTGGCCGGCGGTGGTGTGTCGGAGGATGTGACGGTTGCCGGCGCCAGGCTTTTCTCGATCAGCGTGGCGGCATGTTCGAGCACGCGCTTCTTGCTGGCCAGCGCCAGCGACGCCTGTGTGCGTTCCGGAACCAGGATGTCGCGAATTTGCATGGGAGGCCGCGTTGCGAGAGGCCGGCGCCAGGCGGCGCCGGCAAGGGTATTGAGAGTCCGGCGTTACTTGTGGTGCGCCTTGATCTTTTCCTTGTGCTTGAGGATCTGCCGGTCGAGCTTGTCGACCAGCAGGTCAATCGCCGCGTACATGTCTTCCTCGACCGAGTCGGCGAACACCTCGCCACCGGAGAAACGCAGTGTCGCCTCGGCCTTCTGCCGGGTCTTCTCGACGGAGAGCGTGACCTGGGTGCTGGTGATGTGGTCGAAGTGGCGCGAAAGGCGGGTGAACTTTTCGTCGACGTAGGTCTTCAGCGGATCGGTCAGGTCGACGTGGTGGCCGTGGAGGTTGATCTGCATCGTCTGTCTCCTTGCTGGGCTCTGCCGGTGGGTCTGTCCGCCGTCACTCAAGCTGTTTTCGCTCGCTGGACGACGGGATGTTGAGCGATTCACGGTACTTGGCGACGGTGCGCCTGGCGACGTTGATGCCCCGCGCAACCAGCTGGTCCGCGATCTGGTTGTCACTGAGGGGTTTTCGCGGATTTTCTGCAGCAACGAGCCGCTTGATGATGGCACGGATGGCTGTCGAAGAACACTCCCCGCCGGTGGCGGTACCCACATGGCTGGAGAAGAAATACTTCAGTTCGAACATGCCTCTCGGGGTCAGCATGTACTTCTCGGTGGTGATCCTGGAAATGGTCGATTCGTGCATGCCGACGGCCGCGGCAATGTCGGCCAGCACCAGCGGCTTCATGCCTTCCGGACCCTGGGCGAGAAAGTCCTGCTGGACGTCGACGATCCGCGTGGCGACCTTGAGCAGGGTTTCGTTTCTTGCGCGCAGGCTTTTCAGCAGCCAGCGGGCTTCCTGCAGGTGGTTGCGCAGGTAGTCGGCATCCTGGCGTCTTGATGCCTCGCGCGCGAGGGCCGCGTAGCCGGCATGAATGCGCAGCCGTGGCGAGGCCTCGGGGTTGAGTTCCACCCGCCAGCGAGTGCCGTTGCGGCGGACGATCACGTCGGGGACCACGTAGCCGCTGTCAGGCGAGCCGACCGATCCACCCGGGCGCGGGTTCAGGCTGCGTACCTGCCGGATCACAAGGGCAAGGGAATCCTCGGGCAGCCCCATGCGCCGCCCCAGCGTCGCGAAGTCACGCTGCGCGAGCAGGCCCAGGTGGTCGGCGACCAGGCGCATGGCCTCGGCGCGCCAGGGCATGTCCTCCGGCCCCTGTTTCAGTTGTATCAGCAGGCATTCGCGCAGGTCGCGGGCCGCGATGCCGGAGGGTTCGAACTGTTGTACGCGGTGCAGGACCGCCTCGATTTCATCGAGGCTCAGGGGGTCTTCGTCCGGCTCGACGGGGCGGGCATCCACCAGGGCGCGGATGTCGTCGTCGGCCAGCACGCCGTCGCGGATGTCCGCCAGCGACGTGGTCAGGTAGCCGTCATCATCAAGGCACTCGATGATCGTGAAGGCAATCGCCCGGTCGACGTCGGTCATCGGCGTCAGGTTGAGTTGCCAGAGCAGCTGGTCGGTCAGCGATTCGGTGCTGCTGCCGCGCTCGTCCCCTTCATCGTCCGGGCCGGCCGGGCCAGTCCCGGTCGTGCCGGTTCCCTCGAAAACGTCCTCCCAGACACTGTCGACCGCCAGGTCGTCGGGCAGGGACTGCACGGCATCCATGTCGAGTGATTGCGAGTCCTGTGCAGGCTCCTCGACGCTCGCCGCGTCCGCCTGCTCGATCAGGCGTATCGGATCGTCCAGGTCGTCCGCGCCGCTGTCTGGTTGCTCTCCGGCGTCGCCGTCTTCGTCCACTTCCAGCAGCGGGTTGGAGTCCAGTGCCGCCTGTATTTCCTGCTGCAGGTCCAGCGTCGACAGTTGCAGCAGGCGAATGGCCTGCTGCAACTGCGGCGTCATCGCGAGCTGCTGTGAAACCTGGAGGTGGAGGGACTGCTTCATGGGCCGACTACATCACCGGGAAGGCGTGATACGGCCCCGAGCATAGCACCATGCAAGTGACGTGCCCACGCGCCCGCCTGCGGCCCCTTGGCGTGGATGCCGATCCCGGGTTCGCGGCACCCGCGACAGGGCCGCAAGGCGGTTACAGCCGGAACTCCTCGCCCAGATAGACCTCGCGCACCTGCTCGTTGGCCAGCACCTCGGCCGGGGTGCCGCTGGCGATGATGTGGCCGGTGGCGACGATGTAGGCGCGCTCGCAGATGTCCAGCGTCTCGCGCACGTTGTGGTCGGTGATCAGCACGCCGATGCCGCGGTCCCGCAGGTGGCGGACGATCTGCTTGATGTCGCTGACGGAAATCGGGTCGACACCGGCAAAGGGCTCGTCGAGCAGGATGAAGGACGGACGCGACGCGAGTGCTCGGGCGATTTCCGCGCGCCGGCGTTCGCCCCCGGACAGGGACTGGCCCAGGCTGTCCCGCAGGTGGCCGATGTGGAACTCGTCGAGCAGTGCATCGAGCTCCTTGCGGCGCTGCGCGGGATCCAGATCCCGCCGCAGTTCGAGGATCGCCATCACGTTCTCGGCCACGGTCAGTCGCCGGAAAATAGACGCCTCCTGCGGCAGGTAGCCTATGCCGCGCCGGGCGCGCCCGTGCATGGGCAGCGCGGCGATGTCCTGGCCATCGATGGCGATGCGGCCGGCGTCCTGCGGCACCAGCCCGACGATCATGTAGAAACAGGTGGTCTTGCCGGCGCCATTCGGGCCCAGCAGGCCGACGATTTCGCCGGTATGCACCTCCAGCGAGACGTCCTCGACGACACGCCGGCCCTTGTATGCTTTCTTGAGTTTTTCTGCGCGCAGGATGCTCATGGTTTTCTCAGGGGCTCGGCGCCTGCTGCGCGTCCGTGCCGGTCTCTTCCGGTGGTGCGGTGGCCGGCAGTACCAGCAAGACGCGTGAATCACCGCCGCCGCTGGCGCTGACGCGCCGGTTGGTCAGTTCGTAGTCGATGTGTGCTCCCTGGAAGACGCGCTCCCCCTGGCGCAGCCGGGCCTGGTTTTCCAGGATCATCCGGTCTTCCGCGACGAGGAATGTGATGCGCCGGGCCTCCGCCTGGGTCGCTTCGGCATCCGGCGTTGCCGCCTGCTCAAGCCTGACGGGCGTTCCGCTGGCGACGGCTTTCTGTGCCCGCCCGTCCTTGACGTACAGCGTCAGTTCGCTCGCCTGCAGCCGCATGTTTCCCTGCTTGAGCAGCACCTTGCCGCGGTAGATCGCACTGCCTGCGGGCTCGTCGATGACGGCTGAATCGGCCTCGATCGAAATCGGCGCCGACCTGTCCAGTGTCAACGCGGCGTTTGCCGTCACTGCCACGGTCGCCAGCAACAGAAGCGTCGCCAGCCGGTTACGGTGGGTCATAGTGTCCCCGTACCTGCGAGAGCAGGTGCATCTGGCCCTTGGCCATGTCGATTTCCATGCCGACGCCATTCAGGGAAGCCAGCGCCGACGTCAGCGAAACCGCTGCCCCGGTCACGGCTTTTTCCTCGCGGCCGTAGACGGTGAGTGTTTCCGTCGCCAGCATCATGCTGCCGGCCTGATCCTCGACGAGGCGGGCGACCCGCACATCGCCGGCGAGATCGACACGATTGCCGCCATCGCTGATGCGGCCCGTGGCGGCCGTCAGTTGCCAGGGGTCGGTTGCAGCGCCGGCTTCCTCCGTGTTGCGGTGGAAAACCATCTCCGGCGCGAGCAACTCGGCCCGCTCCGGAAGCGGGTAGTGGGTGAGCATGTCCGCCGCCAGTTCGTACCGCAACCGGCCGGTCGGGTCGAGTTCGACGGCGTGGAAGGCGGTAATGATGTAGTCGGGCGTATCGTCCGCGTGCGAGCTTTCCTGCGCAGCGAGCAGCGGGAGGTATTCGGGCCAGAAGCGCGAGGTATAGAACACGGCGAGTGCCAGGATGATGACGCCCGTCGTGTTCAGTGCGTGGCGGCGGATGCTCACGGCTTCCTGCTCCCGGCAACGCGCAGGTAGGGTGCAATCGCGGCGTCCAGTTTTCCTTGCGCCTGCAGGAGCAGGTCCGCGACCTCGCGTACCGCGCCCTCGCCGCCACCCAGGCTGGTCACCCAGTGGGCATGCTCGCGGACAACGGCGTGGGCGTTTGCCGGCGCGATACCCAGGCCGACCGACAGGATGGCCGGAAGGTCCGGCAGGTCGTCGCCGCAGTAGGCCACGCCTTCACGCCCGCAGCCGAAGTTCGTGAGCAGTTCGTCGAGTGCGACGAGTTTGTCCTCCCGGCCCTGGAGCAGCAGGTTCGTTACGCCGAGTTCGTTGGCGCGCCGTTTCACCAGTTCACTGCGCCTGCCGGTGATGATCGCGACCTCGATCCCGTTCTGGCGCAGCAACTTGATGCCAAGCCCGTCGAGGATGCTGAAGGCCTTCATTTCCTCGCCGTTGTTGCCGTAGTACAGGCGGCCGTCGGTGAGCACGCCGTCGCAGTCCAGGGCGAGCAGGCGGACGGCGCGGGCTTTTTCCATGATCGACTGCATGGCGACGCCCTCAGAAGACGCCGGCGCGCAGCAGGGTGAGCATGTTCAGCACGCCGACCGGCCGGCCTTCGTCATCCACGACCACCAGTCCGTTGATCTTGCGCTCCTCCATGATGCGCAGGCACTCGGCGGCGAGGATGCCGGGCCTGACGGTCACGCAGTGCGGATTCATCACGGTGCGGATCGGCGTCTGCTTCAGGTCCAGCTCGTGATCGAGCGTGCGGCGCAGGTCGCCGTCGGTGAACACGCCGAGCAGCTTGCCCCCGGCATCGACGACCGTGGTCATGCCCTTGCCCTTGCGGGTGATTTCGAACAGCGCCTCGAACAGCACCGCATCCGGCGCCACGCGCGGGATGTCGTCGCCCTTGTGCATCACGTCCTCGACCATCAGCAGCAGCCGGCGGCCCAGGCTGCCGCCGGGATGCGACAGCGCGAAATCCTCGGCGGTGAAGCCACGGGCTTCCAGCATCGCCACGGCGAGCGCGTCGCCCATGGCCAGTGCGGCGGTGGTGGACGATGTCGGCGCGAGGTTCAGCGGACAGGCTTCCTGCGCCACGCCGACGTCAAGGTTGACGTCGGCCATGCGCGCGAGCGTGGAGCCCGGCTTGCCGGTCATGCTCACCAGCGGCACCTTCATGCGCTTGATCAGCGGCAGGATGGTGAGCACTTCGCCGGTTTCGCCGGAGTTGGACAGGGCGATGACCGCGTCGTTCGGGGTAATCATGCCCATGTCGCCATGGCTGGCCTCACCCGGGTGCACGAAGAACGACGGCGTACCTGTGGAGGCGAGCGTGGCGGCGATCTTGTTGGCGACGTGGCCGCTCTTGCCCATGCCGGTCACGACGACGCGACCCGTGCAGCCGAGCAGCAACTGGCAGGCGCGGGCAAAGTCGTCGCCGATGCGGTTTTCCAGTGCGGCGACAGCCTGCGCTTCCATGGCAAGAACCCGGCGGGCGGACTGGATGAAATCGTTCTGGTGCGGCATGGGAAATCCGGCGCGAGCAGGTGGCGGTCGACACGCCGATGGGGCCAGCGGACGCCGACCACGGCAGGGTGTGTCGGCGTGTTGCGCGGGCGTACCCCGGCGAGGGCGGCCAAGGATACCAGAGGCCGTTCAGCCGGTGCCGGCGAACTGCAGGCAATCCCCGGTGCGTGCTGCCCGCTGAAACACAGGTGCTATAGTCCGCGGCCCGCTGATCGGTGATTCTCCGCACCATGACGGACAGTGCCCCGCATGTCGAAATCCGAGGCCTGCGCTTCCTGCGCGGGGGCCGCGCCATTTTTGACGGTGTCGACATCGACATCGCGCGCGGGCGCATCACCGCGATCCTTGGCCCGAGCGGTACCGGCAAGACGACGCTGCTGCGGCTGATCGGCGGCCAGCTCGCCCCGGACGCCGGTTCGGTGCGGGTCGAGGGCCGGGACCTGTCCCGCCTGTCCCGGCACGAGTTGTACGACGTGCGCAGCCGCATGGGAATGCTGTTCCAGAGCGGGGCACTTTTCACCGACCTCTCGGTCTACGAGAACGTCGCGTTTCCGCTGCGGGCGCATACGAAGCTGCCCGAAGGCATGATCCGGGACCTGGTATTGATGAAACTGAATGCCGTGGGCCTGCGCGGCGCGCGCGACCTGATGCCTGCGGAGTTGTCCGGCGGCATGGCCCGCCGGGTGGCGCTGGCGCGCGCCATCGCGCTGGATCCGGATCTGGTGATGTTCGATGAACCCTTTGCCGGGCAGGACCCGATCGCCATGGGCGTGCTGGTCAAGCTGATCAAGGCGCTCAACGAGTCGGTGGGCGTCACCAGTGTCATCGTTTCCCACGACGTGCCGGAGACGGCCAGCATCGCCGACTACATCTATGTCATCTCCAACGGGCGGGTGATCGGTCAGGGTGCGCCGGACGAGGTCATGAACTCCGAATCGCCGGAAGTGCGGCAGTTCATGCGCGGCGAGCCGGATGGCCCCGTGCCGTTCCACTACCCGGCACGGGATTACCGGGAGGACCTGCTCGGTGGCGGATAAGCGCAACGGCACACTGACGGATCGCATGGCCGGCCTCGGCGCCTCGGTGCTGGACGTGGTCCAGGCCACCGGTCGCGCCGGGGTGATGCTGTTCCACAGCATCGCCGTGGTGCCGAATCCGCGTACCGCGCTGCCGCTGCTGGTGCGGCAGATCTATGCAATCGGCGTGTTGTCGATGGTGATCATCGTGGTCGCCGGCCTGTTCATCGGCATGGTGCTGGGCCTGCAGTTGTACCGCGTGCTGGTCGACTTCGGTTCGGAAGCCGCGCTCGGCCAGATCGTGGCGCTGACGCTCAACCGAGAGCTGGGACCGGTGGTTACCGCGCTGTTGTTTGCCGGGCGTGCCGGCTCGGCGGTGACTGCCGAGATCGGGCTGATGAAGTCCACCGAACAGTTGTCGTCGATGGAGATGATCGGCGTCGATCCGCTGCGCCGCATTGTCGCCCCGCGCTTCTGGGCCGGCGTGATCTCGATGCCGCTGCTGGCGATCATCTTCTCGTCCGTGGCGATTTTCGGTGGCTGGCTGGTGGGCGTGCAGTGGCTGGGCGTCTACGACGGCTCCTACTGGTCGGCAATGCAGAACAGCGTGGAGTTCGGCGAGGACATCATGAACGGTGTCATCAAGAGCATCGTGTTTGCCGGCGTCTGCACCTGGATCGCGGTGTTCCAGGGCTACGACGCCGAGCCGACATCCGAAGGCATTTCCCGCGCGACCACGCGCACGGTCGTTTATTCGTCACTGGCGGTGCTGGGGCTCGACTTCCTGCTCACCGCCATCATGTTCAAGGGGTTCTGATCATGAAGATACGCACGCTCGAACTCGCGGTCGGTGCGTTCCTGGTGGCCGGGTTGCTGGCCTTTGCCTTCCTGGCGATCCAGGTCAGCGGCCTGTCGTTCACGGCGCCGGCCGACAGTTACCGCATCAACGCCCGGTTCGAGAACGTTTCGGGACTGACGGTGCGCGCGAAGGTGACCCTGGGCGGGGTGCTGATCGGCCGGGTCACCAACATCCGGCTCGACCAGGAAACCTATTCGGCGATCGTCGAGATGGCGATCGACGGCAACGTGCGCGAACTCACCACCGACACCAATGCCGCGATCCTTACCTCCGGGCTGCTGGGCGAGAAATACATCGGCCTGACGCCGGGGTCGGACGACACCTTCCTCGAACCCGGGGGCCTGATCCGCGACACCCAGTCGGCCCTGGTGCTGGAGAACCTTATCGGCAGTTTCCTGTCCAACAAACTGAATGAGGGCCCTTCCGAATGATCCGGCGTGCACTGACCCTGTTGTTGCTTCCCCTGACCCTGCTGCTGGCGTCGATGGCGCCGGAGGCCGCGGTGGCGACCAAGGCTGCCTCCGCGCTGCCACCGCCGCACCAGGTCGTCGAGAAGGCAACCCGCGAGGTGCTCGACCGCATCGTCAGGGATCGCCCGGTGTTCCGTAAGGACCCGGCGCATCTGAACCTGATCATCGAGGAGAACCTGGTCCCTTACGTCGATTTCGACCGCATCGCCCGCCGGATCATGGCCAAGCATTTCCAGCAGGCCACGCCGGCCCAGCGCGGCCGGTTCCAGCAAGTGTTCAAGGACAGCCTGATCCGCGCCTACGGCACGGCGCTGGCCGACTACAACGACCAGCGTTTCGTCGTGCTGCCGCCTGGCCGTGGCGATGTCGAGGCCGACCGGGCCACGGTGCGCATGGAAGTCACGCTCAGCGACGGCAAGGTGTACCCGATCAGCTATTCGATGTTCCTCGATGGCAAGGGCGCCTGGAAACTGGAGAACCTCGTGCTCAACGGCATCAATCTCGGCCTCACCTACCGCAACAACTTCGCCGACCTCATGCAGCAGCACCGCGGGGACATCGACAAGGTGATCCAGGCCTGGTCGTCGACGGTGGACAAGGACGACGGGAAGGCCGGCTGAGATGGCCGAGGTCCGCGCTGCCGGCAATGACCGGATCGAGGTTGCCGGCGACCTGTTGTTCGGGGATGCCGTCGCCGCCCGGGATGCGGGGCGGGCGCTGATTGCCGGCATGTCCGTACCGGAGGTGACGGTCAGTCTGGCGGCCCTCGGCCGTGTCAGCAGCGTGAGCGCGGTGGTGCTGGTCGAATGGCAGCGTTGCGTGGCGGCGACCGGCAAGCAACTGAAGGTGGTCGATGTACCGCCGAAGCTGGCGGGCATCCTCCGCCTGTCCGGCCTGGAAGAGCTGCTGCCTACCGGCTGACCGGCCCGTCAGGCAATCGTTGTGCGTACGCCGACAGCCGGCCGTACCTTTTCCGCTATCATGCCGCCTCCCGGCGGAACACCGCCGGCATCCCCCTGTCAGCGACCGGATTCCCATGTCTCCGCAAGAAATAAAGGCCCTGATCGAGCAGGGTATCGAGGGCGCCACCGCCCATGTCGAAGGCGAAGGCAACAAGTTCCAGGCGGCCGTGGTCAGCGCGCGCTTTGCCGGGCTGTCGCCGGTGAAGAAGCAGCAGATGATCTACGCGACGATCAACGAGCACATCGCCAGCGGCGCCATCCATGCCATCACCCTGGAAACCCTCACTCCCGAGGAGTGGGAAAAGAAGCGTCGTCTGGGTTTCTGACGACGAATACCGGCGCCGCCACCCGGCCACACACCGCAGGATTCCGATGGACAAGCTGATCATCACCGGGGGCCGTCCACTCGACGGCGAAGTGCGCATCTCCGGTGCAAAAAACTCCTCGCTGCCGATCCTCGCCGCGACGCTGCTCGCGGAAACGCCGATGGTCGTCGGCAACGTGCCGCACCTTCATGACGTGACCTCGCTGATCGAGCTGATCGGCCGCATGGGCGTCGAGGTGGTCATCGGCGACCGCATGCGTGTCGAGATCAACAGCAGCACCATCAAGGACTTCACCGCGCCCTACGAACTGGTGAAGAAGATGCGCGCGTCCATTCTCGTGCTCGGGCCGCTGGTGGCCCGCTTCGGGCAGGCGGTGGTTTCGTTGCCGGGCGGCTGCGCCATCGGTGCGCGCCCGGTCGACCTGCACCTGCGCGGGCTCACCGCCATGGGTGCCGACATCGAGGTGAAGAACGGCTACGTGCATGCGACGACGCACGGCAAGCGGCTGAAAGGCA
>JBKHWN010000207.1:0-3654 GCA_046566505.1 Gammaproteobacteria bacterium
CGGATCTCGTGCTCGCCAGCAGCACGCACTGGCTGGCGGTCCTCGGCGGCGTCGCGCTCTGGGGCGTCCACCTGGGCATGACGCAGGGATTGCTGGCGACGATGGTCGCCGATGCCTCGCCGGCGGATCTGCGCGGCACGGCCTACGGTTTCTTCAATCTCGTGAGCGGGATCGCGATGCTGGTCGCCAGCGTGCTCGCCGGCTTCGTCTGGGATCGCCTCGGCGCGGAGTTCACGTTTTATGCGGGTGCGGGGTTCTGTGTTCTCGCGTTGCTCGTATCCGGACGGGCCGTGGTGGCCGGCCGGCCGTTTCACGCGCGCATATAGGCCAGTACCAGCCGCGCAATGCCTTGCTTGGGTTGCTCGTAGCGGATCGGCGGATTCTCTGTCGGAAACTGACGGAGCATCCCGTCATTCGCGCCGGTCTGCCGCATCGGCAGGTCCGAGACAGTCATCGATGGTTTCGAGGAGATGCCTGATATCCAGCGGTTTGGTGAGGTAGTCGGTAAACCCGGCGGCCTTGCCGCGTTCGATGTCGCGAGGTAACGCATTGGCGGTAATGGCGATCACCGGCGTGTCCTTCAGGCTGGCATCGGCCTTGATGACTTCCAGCACCTGGTACCCGTTCATGCGTGACATGTTGATGTCGAGCAGGATCAGGTCCGGCCGAAGCGTTCGCGCCAATTCCACGCCCAGTTCCGGCGTATGTGCCGAAAACAGGTGCACGTGTTCGCGCAGCGCCATGACCTGCGCGAGCAACTTGAGATTGGCCGGGTTGTCGTCGATGGCGAGCACCTGGGCCCTGACGCCGTCTTGCCGTTTCCTTGTCGATAAGTTTCCAGTTCCCACTGCCTTGTGGACGGCGGATATTCCCGGCGTCTGACCAGCCGCCAACTCCAGCCAGAAGGTGCTGCCGATGCCCGGGGTGCTGTCCACGCCCATCTTGCCGCCCATCATCTCGACCAGCCGACGCGTGATGTTCAGCCCGATGCCGGTGCCCTCGATCACGCCGGCTTCTGCTCCGAGCCGGTTGAAGGCCTGGAACAGTTCCTGGATCCGCTCCGGTGCAATGCCCGGGCCGGTATCCGTGACCGAGATGCGCCAGCGGCCCGTGGCGCCGCTGGCAACAGTCAGCCGGACCTTCCCGTCGGGACGGTTGTATTTGATGGCGTTGGACAGCAGGTTGAGCAGCGCCTGCTTCAGGCGAACGCGGTCGGCGAAAACCACGACGTCGGGTGCGATCTCGACAATGAGGCGGAGGCCGGCCTTGTTGGCTATCGGTTGGATCAGATGGCGGCATTCCTCGCCAAGACCGGCGAGATCAACGCTCTCCATCGACAGGTCGACCCGGCCGGATTCGATCCTGGCCAGATCAAGTACATCGTTGATGAGGTCCAGCAGATGGTGCCCTGCGGTGAGGATTTCCTTCACGAAATCCTGGTGGTCGGTACCCAGCTTGTTGTTGTCGTACTCCAGTATCTCGGCGAAACCGATGATGGCGTTCAACGGCGTGCGCAACTCGTGGCTCATGCTGGACAGGAATTCGCTTTTGGCGGCATTGGCGCGTTCGGCAATTTCCTTGGCATCCAGCAGTTCCT
The DNA here is from genome assembly GCA_046566505.1 of Gammaproteobacteria bacterium. Lineage (GTDB taxonomy): Bacteria > Pseudomonadota > Gammaproteobacteria > Pseudomonadales > JADFDG01 > JADFDG01. Next base: position 1,598 of record JBKHWN010000207.1, read on the forward strand.
TCGTCCGCTCCTGCACCAGCTTTTCCAGATGTTGTCGGTGACGTTCCAGCTCGCGTTCCGCGTCCTTGCGCGCGGTGACGTCCCGCCAGACGCAGTAGAGCGCCGGCTGGCCGGCAATGGTGACCGAGGAAAGCGTGACTTCCGCGAAAAACGTGCTGCCGTCGGCCCTTGAATGCACCCACTCGAAGCGGTGTATGCCCTTGTCGACGGCCTCCGCCATCATCTGTTCGGCCTTGACGAAGGAATCCATCCCGTCCGGTTGGCGGGGCGGAGAGAGCTTCGATGGATGCACGTTGAGAAAATCTTCCCGGCTGGTATAGCCGAGCGTGTGGATGGCAGCATCGTTGCAGGCAACGAAACGATTGCCGACGATGATCCAGGCCGGGTCGGGGGACAGTTCGAAAAGCTGCCTGAACCAGTCCATTTCGTTCGGCAGTTCGAATTCGCGCATGCCTGCTCCTTCAGCGGCTTGTGTCCGGCAGCCCGGGGCCCATGCTCGCGTATTACCATGACCCCGGCAATCAGCAGCCCGGACCTGCCAGGGCTGTCCGCAATCGGGGGCTGGGTCATGACGCCGCAGGAATACGACGCCTGGTATGACACGCCGCGTGGTCGGTGGATCGGCGAGCAGGAATACTGTCTGGCGAAATCCATGCTGGCACTGCCGCCAGGGGCCGGCCTGCTGGACCTCGGTTGCGGCACGGGCTGGTTTGGTCGCCGCTTCGCGGCTGAGGGCTATGCCGTCACCGGCGTCGATCCGGACGCACCGTCACTGGCGTTCGCACGCGAACGCGCGCCGGGGATCCCGTACCATGCGGGTGATGCCACTTGCCTTCCGTTCCCTGACGACACCTTCGACGGCGTCGCCTGCATCACGGTGCTCAATTTCATTGGTGATCCGCGGCGGGCCGCTGCGGAACTGGTGCGTGTCTGCCGCGGCCGCTTCGTGGTCGGCGTGCTCAACCGTTGGAGCCTGCTGTACCGGCAGAAGGGGCGCGATGATGGCAGCGGTAGCTATGCCGGAGCGCACTGGTTCCCGGCGCACGAACTGCGCGGATTGTTCGACGGGCTGCCGGTTGGCGAACTTGACATGCGTTCAACGGTGTACCTGCCTTCTGCCGGCGGTTTCGCGCGATGGCTGGAACCTCGCGTGCCGCCGCAACTGCCATTGGGCAGCCTGATTTTGATCGGCGGCAGCAAGATCCGCTAGCAAGCATCCCCATCGTCGACATGCTGGATCGTGGTGTTGTTGTTTGCCGCGATGCGGGAAACAGGCGACAGTCAAAGGATGACGGCGTGCCACCACTTCGGTGGACGGCCCGGCGGCCACTACTACAGGTACAGGCACTACAGGCACCGATAGAACGTCTGCAGCAGTTCCTGTGGCCGCGGGTCCACCAGCACGTAATTGCCGAGACGGTTGGTCACGTAGCCAAAGCCGACCTGGTGGTCCGGGTCGGCAAAGGTGAGTGTGCCGCCCAGGCCGGTGTGGCCAAAGCTGTGCCGGCCGGGCCCGAAGGAGGCGAGCGGGCCGGGTTGTCCCAGCATGAAGCCGTGGCTGAAGCGGGTGTACCGCTTGAGGATGCGATCCAGGCCGACGGACTGCTCGTCCCAGCACAGCGGCAGTGTTTCCTGCGACAGCACCGGGTAGCCGCTGTTGCTGGTGCCGCCGCACGCGAGGATGTCGTACAGCGTCGCCAGGTCGCGCGCGGTGGCCATGCCGTTGGCGGCCGGGTGTTCGTTCTGCTGCCAGGTCGATGACGCCGTCGCGGCATGCCGGCCCAGTTGCCGCGGATTGGTGAACGCCTTGATCGTCATGGCGCCCCAACCGTCGCGCGCGATGCCGGTGGCCAGCCGCGCCACGTCGGCGTGTGGCGTCAGCAGCGCGGTGCTGAACGCGGGGCGGCTCAGGCGGTCGGCTTCCGCCGGTGGCAGGCCGATGTGGATGTCGAGCCCGAGCGGGCGGGCGATTTCGTCGACGAAATAGTTGCCGAGCGACTTTCCGGATGCCTCACGCACCAGCCGGCCCAGCAGCCATCCAATCGTCAGGGCGTGGT
>JBKHWN010000208.1:0-4100 GCA_046566505.1 Gammaproteobacteria bacterium
CCGCCGCCGGGCGTGCGCAGGTTGGTGGTCTGGCCCTGGTACAGGCGCGCGCTGACCAGCCGCACACGACCGTCGTAGACGTAGTTGCGCAGGTCGACCTTCAGTGGGCGCACCTCACGCTGACGGCACTGGGCATCCGCAAGCGGCGCCACCAGGACTGCGGCGACGACGACTACGCGCTGGCGTGCGAAGCGGTCGCGGAGCGGCTGGCAACGCGCTGACGTCCATCGCCGGCATGGCCGGCCAGCTACAGGACCCGGTCTTTGGTTCAGCCCCCGCCACCGGCCCTGGTTCCGGGTTCCAGCAGAAAAGGCCATTTGATTTTACTCAATACGTTGAGTAAAAATACTCAACATGCCTCGCAAACCGGAAAAGCCCTTTCAGCGTCCGCAGGCGGCCATCCTGACCGCCCGGCTGGCCGAACCACGTCGCTTCATTCAAGTGGTGGCCGGCCCGCGCCAGGTGGGCAAGACCACGCTGGTGCAGCAGGTCATCGAAACGCTGGCCGTGCCGGTGCGTCAGGCCAGCGCCGACGAACCGGGCCTGCGTGGCCCGGACTGGATCGCCCAGCAGTGGGAAGCCGCCCGGCTGGCCATGGCAGGCGAACCCGGTGCCGTGTTGGTGCTCGATGAAATCCAGAAAATCCCCGGCTGGTCGGAAACGGCCAAACGCCTGTGGGACGAAGACACCCGGAAAAAATGCCCGCTCAAGGTGGTGCTGCTCGGCTCCGCGCCCCTGCTGATTGCCCAGGGGCTCACTGAAAGTCTGGCCGGGCGCTTCGAGGTGATCCCGCTGTCGCACTGGTCACTGCCGGAAATGCAGGCCGCCTTCGGCTGGTCGCTGGAGGATTACCTGTTCTACGGCGGCTACCCCGGCGCGGCACCCCTGATCGGAGAGCCTGCGCGCTGGGCGCGCTACGTCGCCGACAGCCTGATTGAAACGTCGATCGCGCGTGATGTGCTGCTGCTGACCCGTGTGGACAAGCCCGCCTTGTTGCGGCGCCTGTTCGAACTGGCCTGCCGCTATTCCGGGCAGGTGCTGTCCTACACCAAGATGCTTGGCCAACTGCAGGATGCCGGCAACACCACCACGCTGGCGCATTACCTGGAACTGCTGGCCGGCGCCGGCATGGTCTGCGGCCTGCCCAAATACGCCGGCGATGCAGCCCGCAGCCGGGCCTCCAGCCCCAAGCTGCAGGTATTGAACACGGCGCTGATGACGGTGAGTGCCGGCCTGACGTTGGCAGAAGCCCGTGCCGACCGCGAGTTCTGGGGGCGACTGGTGGAATCGGCCGTCGGCGCCCACCTGGCCAACGCCGCCATGCGCGGCGAGTGCCGCCTGCACTACTGGCGCGAACGCAATCACGAAGTGGATTTCGTGGTGCAGGCCGGCCGGCGGCTGGTGGCCATCGAGGTCAAGAGCAGCCGCGCGCCGCAGGCGCACCCCGGCATGGCCGCCTTTGCCGAGGCGTTCAGGCCGCAGCGCACACTGCTGGTGGGTGGGGACGGCATTGCGCTGGCAGATTTCCTGAGCCAACCCGTCAGCCATTGGGTGCAGCGGTAAGCGCGCGGATGGCCGCAAGGCGAATCGCCGGCATGGCCGGCTCGCTACAGGGCGATAGCCATCGCTGTCATGGTGAGTGGGCCGTGCCCGCGATGGCCGTTGTGGTGAGCGGGCCATGCCCGCGATGAAATCCGGAAGGCCACTTCACCCCACCGCGAACACCGGCGCAAAGCCGCCGCCGGGCGTGCGCAGGTTGGTGGTCTGGCCCTGGTAGAGCCGCGCGCTGACCAGTTGCACGCGGCCGTCGTAGACGTAGTTGCGTACATCGATCTTCAGCGGACGCTCCTCGCCGTCGACCAGCAGGTGGCGCTCGCTCGGCGGCACCAGTGCCTGTGCGATGTAGCCACCGGCGGCGAGGATTTCCTCCCACTTGCCGCGCGTGAGCTTGTCGCCGCGATAGGCCGCCTTGCTGGCGTAGCCGGCGGCGGGCTTGAAGAACCACTGCCGGCGCTCCGTCCACAACTGCTGCGCATTTTCCGCAGACAAAAGCACCGTGCGCGGAATGCCGGCCAGCAGGATGGCGATGGTGTCCTCCTCGACACCGAGCGCGCGCAGCGCCGGTGCGTCGGTCAGCGTCACCAGGTTGCGCTTGTCGGCGTAGAGCGCCCAGGCGCGCGGATGCGGTGAGACGAGCGCCAGGCCGCGCTGCCAGGCCTCGGCCAGCGCCGCATGGTGCGGCCCGGTGAGCAGGAAATCGGTGAGCCGGTTGTAGACGAAGTCGATACGCTGTTCCCGGAACCACAAGGCGTCGTCGCGCACGACCAGCGCCGCCGCGTCGGCGATTACCGCCGTCATGCCGTGCGCCTTGAGCAGCGCGACGAAACGCTCGAACTCCGGGTACAGGAATTGCGCCCGGGGTTCATCGTCGACGATGGCGATGGTGCCCATCGGCGACCCGCCGCGCGCCCGTTGCCACTCGTGGCGGAACATGGTGACGATGTCATCGGCCACCGCATCGGCAGATCGCCCGCGCAGGGCGTCGCCGACTTCCTCGCAGCAGGCCACCTGCGCGCTGCGCAACAGGGTGTTCAGCAACATGCCGCCGGCGTTGGTATTGATCTCGATGAGCTGCGGGCCATTGGCACCGAGGTGGAAGTCGTAGCCGAGGAACATGCCGCGTGCAGCGGTGGCATCGCGCGTTGCCACCGCTGCCGGCACACCGGCACGTGCAATCGCCTGCGCCTGCCAGCCGGGCAGCGCGACCACGGTTTCGATCGCCGACACCAGCCGCTGCATGCAGGCCAGCTGCGCCGATTCGACGAACACCGCGCTGTCGCTGAACAGGTGCGGATGGGTGGCCGGCAGCGGCGCCAGCGCGAGCGAACCGTTGTCCAACCCCAGGCCGGTGCCCAGGCGCGCACGGTCTACCGTGACACAGTGGCAGTAGCGATTCAGGCGAACGGCAACACCCGACTGGCCGGCACAGGGGTGCGTCGCGGAGGCGGGCTGCGGGTCCGGGACTTCAGGCGATTGCGGCGTGCTGGTCATGCGGATCGCGGGCGTGGCCCGCTCGCTACGAAGAGGAGCCGCAGGTTACCACCGTGCCGGCTGCGACCTTCACGGGGACTTTGCCGCCGGCCCGGACTATTCATCAATAGTCCGGGCTAGACTCACCGCTTCCTGCAAGAGGAAAGACCTGATGCGCCTGCCGCTGCTGCCCACCCTGTTGCTCCCTGCCCTGCTGCTTGCACTGCCGCTCACCGCGTGCAACAGCCAGCCATCACTGCCGGCAGCCTGCGAACTGAAGCCGGAATCCGGCCGCTGCCGCGCCGCCATCACCCGCTACTTCTTCGAGCCGGCCATCGGCGAGTGCCGCGCCTTCATCTGGGGCGGCTGCGACGGCGTCGTGCCGTTCGAGACCTTCGAGGATTGTCACAGCCAGTGCCGGCCCGGCGTGCCGTTGCCGGAGAGGATTCCCGGCGGCAAGTCCGGCGCCGTGCCGGACGCTACCGCACCGGCAGCAGCACCGTGATGCACGCGCACCGGGCGGCAGCCCTCGCGCTGCTGTTGCTGACCGCCGTCGCCGGTTGCGAACGCAAGCCGGTGCAGGCCGTACCCGCAACGCCGACGACCACCGTACCGGGTGTCACGATCGACGACGCCGCCAACGCCAGTTACCCGACGGATGTCAACGACAGCGGGGTGCTGGCACTGCGCGACGGCCGGTACGAGGACGCCGACCTGGTCAGCGCAGCACTGGATGATCTGTCCGCCGCAGGCGATCTCGATGGCGACGGCGTGGATGACCTGGCCGTCGTGCTGGTCGCCAATACCGGCGGCAGCGGCGTCTTCCGCGATCTCTATGTCCTGCGTCGCCAGACGGAAAAACTGCTGGTCTCCGCACCGGGCGCGCTCGGCGATCGCGTGGTGGTCAACGGCCTGCGCATCGAGCGAGGTGAAATCGTCGTCGACCTCGTGGTCCAGAGTGAAACCGACCCGCTCTGCTGCCCGACACTGCCGGTCAGCTACCGCTTCCGCCTCGCCGGCAACGAACTGGTGGAACTCTCGGGTGCGCGGCGGCTGCACCTGAAGATGTA
>JBKHWN010000209.1:0-5138 GCA_046566505.1 Gammaproteobacteria bacterium
TCGGCAGCGGAAGCCTCCACGCAAACCCCGGAGCGAATCACGGCGCTGCGCGACCAGGCCTCCCGGTTGCTGGCGGCGGCGCAACATGTCGAGGACAAGAAAGCCACACGCCAGCAGGTCACCGTCCTGGCATTGTGGCGCGAGATCCTGGATCGCCCACTTCACCTGACAGCCCTGTTCGTCAGCAGCCAAGCCGGGGCTTCGCCGGGTGACGACGTCCCGGTCGTGCAGCCTGCCGACGAGCGTCATCGCGCCCTGCTCCAGGCGCGACTCAGGCACGCCGCATCCCTGTTGCGCGCCAACCTGCAGCAGGACCGGCGCATTCCGTACACGACCGGGGGCGCGATCGGGCTGGGTCAGGACCTGTGGCGCGAAGCACGGGAAATCCCGTTGCATCTGGCCATGCCCATCCTGGCCGGCGCCATGCAGCTTGTTGCGGGTGAACAAAACGGATGGCACCCGCTGATACCGGGACTGTGGAACGCACTGCTGTTCGGCTTCTCCGTATGGGTTGCGCTGCAACTGGGCCGGCGCAGTACGCGGCTGATGGCGAGGGCACATGACTTCATCATCCGGCGGATTCCCGGCCGCAGCCGACTGGACTGGCTGGGCAACCTGCTGCGCATCCTCACGCCGTTCGCCCCCTGGCTGCTGGCGTGGCTGGTCATCGACGGCGTCCTGCACATTGCCGACATCGACACCGGCATCGTTGCCCAATGGCTGGCGCCACTGGCGCGCCTCTACATCCTCTTCCATCTGATACGCCTGCTCATCGACAGTGCCGGCCGCCTGCTGGCAACCGCCGATGGTAGCTACCTGCACGACCAGGGTCGTCTTGCCAACGATGCACGACGCAGCGCACTGCTGGTGACGGTCCTGCTCTTCCTGCAGGGCGTTGCCGCCGGCAATGCCGGTGCGGCGCTGATTGATTCCCTGCTGGAACCGGTTTTCTGGGCGGCTGCCTGGCTGGCCTTTGGCTGGCCCCTGCGCCACAGCGGCAACCTGGCCGTCCCGGCAACCGCCAGGCACCTCGACGCACTGGGCTTCTCCCTGCCCGGTGCCGACATGATCGGCAAGTTGCTGGCGCGTCGCCAGGGGTGGCTGCTGATGCCCGCCGCTGCACTGGTAACGCTGCTGACGGCCACGGCCCGCGTCGTCCACGAGGAGTTGCTGCACTTCGATGCCTACCGTCGACTGGTGCTGCGCAGCGTGCGCCTGCGTATTGCGGCCGAAGAGGTGGCGCCGACGGCACACCACCGCAACGAGGTGCCCGCCGACTACCGTCGCCTGTTCCAGGGCCGCATCGCCGAGGCTCCCGACATTCCGGTTAACGACGATCTCCGGAAGCGGATCCAATCCATGGTGGACGAGTGGGCCGGCGACCGCCGTGATGAAAACTCGGTAGCCATCATCGGTGACCCCGGCAGTGGCAAGGGCTTCCTGCTCGACGCCCTGCATGTTCCGGACGGCGTGCGCGTCTGCCAGTTGTCACCGGGCAAGCGCCTGCAAACGAAAGAACAGTTCATCGCCGCGCTGGCGAATGCGCTGGAAGAGAACCTGCCGGATGGCCTCGATTCACTGCTCGCGCAGGACGCACAGCGCACGCCAACACTGCTCATCCTCGATGACGCACACCGGCTTTTCCTCACCCGCGTCGGCGGGCTGGATGCCTGGCGGGCGTTGCTGGCGGCCATCAACCTGCCACTGGACAACATCTTCTGGTGCGTCACGCTGGGCACCCAACCCTGGATCTACCTCTCCGACGTATTCGGCAGCCGCTACCAGTTCCGTGAAGTACTGAGGCTGCGCCGCTGGGGCATGGATGACATCCGCTCGCTGATCCTCACCCGCCACGCCCGCTCGGACTACGCGTTGCGCTTCGAGGACGTGCTGCTCGGCGCCCACGCCCTGGAAACCTCCGCCAACCTGCAGTCGGTCGAGCAACGGTTCTTCGGGCTGCTGTGGGACAGTTCACGCGGGAATCCCGGCCTGGCGCTGGTGCTGTGGCAAAAAACTATCGCGCTGGCGGCGAAAAACACCCTGGTCGCCGGCACCCCGCCGTCACCGTTCTTTTCCCCTGCCGGATTCAGCGACAGCGGGCTCTTCGTGCTGGCCACCATTGCCCGCCACGGCGCGATCAGCAGCACAGAGATCGTCCAGGCAACAGACCTGAAGCCGGCAGCAGTCAGCCATGCACTGAAAATCGGCCTGGATGACGACGTTCTGGTACAACAGGATGGCCTGTACGCGCTGCAACTGGAAACGTACTACCCGCTGGTTTCCTACCTGACTGCGAAGAACCTGCTGCATGAATGAGAGCGTAATGAACGACCTCTCGACGGTCGCCAGCCTGTTCAACCCCTACACACTGCTGCTGCTGGCGCTGGGCGTCGGTGTGCTCTGGACGCTGAACTGGCTCCTGAGGCGCGCCAACACCCGGCTCACCGAAAGGTTTCCCTCGCAGCGTTTCCGCGTACTGCAGGTCACCACACTCGCCTCGTTCGCGGTCTGGATCATAGGCAGCAGCGCCCTGGTGGTGGGCATCCTGCAACCACCGCGAGAAGTCATGCTCGGCATTGCCGGCTCCATGGCCGTTGCCTTCGGCTTCGCACTCAAGGACATCGTCGGCTCGCTCGCCGCCGGCGTGATCCTGCTGTTCGACCGCCCCTTTCGCGTCGGTGATCGTGTCACCTACGGCGATACCTACGGCGAGATCACCTCGATCGGCCTGCGTGCCGTACGCCTGCAGACGCTGGATGACAACACCGTCACCATCCCCAACAACGCCTTCATCAGCGGCGCCGTCGCCTCGGCCAATGCCGGCGCCCTGGACATGCAGGTCACCTGCGATTTCCACATCGCGCTCGACGCCGACCTCGATCTCGCCATGCGCCTGGTGGAAGAAGTGGCGTACACCAGCCGGTTTGCCTACCTGAAAAAACCGGTGCTGGTGCTGGTCGACGAAGTCAACATCTCGGAGCGGCTGGCGCTGCGCGTGAGGGTTCGCGTCTATGTCTTCGACACCCGCTATGAAAAAGCACTGACCACCGACATCACCACGCGCGTGGCCCGACTGTTCCGAAAGCACGGGATAACCCGCCCGGCGCGGGACGTGGTCGGACAAAGCGCGCAGGAAACCCAACCTGCCGACTGATGCCGCCGCACATCGATATCGCGTAGCCGGTCAAAACGCGCTTTGAACCAGCGGAAGCATGCATTCGGGCGGTGATGTTCCGCCTCGTCGATATCCGGCATGTCCGGCACGGGGAACGGACCACGGCACGGTGCAATGGCCCGGCCGGGAAGAAATGGCGGAGAGGGAGGGATTTGAACCCTCGGTGGGCTTGCGCCCACTCCGGTTTTCGAGACCGGCCCGATCGACCGCTCCGGCACCTCTCCGTGGGTCTGCGACGAATCCGGCTTACCGGCCCGTCGCGGGGCGGGCATGATACCCGAATCAACGACGCTTTACAGACCCCCGCCATGAATGAAACCGACGGCAGCCAGGACGAGTCCGCCTGGCCGCTTTCCACCATCACCGTCCCGATCACGGTGACCAGCGCCTTCCTGCGCGGTGCGCTGGACGAGGTCCTAGCCGGCCTGCAACCCGAGGCGGGCCTGCTGTACCGGGAAGACGATCTCGCTATCGGCTTCGGCCTGCAGGCCGACGTCGAGGTCAGGCGCCGCGGCCCGACACAGGTCGCCATGAATGACAATGCCGTCGACGTGACGCTGCCGGTTCGCGTGCAAGTGCGCGCCGCCTGGCGCCCGCGCGCCGGCCCCGCCAGTCTGCCTTTCACCATGCCGCTGCCGGTCCCCTTGTCGGCCGATTACACGATCGTGATGCAGTGCCGGCCAACGCTGACCGCCGACTACACGCTGCGCCTGAACGCCGGTTTCGAATACCGGGTCGACCGTGCCATGGGCTTCGAGCGGTTCGGTGTCGGCCTGACGTTTTCCGGGGCCAGCCGCCGCGCCGCTGAAGATGCACTCGCTGCACTCGGGAACTGGCTGAACAGTGATGACTTCCACCACCTCGGATTCCGCGATGAAGCCGAAAAAGGATGGCTGGCACTGCAGCAGCCGGTCACCCTGTCGCGGGGGCATGAGGTCCGCCTGGATATCCGGCCGACCGGCGTCTTTGCCCGTCCCTTCGCAACAGAAGCAGGCAGTGGCTTGTTCGCGCTGGCCATCGTGGCGCGGGTTCGCGGCGCGGCCTCTGCCGCCGGCAGCGCCAGGATGACGCCGTTACCGGACATCTCGATCGGTGAACCGCCGGCAGGCATCGCCGTGGCGCTGCCGCTGGTGTTGCCGTTCGCCACGCTGGAAGCAGCGCTGCAGGAAAACGTGGTCCATCACCCTTGGCAGGTTGACGGCCGGCAAGTGGTACTCAAGGCAATACGCGTCGAGGGTGACGACACGGGCGCCTTGCGGGTGAAAGTCGATGTCGTGGTCACGAGCGAGAACAGCCACTTCACGGTCGAGGCGACGCTCGGTGCCGGGGGACGCCCTCGCCTCGACGTCGACGGGCAACATCTGGCCCTGGAGGATTTCCACTACGACGTGCACACCGACAGTCGCCTGCTCAACATCGCGGCGACGCTGCTGCGACCCTTCGCCGCCGCGATCCTCCAGCCCTGGCTCTCGCTGCCGCTTCGGCCCCAGGCCCAACGGTTGCTCGACGAGGTCAACGTACGCCTCACCGCCGGAATTGGTCTTGCCGACGGGGTCACGCTGCACGGCGAGGTGCTCGGCGTCCGACTGAGCGGCCTTTCGGTGAACGCATCGGGGCTGGAACTGGCGATGGAAACTCATGGCCAGCTGGATGTGGCCATCGACCACCACGCATGAGCATCGTATGGCAGACATGAAAAAGGCCCCTTGCGGGGCCTTTTGCATTTGGCGGTGAGGGAGGGAGTCGAACCCTCGATACCTTGCGGTATATACACTTTCCAGGCGTGCTCCTTCGGCCACTCGGACACCTCACCAAAGCCCGGGAAATCGCGAGGTCCGGAGGGCGGACGGGAAGCCGGTTAGGCCGTGCCGCAACGCTTGGGAGATGCCCTCCGGGACCGCTTTTTGAGCGGCGGCGTAGGGTATACCAGCGCCCCGGGTGAGGCAACGCGCAGATGCCGCAC
>JBKHWN010000210.1:0-4102 GCA_046566505.1 Gammaproteobacteria bacterium
TCAACGTACCCTTGCGCACCTACATTACCAAGTAACGTTTCACGGGAAAGCAACGTCTTTTTCGCGACGCACTGACAGAACAACAAGAAGGACCAGGAGCGATGCTCAAGACTCTCCGAACCTGTTCGATGGCTTCCCTGGCGCTGCTGGCGTCTTCCGTGGCGCTGGCCGAGGACGCCCCGGGCACCGCCGGCCAGCCGGCGGGCGAGGAGGCGCCTGCGGCATCGACAGATACGACATCGACAGAAGCGACGTCGACAGAAGCGACATCGACAGAAGCGGCGCCGGCAACAACGGCAGCACCTGCACCGGCCGCCGCGCCCGCACCGGTTGCGCCCGCACCCGCCCCGGCGGACAAGGCCCGCGAAGCACTCGCCACCCAGGAAGGCGACGTGACCACCGAGGCGCAACTGAAGGAAGTCTTCCAGTCCGCGGAGAAGCAGTATTCGCTGCTGAAGTCCGGCGAGTTCGCGCTCAACTATTCCTTCGACTACGGCTACTACCGCAACGACCGCGTCGACATCGCGTTCTCCGACAGCGGCAACATCAGCCGCTTCATGATCGAGCAGGATGCGCAGCACTCCTTCTCCAACAGTTTCTCCGTCGACTACGGCATCTGGAACAACCTGACGATCAACACGCGCCTGCCGCTGGTCATCAAATACGACTCCGCGAAGGACGTCAAAGGCGCGGCGCTGGGCGACGTGTCCTTCGGCCTGCGCTGGCAGCCGTTCCCGATCCAGCGCGGTGCGCCCAGCACCACGCTGTTTGCGACGTTCTCCACCGCCACCGGCGACAGCCCGTACAAGATCAACCCGAACACCGATCTCTCCTCGGGCAAGGGCTACTACGCTTCGTCCTTCGGCGCGAGCACGAGCAAGGTAATCGACCCGGCCGTGGTCTACGGCAGCCTCAGCTACACCATGGGCTTCGACGTCACGGATCTCGACCAGGCGCGCGGCAACCGCGTACTGACCGAAGTGCACCCGGGCGATTCCATCGGTTTCTCCTTCGGCATGGCGTATTCGCTGTCCTATGACCTGTCGGTGAGCGTGTCCTATTCGCAGAGCTACGCGTTCCAGACCGAATACCTGTTCAGCAACGGTGATTTCGTCGGCTCGGAGGATTCCACCTCCGCGTCGCTGAACGCTTCGGTCGGCATCCGCATGTCGCCCCAGCGCATCGTCAACGTCGGCTTCGGTTTCGGCCTGACGGAAGAGGCGTCCGACGTTTCGCTCGGCATATCGCTGCCCATAGACATTGCCGGCCTCAAGAAGTAATTGCCCGGTCGTCCCCGGCCCAAGCGAAGAGACAGGACCGAGCATGAGCAAGACGCAGTCGAGAGTCCGTGCCCTGGCGCTGGTTGCCGCGCTGGCCGCGCCGGCGGCCCAGGCGCAACTGGCCACGAACATCGCCGCGGACGTGCGCGCGATGTCGCTGGGCAACGCCGTGACGGCGGACCCGCCGGGCATCAGTGCCATCCACTTCAACCCGGCCGGGCTGGCCCGGCTGGAAGGCCGCCGCGTGGACCTGCAGTTCATCGCGGTCGATTTCGCGCTGGAGTCGAAATTCACCGCGCCGCCGGACTACAACGTGTTCGGCTTCTCCGATGACCCGGTGGTGTGCGATGACGCACCGGATGACGGCGCGGACTATTGCCGTTCCTTCAAGACCGGTTCTTCGTCGGTGAAGGGCGTGTCGCTGTACCTGCCGGTGGTCGACGAGATGATCGACCTGCCGCCCGGCCCGGTGATGGGCGGCCCGCTGCCGGCGTTCTCGATCAAGCCGGCCGGTTCCAAGGTGACCTTCGCCAACGGCATCTACGCGCCGATGATCGCCGGTTTCCACCGCTCCGATGACGATCCCGGCAATTTCCTGGGCAAGCGCGTGGCCATCCAGCGCGTGACCTACCTGTCGCCGTCGTTCGGCTGGCAGGTGAACGACCGCTGGGCCGTCGGTGGCTCGGTGGGCCTGTCCTACCAGGCAATCGCGCTGCAGATGGATTTCCGCACGCCGAACGAGCTGCTCGGTTTCGCGCGCGTGCTGGACGAGGACATCTGCGCGCCGTTCCGCGGCGAGTCCAACCTGGTGCTGGACATCTTCCTGTTCGGCGCCTGCGGCGCGGAAGAGGGCCTGGACCCGTTCGAGGCGCTGGCCGAGATGGACATGGCGATGGAACAGCGCATGTCGCCGACGTACAACCTCGGCGTGCTGTGGACGCCCAGCGACACGTTCTCCTGGGGCCTGGTCTGGCAGTCCGAAGCCGAGATGGACCTCAAGGGCAAGTACAACATCAACTATTCGCAGCCGACGCAGGACCTGATCAACTCGATCGGCCGCTCGCCGACCGGTTCGATCGCGCTGGCCGTACTGGGCATGCCGAGCTTCATCGGCGAAACCGAGACCGGCATCCTGTCGATGGACCTGACCTACCCGGCGCACATGCAGACGGGTATTTCCTGGCGCTTCCTGCCGCGCTGGAAAGTGAACGTCGACGCCGGCTGGACGAACTTCAGCGAGTGGGGCGCGTTCGACATCAAGTTCGACCGCAACGTGGCGGCCATGGCGCTGGCACGCCTGCTTGCGCCGGGCATCACCCAGAGCTCGTTGCGTTTCCCGCTGGGCTTCGAGGATGTGTGGAGTTTCGGTGTCGGCGTGGAGTGGGACTTCACCGATCGTCTGACGTTGCGCGGCGGCTTCGAGCCGCGGGCATCGGCCATCCCGGACGACCGCCGCAGCCCGATGGTGCCGATCAACAACGCGCAGCTCTACGGCCTGGGCCTGGGGTACAAGTGGGACAAGGAGTCGCAGGTTGATTTCACCGCGTCCTATCTCATATCCAAGGACAGCATCCCGGCGGATTCGAGCTGCATGGCGAACTGCACGGGCCTGGACAACATCGTCTACAACCCGTACGCGGGCCTCGACATCAAGACCAAGGCCGAGATCATCTACTTTGGCTTTGCCTACCGCACGAGCTGGTGACACCTTCCGGGTGTTGCCGGTTTTCGTTGCCATCTTCCTGCTCGCCGGCTGCACGGCCACCGGGTCTTCCCCCGGTGGCATGGCCGCGTATGTGGACCCGGTGACCGGCCGGCAGGTTGTCGTCGAGACGGCGCCGCCGCCGGGCGAAGCGGGTGCCATGGTTGACGGCGGTGCCGCACCGGCCGCGACGGTTTCTGCAGGGCAGGGCGGCGGCGGGCAGGACGCCGCGCTGCGTCCGCGGTTGACCACGCTGGACGACGAGCAATACATCGACGTCGAGGACATGGACCGCGTGCTGGAGCAGCGCGAATCCGAACGTTTCTACGTGCTGCCCGACGGTACCGGGATGACGCGCACGGTGATGGCCAGCGAGGTCGGCAGTGACGGCGTGGACGCGCCGCCGGCCGCTGACACGGTTGCCGGTGAAGCAGGGGCCGTCTGGCGGCGCTGCGATTCGCCGGCAGCCATTGCGTTGGTGACGAAGCGCGTCGACCGGCGCCAGGTGCTGCAGTTTCCCGCCGTGCCGGCGCGACAGGTGGAGCCGGTCGGGTACCGGATGGCCGTCCCACCGGGGGCGGTGTCCATCCAGCTGTGGAGCATCCTGAAGAGTGCGCATGCGGTGTCGCCCGTGCCGGCCGTGCTGGACGCGAAGGGCAGGGTGGTTGCAGTCGCTTACAGCGCTTCGACACAAACGCTACCCGAAACGGCGTTCCGTTACGGTAGGGTGGGTTTCATCCTGCCGGTTCCCGTGCTGCCCGAGGGCGGTGCGTTGGCGATCCTGGACGCAGCGTTGCTTGCCGGCGTGCTGCCGCCGCGCTGCCTGCCGATTCCCGACGATGCGCCCTACGCCCCGACATCCACCGGCACCGTGACCGTGGATTTCCAGTAACTGAATTGACGACACCGCTGGTGGCCATGAAGTACTCCGCATACCTGTCCGCGCTTCTTTTCACCCTGCTGGTGCTCGGTGGCTGCGACATCGCGCCCGAGCAAACCATCGCCGGTACGCCGGTGAACCTGCCGGAAACCGACCTGGACCCGGACGACGCGCAGAACATCGCGGCGTATTTCTATCTCGACAAGCCGGTGGTCGGGCTCAACTACAGTTGCGAGGGCG